>JBBILC010000068.1:0-27613 GCA_037445115.1 Coleofasciculaceae cyanobacterium bin_20
ACACGATTAGAGGCTATTTTTTAACACATTTCCTATCATTCAACACTTCTGGTTTACAACATTGAGACCGGGGCGATTCTGGATGTTAATCAGCGCGTCTGTGAACTATATGGCTTTAACCGCAAAGAATTGCTGCGACTCCATTTTAAAGATCTGAATCGAGGGCTAGCCGCTGATGTCCAGGCCGATCTCCTGGGGTGGGTACGCAAAGCCCCAGCTGGCGAGATTTGTACGTTTGAGTGCCAAAGTCAGCGGGCCGATGGTGATCGGTTTTGGAGTGAAGTCATTCTTAAATCAGCAATGATTGGTGGCAAGAAACGGTTGCTGTCGATCGAACGGGATATCAGCGATCGCAAGCGCACCGAAACCGATCTGCAACAGGCCAAAGAGGCTGCCGAAGCGGCCAACCGTGCTAAGAGTACCTTTTTGGCCAACATGAGTCACGAGCTACGTACACCGCTCAACGCAATTCTCGGCTTTGCCCAACTACTGGCCTATGATCCGCACCTTAACGCGGAGCAAAAAGAAGAGTTGATGATTATCAGCCGCAGTGGTGAGCATTTATTGGAACTGATTAATGATATCCTTGACCTTTCCAAAATTGAAGCCGGTCGATTAACCCTTAATGAAAGCTGTTTTAATTTGCACCGATTTCTGGATGGTTTAGAAAAGATGTTGCAGCTTAAGGCCGAATCCAAAGGTTTGCAATTTATCTTTCAGCTTGACCCTAACCTACCGCCGATCGTACAAACCGATGAAAGTAAACTACGCCAAGTGCTGATCAACCTGCTGGGTAATGCCATTAAATTTACGGAACAGGGACAGGTTGTCCTGCGCGTTTGGGCAGAACACCAAAGCTTGGGTCCCCCCCCAGCCGAGCACAACGATAGCGTGTGTGTTCATCCCCACGGGACTGCCGCCGATCCTGACTTACCTTCCCCTGTCACCTACTATCTTTCCTTTGCGGTGGAAGATACGGGGCACGGGATTGCGCCTGCGGAGTTAGCTAGCCTGTTTAATGCTTTTGTCCAAACGGAAACAGGACGACGATCGCAGCAGGGCAGTGGGTTGGGGTTGGCCATTAGCCGTCAATTTGTTCAACTAATGGGGGGGGAAATCAGCGTCCAGAGTCAACTGGGTCAAGGCAGTTGCTTCTATTTCTATATCCCCGTCTCTGTCACTGAGACCACAACTCTTCCAAGCGAACGCCCCCTTGTCCGTACCCAGGATGCACGGGTTGATCTCTCCGCCGAGGAACGCTGCTATCGGATGTTGGTCGTGGACGATCATTGGGAAAGCCGTAAACTACTGGTGAAGTTACTAGGCGAACTAGGGTTTGAGGTGCGAGAAGCGATTAACGGAGAGGAGGCGATCGGGCGCTGGCAGCATTGGCATCCCCATCTGATTTGGATGGACGTGCGAATGCCAGATATGAGTGGCTATGAAGTGACGCAGCGCATCCGCCGTCGCGAACAGCGACAGCAACATCAGCCCCATGCGACCCCGATGAGCCGGGACCCTCATCCGGCAACTGCTACCTGCGTCGCACCCCCACTCCCCCCGGCTACCAAAATCATTGCCTTAACCGCAAGTGCCTTTAGTGATGAGCACACTCAAGCCATTGCCGCAGGCTGTGATGATCTCATCCGTAAACCCTTTCGCCGAGCAACGGTGTTAGAAAAACTTCACCAACACCTAGGGGTGCAGTTCTTTGAAACCACCGCATCACTGCCTTATGAGGAAGTCAGCCTTGAATCCGCCAGCCCAGCCTCCCAGGCCACTCCGATCTTAGCGGCCCAATCAACACGGGAATGGTTGCAAACCATGCCGAGCACCTGGATTGAGTCACTTCGGCAAGCCGCGATGCAGGTGAACGCCCGGAAACTGATGAAGTTGATCGAAGCCGTCCCCCCTGAACAAACAGATCTAGCCCAAGTTCTGACGGAAATGGTTGATAACTTCCGTTTCGATCAAATTATCGACCTTAGTACTATGGCGCAGCCGCATGGAAAATCAACTCCTTGAGCATGCCAAAGGCAATATTCTGCTGGTTGATGATACGCCGGATAATCTGCGTCTCTTATCTAACATGCTGAGTCGTCAGGGATATGAGGTGCGTAGTGTGATCAATGGCCAAATGGCGTTGATGGGGGTACGGGCCGAGCCACCTGATCTCATCTTGTTAGATATCAATATGCCGCAAATGAATGGGTATGAGGTCTGCCAACAGTTAAAAAGAGATGAACAAACTGCCGATATTCCAATCATCTTTATCAGCGCCCTAGATGACGTGATTGATAAGGTCAGAGCTTTTACAATAGGCGGTGTTGACTACATCACCAAGCCCTTCCAACTGGAGGAGGTTTTGGCACGGGTTGAGAATCAACTCACCTTGCGACGCTTGCAACGGTTGCTCAAAGAGCAGAATGAGCAACTTCAGCGGGAAATTCAAGAACACCAACGGGCAGAAATGGCCCTGCAAGTCGCCAACCAAAAGCTTCAACACTTAGCTATTACCGATGAGTTAACCCAGGTGGTCAATCGTCGTTTCTTTTATCAGTATCTCCAGGAGCAGTGGGAAATCCTGGCAGATGCTAAGCAACCGCTTTCCTTGATTTTGTGTGATGTTGATCATTTCAAAACCTTTAATGATACCTATGGTCACCTGGCAGGAGATGAGTGTTTACGCCAAATTGCTCAGGTGATTCGATCGACCTTAAAACGAGGCGCAGATCTCGTCGGTCGCTATGGCGGAGAAGAATTTATTCTCCTGCTTCCCTGCACGGATGCGGCAGGCGCTTTTGAAGTGGCAACAGCGGTTCTAGCGGCGATTCAAGATTTAAAAATAAAGCATGAATACGCATCGGAAACCGGTTATGTTACGGTAAGTCTTGGTGTTTCAACGGTAATCCCCGATCGTGTTGAAAATCCGGAAAATCTAGTCAAGGTTGCCGATACTGCTCTCTATGCCGCTAAAGCACAAGGCCGTAATTGCGTCATGCTAAAAACAACCGGTTTGCTTTTCTCCTGAGGGGTAAATGTGAGCGATCGCTGGCAATTATCGTCACAGAAAAATAATTACTCTGATAGTAAAGGTAGAACCATGAGTAGTCGTCCAGTCGAAGTGCACAGAGGGGATATCCTCGTTGTTGATGATACACCGAATAACCTGCGATTATTGGCAACAATGCTAACAGAGAAAGGTTATGAAGTTCGCAGTGTGATTAGTGGCAAAATGGCGCTAATGGGTATCCAAGCGGCACCACCGGATTTAATTCTTCTCGATGTTAATATGCCCCAAATGAATGGGTATGAGGTATGCAAACAACTGAAAGCTGATCCCAAGACATGCGAAATACCGGTTATTTTCATTAGTGCCCTGGATGAGGTGGCCGATAAGATTAAGGGGTTTCAAGTAGGCGGCGTTGATTATATTACCAAACCCTTCCATGTGGAAGAGGTTCTGGCGCGAGTGGATAAGCAAATCACGATTCAGCATTTACAAAAACAATTACAGAAGGAAATTCGCGATCGGGAAGTTGCTGAGGAAAAGTATCGTAGTATCGTCGAGAATGCAGTTAATGGCATCTGCCAGACGAGTCCATCGGGCCAATTTATCAGTGCCAATTCTGCCCTAGCGCGTCTGTTGGGCTATGCTTCGATCGCGGAGCTAATCAATACGATCACGGATATTCAGCAACTCTATGTGGAACCCCAGCGCCGTGCCGAGTTTATTGCCTATATGAAACGATATGAAACCGTCTCCGATTTTGAATCGCAAATTTACCGTAAAGATGCTAGTAAGATTTGGATATCGGAAAATATGCGTACGGTACGAGATCAGGATGGCCAAGTTTTGTATTATGAAGGGACGATTCAAGATATTACTGAACGCAAGCAAACAGAAGCTGAGCTACGCTATCAACGTCGCAAGGCAGAATTGCTATTGTTAAATATTTTGCCTCAACCGATCGCTGAGCGGCTAAAGCGGGATGCCCAAACGATCGCTGATAGTTTTACCGATGCGGCCATTTTATTTGCGGATATTGTCGATTTTACGGGCCTAGCGGCTACCCTGGAACCTACCCAATTAGTACAATTACTTAATGATGTTTTTTCCGTTTTTGATCGATTAGTGGAACAACAGGGTCTCGAAAAAATCAAAACCATTGGTGATGCCTATATGGCGGTAGGGGGGGTACCCATCCCTCGCCCCGGTGCTCTGGCCGCGATCGCCGATCTGGCGCTGGATATGCAAAGGGAAATTACCCAATTTCAGCGTCAAGATGGCTCCCCCTTAAGCTTACGCATTGGCATCAATCATGGGCCAGTGATTGCGGGCGTGATTGGCACCAGTAAGTTTATTTATGATCTTTGGGGCGATGCCGTGAATGTGGCCAGCCGCATGGAATCCCAGGGCGAACCGGGCAAAATTCAGGTAACGGAGACGGTTTACCAACGATTGCGCCATACCTATCACTTGATGCCACGGGGAGAAATTTTGATTAAGGGTAAGGGCAAAATGCAGACCTATTGGTTGTGCGATCGTGTCTAGCTTCAGTACCTAAGCTTCATTCACCCGTTGCAGGGGAGCCAAGTTTGGGTCGAGAATTTTTTGGCCAATGTTGGGAAATTTAACCGCGATCGACATTTTTTTGCCACTGCCAAACACATGGGTGATCTGACCAGGGCCAAAAGTCGTGTGGACCAGGCGATCGCCGACGCGCCAGGATTCGGGCGATACCATAGCGCGAGGGCTAGCACTGGCGGTCGTCCCGGTTGGCTGGCTGGGGCGAACTGTCGGGGCGTAACCGGGGGTCAGGGTGGCTGCCTGTGGGGAATTCACCCGTTGGCTGGGATAACTGGGAATCGCGCTGGGGAGATTCGTGCTTAAACGTTCCCGTGGCAGTTCCCCCAAAAACAGGGAGGGCACCGCCAACTCACGGGCACCCCAGAGACGACGTTCCTGGGCATGGCTGATGAACAAGCGCTCCTGGGCACGGGTAATCCCCACGTAGCAGAGACGGCGTTCTTCTTCCAGGGCCGCCGGATCATTGAGCGATCGATAATTGGGAAAGAGTCCCTGTTCCAGGCCAACTAAAAAGACCACCGGAAATTCTAATCCCTTGGAGGAATGGAGCGTCATAAGGGAAACAGCCGTTTGGCCTTCACTCAGGTTATCTAAATCCGAGGACAGCGCTGCACTGGCGAGGAAATTGATTAAGTTAGGGTCTTCGTTTTCTTCCTCAAATTGGAGAACAGCATTATAAAGTTCCAGAACATTTTGTAAGCGTTCTTCAGCTTCTTCAGTGCCTTGGGCTTTCAGATCCTGGACATAGCCAGAGTCCTCCATAATCCCCTGAATAATTTGGTTGGCAGGGAGGGCATCAATCTGTTCCCGCCAATAGCGAATGATCGCCGCAAACTGGTTGACTGACTTAGCCGATCGCCCGGCCAAAGTGTTCACCGAGGTGTCATCACTGAGGATCTCCCAGACGGGTATTCCCAATTCCTGAGCAGCAGTACTCAGGCGATCGAGGGTCGATTTCCCAATCCCCCGGCGAGGGGTATTGATCACCCGCATGAGGCTGACGGTATCGTAGGGATTAGCCAGGAGTTTCAGGTAGGCGAGAGCATCCTTAATTTCCTTGCGATCGTAGAAGCGGAGACCACCCACGATCGTGTAGGGAATATCGGCACGGACCAGGACTTCTTCAAAGGCGCGGGATTGGGCATTCGTCCGATAAAGAATCGCAAAACTTCCCCAGTTCAGTTCTGGGTGCTGCTGTTGCAACTCCCGCATTTGATTGATGACAAACTGGGCCTCATCAATTTCATTATCGGAGCGATAACAAAAGACGGGTTCACCTGAACTACGCATTGGACGCAGGACTTTGTCAATTCGCTCTGTATTTTTCTCAATTAAATGATTAGCCACTTCGAGAATATTTTCCGTCGATCGATAATTTTCCTCCAACTTAATCATCGTCCGAGTTTCTTCATCGGGCAGACCATCGCCGAAATCATACTGGAAACCCATAAGAATCTTAAAGTCAGCCGCTCGAAAGGAATAAATGGATTGGTCTGCGTCCCCAACCACGAAAATAGAGCGTCGCTGTCGATCAAACTGCTGCGGATCATTCCCGTTAGTTGCCAGTAATTTAATCAACTCATACTGGGTGCGGTTAGTATCCTGATATTCGTCAACAAGGATGTGTTGAAAGCGATGATGCCAATAGCCTAATACCGATTCATTCTGGCGAAACAGTTGCACAGGAATCCAGATCAAATCATCAAAATCGAGGGCATTATTTGCCGCCAATCGATTTTGGTAGGTGGCATAGACTTCAGCGATGATACGACCGCGTAAATTGGGCTGCTCTTGTTCAAACTGTCTGGGCGAGAGGTCCCGATTTTTGGCATTGCTAATTGCAAACCGTAGCGATCGTGGATCGTATTTCTTATCGTCTAGATCCTTTTCCTTGACGATTTCCTTGACCAAACTTTGAGCATCGGACTCATCAAAAATAGAAAACGATCGCTCCCAACGGTGTCCTTCCGTACTTTCATATTTCTCAATATCTAATCGCAAAATACGGGCACACAGGGCATGGAAGGTCCCAATCCACAGATCCTTAATAATGTTGCGATAGACCTGCGATCGCAGTTGGGTTTGGGCCTCTGGGGCGAGGGTAGAGAGGGGCTGGCCATAACGAGCTTGGGCCTGTTGCGTCGCGAATAGGGTTTCAATCCGATCCTTCATTTCGCGGGCGGCCTTATTGGTAAAGGTAACCGCCAAAATATTTTCCGGATCAACGCGATGGGTAAGGACCAGGTTCACAATCCGGTAGGACAACGCACGGGTCTTGCCTGATCCAGCGCCAGCGACGACTAATAAGGGACCGCAAAAATGCTCAACCGCTTGTCGTTGGGAAGGGTTGAGGTGGTGGAAAAAATCAACTTGACTCATGGCGATTCTCCTACGGAGACGCTTCACGAACGCAGCGTCGAAGGACGGTCAGACAAGGAAACAGGTTCTTCCCAACTCTACCGCTTCCCTCACAGCACGCCAATAGACCGGACCCCAAAAACACAAAAAATTCAGGCCCCGATCGATAGCAAATGACGGGACCTGAAAATCAGCTTTATGCGTCAAAAACCAACAAAACCAAGCTATTGGGGCGACTCAGCAGGCGAAGGGCTGGGGCTAGCTTCACCACCACCACCCCCGCCACCGCAGGCTGCCAGGGGTGCGGT
The DNA here is from genome assembly GCA_037445115.1 of Coleofasciculaceae cyanobacterium bin_20. Taxonomy (GTDB): domain Bacteria; phylum Cyanobacteriota; class Cyanobacteriia; order B231; family B231; genus Trichothermofontia. The sequence continues at coordinate 7,258 of JBBILC010000068.1, forward strand.
CAGACTAAGTAGAACAAGCAAGGTCAGTAATTTTTTGGTCATACACTCCTCCACTGAACGTGGCAGAAAAATGATCTAGTAGAATACGATACCTTAACCTTTTCACAAAGAACCACTGTACACCCCTGTCGCATTCGTTGCCTTTAGTGCCAAGGGGTATCCGTACTGCCCATCTATCTGAGCTACCCGACGAATCTATAGCCAGTCGGCTAGGGACGCTTTTTTGTTAGACTGCTGCTTAATAAGCCGCCGTTGCCTACTGCCCTTGCCTACTGCCCTTGCCATGACTGCTTCGCTCTCACCTGCCAACGCTGATCGCACCGATCGGGCCAATAACGCCCCCATTAGCCTGTCCCTACCGACCTTGGCCCAACAAACCCGTCAGGCTGCCCGCCAGTTAGCCCGATGCTCAACGCAGGAACGTCAGGCTGCCGTTTTGGCGATCGCAGCAGCACTTGAGGCCGCAACCCCCCAAATTTTGGCAGCGAACCAGGCCGATTGTGAGGCCGCCCAAGCTGATGGGATTGGCTCAGCCCTCTATGCCCGACTGAAATTAGACGCAACCAAACTGCAAGCAGCGATCGCGGGGGTACGGGATGTCGCCCAATTACCGGACCCGATTGGGGCCGTCCAGATTCACCGGGAACTGGACACGGGCCTGATCCTGCAACGCTATACTTGCCCGCTGGGGGTACTGGGGGTTATTTTTGAAGCCCGTCCCGATGCCGTCATCCAGATTGCCTCACTGGCCATTAAGTCGGGTAACGGCGTCATCCTCAAGGGGGGGCAGGAAGCCGTGCGCTCCTGTACGGCGCTGGTGGCTGCTATCCAACAGGGATTAGCCCAAACCTCAGTTGATCCCACCGCCGTGCTGTTGTTGACCACCCGATCCGAAACCCTGGAACTGCTCCAACTCGATCGCTGGGTGGATTTGATTATTCCCCGTGGCTCCAATAGTTTTGTCCGGTTCGTCCAGGAGAACACCCGTATTCCGGTCCTGGGCCATGCCGATGGAATTTGTCACCTTTACATTGATGCCGAAGCGGATCTCGACCAGGCAGTGGCGATCGCGGTGGACGCGAAGGTGCAATACCCGGCGGCGTGTAATGCGATTGAGACCCTGCTGGTCCATGCGGGGATCGCGGCGAATTTTCTGCCCCTGGTGGTACCAGCGCTGCAAGCCAGAGGCGTTGAGGTGCGGGTAGACAGCGCCAGTCGCCAAGTCCTAGGGAATAGGGTTCTCACGGCCTCCCTTGTAGACGCCACGGAGGCGGATTGGGCCACGGAATACAGCGACTTAATTCTGGCGATTAAGGTGGTCCCCGACCTCACCGCAGCGATCGATCACATCAACACCTATGGCTCGCGCCATACGGAAGCGATCGTCACCCGTAATCCCCAAACAGCCCAGGACTTTATTGCCCAAGTCGATGCGGCGGGGGTCTTTCATAATTGCTCGACCCGCTTTGCCGATGGTTTTCGCTATGGTTTTGGTGCTGAAGTGGGGATTAGTACCCAAAAGCTGCCACCGAGGGGACCCGTGGGCCTAGAGGGATTGGTGACCTACAAATACCAATTGGTGGGGGACGGTCACCTGTGTGCAACCTACGTGGGACCCAACGCCCGCCCCTTTCACCACCAGGATTTATAACGAAAGACGCGGCTTACACGGCTTCGGCCAAGGCAGAGCTAAAGATGCGGACAGATTACGCATCACCGTACCCTAGACAAGGGCGATGGCATCGCCGCGATCGCAGCCGATCCCAAAACTAGGAAAAATTTTTCAGCGGCGGATCGGGAGGGGCCACAAGTGGCTACAATAAAGCGGTTGTATTGGGCATCACAGCCTTGATCGAGCGTTATACCCTGCCCGCACTGGGCGAACTCTGGACCGATACCTATAAGTACAAGACCTGGTTACAGGTGGAGATTGCCGTTTGTGAAGCCCAGGCTGAACTGGGGTCTATTCCGGTGGACGCAGTGGCGATCATTCGAGCGAAGGCGGACTTCGACCCGCAGCGGATTCTGGCGATCGAGGCGGAGGTTCGCCATGATGTGATCGCCTTTCTCACCAATGTCAATGAATATGTGGGCGAGGCAGGGCGCTATATTCACCTAGGGTTAACCAGTTCCGATGTATTGGATACGGGCCTCGCGCTGCAACTGGTGGCCAGTCTGGATGTGATTTTGGCCCAGTTGGAATGCTTGATCCAGGCCATCCGCCACCAGGCCCAGCAGCACCGCCACACGGTCATGATCGGTCGCTCCCACGGCATCCATGCCGAACCGATTACCTTTGGCTTTAAGCTGGCTGGTTGGTTGGCGGAAATGTTGCGCCACCGCGATCGTCTCACGGCCATTGCCCAGGAAATCGCCGTGGGTAAGATTTCCGGGGCTGTGGGGACCTATGCCAATATTGACCCGAAGGTGGAGGCCCTAGCCTGTCAAAAGTTAGGGCTAACGCCGGATACCGCCTCAACCCAGGTGGTCTCTCGCGATCGTCATGCCAACTATGTGCAAGCACTGGCCCTCCTAGGGGCATCGATCGAGCGCTTTGCGGTGGAAATCCGTAACCTGCAACGGACGGATGTCCTGGAAGTGGAAGAGTTTTTTGCGAAGGGCCAAAAGGGGTCCTCGGCGATGCCCCATAAACGCAATCCGATTCGATCGGAACGCTTGACCGGGGTGGCGCGGATTCTCCGGGGCCATGCGATCGCGGCATTAGAGAATGTGGCCCTGTGGCATGAGCGGGATATTTCCCACAGTTCGGTGGAGCGGGTGATGCTGCCCGACTGCTGCATCCTGGCCCACTTCATGTTAGTGGAGATGACCGAGCTGGTGAATACGTTGCTGGTGTATCCCGACAATATGCAGCGCAATTTGAACTGCTATGGGGGGGTGGTGTTCAGTCAGCGAGTGTTGTTGGCGCTGGTGGAAAAAGGGTTATCGCGGGAGGAGGCGTATGCGATCGTCCAGTCCTGTGCCCACCAAGCCTGGAATACGCCAGATGGGAATTTCCAAGCCTTGATCCAGGCCCATCCCCAGGTGACACAACACTTACCCCCTGAGGAGATTACAGATTGTTTCGATCCGCAATACCATCTACGCCATCTTGAGCAGGTGTATGAGCGGTTGAATATTTAGACATCTTGAAAAATACAAATCTTGCGCTCACCAGTAACGTCATCTAACCACCAAGGCGCAAAGGACACGAAGCAACGCGAGGTTCTTTGTGCCCCTTGGTGTGCTTAGTGTCTTGGTGGTTGTCCTAGTTTATCGGCCTGGAATTAGACGCACGGTTTCCACCGCCTGCCGGTAGGGTTCCACTTCTTCGTTAAAGTCGATCGGTAACACCGCCACTACGTTCTCATGGGGACGGGGAATAATCACCCAGGTTTCTAAAACGCCACCGGGAGTATTTTTGGCGGCTTCGACCCCGGCTTCCATCGCAGCCTTGACTTCCGAAACATCACCGCGAATATTGATCGTAAACCGAGCACTTCCCGCCCGTAGGTAACCCACCAGCGTTACCCGGCCTGCCTTGACCATTGCATCCGCTGCCGCTAATACGGGGGGAAACCCTCTTGTTTCAAGTGATCCAACGGCCTCTGGCATCTTCCTAACTCCCTGTCTAGATAGCGATGATTAGTAGCGATCGTCCAATCCTAATTGTACGAATATTCAGGCAATTTCTGATATGAATTTTTGTGGGCATTGGGCAAAATGTATTCTGCACAAGTGACTTGCTTCCTCTCCCTGAATTGCGGGAGAACACGGCCAAGGATCAATACATACGAGAAAGCCCCTAGGTTGTCCCCAGGCAGCATAGATTTACCGATAAGAAAAGGCTATAATTCCGATTAGAAAACTTACACAAATGAAGCTCTAAACCCGAAAGGGAAGACTGGCTTCGGTGAAGTCGATCGGCAAGACAGTTTCAATATTTTCAGGCGGATTGGGCACGATATAGTGCGTGATAACCTTGCCTTCTCCCGGTAGTTGATTGCCTGCGGCAATGCCCGCTGCTACCGCCTGGTTGACCTCGGAAACCGGACCACGGACCGCCACAAATTGACGCCCACTTTCGGAACGATCGTAAACCACCAACGTCACCCGCCCAGCCTTCACCATTGCATCGGCGGCAGCGAGGACCGTCGGAAATCCTTGCGTTTCAATCACTCCCACCGCAATTGGCATCGATCGTCTCCTAACAGCATTACCGATTCTCAATGCTTCCCATTTTGACATACTCCCCGATCGAAAAGAGATGAGGATTCCTAAGAGGGCTGTTAAGAAAAATCTAATTCAGCGTGGGGAACCGCAACGAAATGCAACAATTGAGCCAGACTCCTATCTGATACCCACTCCTTCCGCTCGCTTCTGGGAGGCCCCGACGATGACGACGCTCAGTGATCGATTAGATGAAGGCTCTTTACGGGATCTGGCGGGCGATCGCTCTTTTCAACGCGGTGTTAACTACCTTGAAGAGGGGCGGGTCCATGCCTTGGCCCAGTACGGTGATCGCATCACGGCTAAAGTCTATGGCACCCACACCTATAAGGTCGATCTCTGGTTAGAAGCAGACGATCTTGAGTATACCTGTACCTGCCCTTTGGGGGATGAGGGCCTATTCTGCAAACATTGCGTGGCGGTCGGCTTGGCCTGGATTGCCGAACCCCCGCCCTACTATCCAGCGTCCGATGTGCCTGCCCTTGCCCATCGTCAAGGCTATGCAGATATGCAAGCGGTCCACGACTACCTAGCCCGACAGGCCCCGGAAACCCTGGTGCAGATGATTCTCGATCGCGCCATGAATGACGATCGCTGGCGACAACAATTGCTCCTCCTGGTGGCGGCGAAGGGGGGCCAGAAACCCGATATTGACCAAGTGCGGCGATCGCTGATCGATGCGCTGGTGCCCGACGACGACTATATCGAATATGACGAGGTGGATGGCTATGTCGAGGATATTGAAACTGTCCTGGCGAGCATGACGGATCTGGTCAAAGCTGGCTATGCGGATGAGGTGATTGATCTGTGTGAACTGGCGGTGTCCCTGCTGGAGGAAGCGTTTGAGTGCGTGGATGATTCGAGTGGGTACGTCAGTAGGGTGGCAGAATCGATCCAGGACTTGCACCACCAGGCGTGTTTGGCGGGTCAGCCTGATCCCACGGACCTGGCTAAGCGCCTGTTTGAGCTAGAAACCCGCTCCGATTATGGCCTGTTCTATAATGCGATCGCGACCTATGCGGAGGTGCTAGGCGAGGCTGGGTTAGCAACCTATGAAGCCCTGGTAGATAAGGAATGGCGGCAATTTCCCAACTTGGACCATGAAGATATTAACCACTATGACTCGCGCCGATCGCAGATTAGCCAAATGAAGGAGGCGATCGCCCGCCACCGGGGCAACCTGGAAGAATTGGTAAATGTGATTGGGAAGGACCTATCCCAACCGGGGCGGTATGTGGCAATCGCCGAACTCTATTGGGAGGCGGGTCAGCTTGAAACGGCCATTGAGTGGGCTGAGCAGGGTATGGCGGTGTTTGCTCAGTCCTATCGCACGGACCAGCTCACGACCTTTCTGATTCATGCCTATGAGCAAGGGGACCGGTTTGAGGATGCGGTCACGATCGTCTGGCAAGACTTCAGCCGTAGCCCGACGCTATCCAATTACCAAAGGCTAAAGGTCCAAGCCGAGAAGGCCCAAAGCTGGCCCCAGTGGCGCGATCGGGCACTGGCCCACCTGTTACACCTGATGGAACATCCCCCTGCCAACGCCTATACCCACTACCCCCCCCATAACGATGGGTCGCTTCTGGTGGAAGTCTTGCTCTGGGAAGGAGAGAGCGAATCGGCCTGGGAAACTGCCCAGACCCAGGGTTGTAACCAAAAACTGTGGCTGCGGTTGGCGGACCAGCGGGCCAAGACTCACCCGGCGGACGTTCCGGCTATCTACCAACCCGCGATCGATTCCCTGATTAACCAAATGAATAACGATGCCTATGCCCAAGCCGTGGATCTCCTGCTCAAGCTAAAGGCCGTAATGACCCAACTCGATCAGGCCGCTGAATTTCAAACCTTCGTCACCAGTCTTAGCCATACCCACAAGCGTAAGCGTAACTTCACCAAACTCCTGAATCACCAAGGTTTAATCTGATAGGCAGCTGGAAAAGGCCGATCGCGGTTAAAGTGGCGGGGAGCATCCCCGTTTGGCAACTTTCCCCTCCTCCCCGCAACCCCTTCTTGCGCTTGGGGCGAAGGGGAGCCAGATTGAGGTTCCTCCCGCCCGTTCTGGGAGAGGGGTTTAGGGTGAGGGCAGCAAACGTGGGATACACCCAAGCGGCAACGACGCCCAAGCATGCTCACGTTTGACCAACCGTGTTTAACTCACCAGCTTGAGGCGACCCATGCGCACAGCATCCAGCAGGAGATTGATTTGGCGGCGCTCCTCCGGTGAGAGGGATGGATTACACAAGAGGGCAGAGGTTAATTGTCGATGTTCACCGCGACTAATGCGACCCAATGCCTGGGCCTGCTGAATGAGCTGCTCAACCGGCGGACTTTCATCCTGTCTACGCGCCATAGCTTGAATCATAAATGCTCCCTGATTGTGCGATCGTACCCCCCAGCGGGCGATCACGATACATCGAACACCGACCTGATGATGACATTAGTTTATCGCGGAAACCACTGAGAAAAGTGTCTGATTCGCCACGCGATCGGACAAGTTTATATGAAGATTTGCGGATTGACGAATCCTAGGGGGTTGGGGGAGGTAAGGGGGGATCGGGCAAAGGGTTGGTCTCAGCCAGCCATTCCGCCAGCGATCGCTGTACCGCCGTCTCAAAACTGATGGAAACCAGAGCCACTTTGACCTCCTGGGGCAGGGAAGCGGGAGGATCAACCAAAGCGTAGAGGGCGCTGCGGTTAAAGTCTGAGGTCCCCAGGTACAGGGTATGGCGGCGTTGGTTCGCCAAGGTCACCGCTACCGTTGTCCGGGGCGGTTGCAGGCCAAACTCTGGCAGTTGGCTGGCCGGAGCGGTAAAGGTTTTGCTAGGGGTATCCGTGGCCAGCAGGTTCAATAGGAAGGCGATCGTGGCGGCATTGGCGGGTTGGCGCTCCGGTTGGGTCATCAACCACTGACTGGTCTCTGTAGGAACTGGTTGCTCTTCTAATTCTGGACTAGCTTCTGGGCTGGCTTCTTCGGCAGCTTTGTCCTGGGTCGGCGAGGCAGCAGCCCGCTCAAAGACTAGGGTTTCCGTTTCAGTACGAATAGTTAAGGCTTGAACATCGATTTCCTCAAACGGGAAGAGTTGCTTGGCTTGGTTTTGGGCTGCCTCCCGATAGGGCTTGCTCTGGATCTCATAGAAGAAGACAAAGCCTCCCAGGGCCGCCGCTAGGGCTAACACAATCACCGTGGTCCGTTGCAGTTTCATCGCCGCCGCCACCAAACCACAATAGCCGCAGCAATGCCAGCGATCGGTAAAATCACCAGCGCCAATAACGTTATCCAGGCCGATCGGGTGGGCGTCAAGGTCAAACGACGATCGGCCATTTCCCGGGGTCGGATGGATAGCACGGCTCCCTCGCGATTACTCAGCCAGTTCACCGAATTGAGGAACACATCCCCATTTAACTGCTGCTCAAAGAACCCATCGGTAGCAAAGCCCGAATTGCCAATCACCACCAGTCGGGCCTGGGGTGTGGTCTCCGTGGCCTCCGCTTCAGGGGCATCAGGGCTGGGCGAGGGACTGGGTGACGGCGTTGCCGGGGTTGCCGGTTCACCGTTCGCCGCTTGGGCAACTGGCCGACTCAGGGCTACCCCTAAAACCAAGGGTCCCCGCGTGTCCGGCCCCTCGTTAAATTCCACTTGCCGTTGGCTCAGGTCACTTTCGGCCCAGCTTTGCTCGTTCGTGAAGAGCAACTCAGTTTGTTGAACCTCTGGCTTCGGCGCCAGTTGCAACGGTCGGGCGGAGGGGAAAAAGGAGTTGCCCCCTTGGAAATTGGCTGTGATGGGATGGGTGCCATAGTTCGTCACGAGGGGAGCCGTGGGGCCAAAGCCGACAATTCCCCCACGGGCGTCCAGGCCGATCGCGCCCCCCGTGGCATCAATGATCAAACGGGGGTCCAACGTTACCCCCCATTCCGTTAGCAAACGATCCAGACCAGAGTCGGTATTGGGATCAGCCATCACGAAGAGGCTCCCCCCGCGATCGAGGAACGCCTTTAACGCTTCGACTTCCTGCTCGAACAACGCCCGCTGTGCCCCTGCAATCACAATCACCGTGGCATTTTCGGGAATGGGGGGTTGACCCGCAGCGATCCGTTGGGCAATGTTGAGGGGTTCGCTGACAAAATTTTCATCCCCTAGCCTGGTGACAGCTTGCGACAGTTGGTCGAGCGATCGCTGCCCTTGTCCTTGCAGAAAGTAGACATAATCTTCGGGAAATTCCGTGGTTCGCAGCAGGCTATTGGTGAGACGACTTTCCGAGAGGCGCTCATTTTGAAGATTCTGAACCAGTTGTTTGCGATCGCCCATCTCTAGGAAAACATCCCCCATTGCCGTCACTTGAAACTCCCTCGCTAGGGCGAGGTCCTGTTGGGGGTCAACAAATTCAAACTGGAACTGTTTGGGATTATAGCGGCGATAGTTTCGTAGCAGGGCGCGATCCTGGGCATTGGGGGGGCGGGTGAAGACCCACACCTTCGCGGGTTGTTCCAGGGCACGCACCACCTCCTGTGACTGCGGTGAGAGGGAGTGAAACTGGGTTTCTGTTAAGTCGAACCGGGCCGAATAGCGTACCGCCAGGAAGTTGACGAGGCTCAAAATGATCAGGACTGCCAGGGTTGTCAACAGCGCATTCGTACCCGCTTGGGTCGATCGGCGGCCCCAAAAGCCACGAGTTAAACGGGTCTGCCACCACAACCAACCCGCAATGAGGATACCCCCCATGACTAAAAAGATGAGAGGCACGGGCACCCAAGTCCCGGCGACCATGCCAGCGGCGACCCCCATGATCAGGAAAATTGGTCCTAATCCAAAGGCATACGGCAGATATTTTGACCCTTTCCAGCGTGTGGTTTTCATGGAGGCGTTAGTACAAACAGGCAACAGACAAATCAGCAAAGGTGGCGATCAACCCGCGATCGGTCCCTGGGGGGTATGGGCGCAGTCCCTGAGCGACAACAATCGGGATGGGTGGCTGGGGCTGGCTCTTCTGGGGCTACCGACCTCAAGACCGTTGATAACGCAACGCCTCGATCGACTGGGCCGTTAAAAAGATCCCCAGAAAAATATAGCTGGCAAACAGCACCAATGCACTGGTCTCCAGAATCCCCTGGCTAAAGTTATCAAAGTGGCGTAACAGTGATAGGTGCCCGAACACCTCTGCCATTGGGCCACTAGCATTTCGCCCGACTGCGTCTAAGATCCACAGGAAAAATACCAACACAAAGGTAAGAATTGCCGATAGGATCGTGCTGACCGTCAGGGAAGAAATAAACATCCCTAAGGATAAGATTCCGGCAGCCACCAGGAGTAACCCCAGATGCCCAATCCAGAAGACGGCGATCGGCAAGGGGGGTTCGGCTCCAGACAAGGCGATCGCTTCGTACATGAGCACCGGCAGTAGCAGCGTAAAAAAGAAGGTGAAGACGCCCAGAAGCTTACCCAAGGCAACGGCCCAGTTGGTAATGGGTGAGGTGGCTAGCAGTTCCAGAGTCCCTTGTTTCCGCTCTTCGGCATACAACCCCATTGTGAGCATGGGCAGGATGACCAGAACGATGAAACCCATCGCGCCCAGAAATTGCTGTAGGACAATACTGGGGACATCAAAGGGCGGAACCGCATTGGCCCCCAATTGTTGCCGTTGCATATCCAGCATTGAGGACTGCATCAGTGCCCCTTGCAAAATAAGGACAAAGAATAGGCCACTCAAAAACCAAAATGCACCGGCGATCGCGTAGGCCAAGGGGGAAGCAAAGTACCCCTGTAATTCGCGCCGGTAGATCGCCATGATATTGCCAACAACAATCCGCATAATTAATTAAAGGGTTAATAAACAGTGAGTATCAAAGGTGACCACTCTAGCATCTCCCATTGGCCGAGGGACATATCCACAGAAATTTAGGGGAGATGCAAACCTCAAACCTCCGAATCTGCGTTCAGATCGTCCGTGGGGGCTGCCTCCGTGGCTGGAGGGGAATCCTCAGATGGTTCAGGCGCAGGACCCTGGCCGATCGCTTCATCCACTGGCATTGGGGTTGGCGGTGCTTCTTCCATTGTGAGTTCGAGGAAGACGTCTTCCAGGCTGGCACGACTGCGACGCATTTCATACAGACCTAGGTTCGCAGTCACCAGGGCACTTGCCAGATCGCGGCCAGCTTCCACTCCGGTCTGACAGATGACTTTGACCACCTGCCGCTCGGCCACAGGCGTGAGGGAGGTTACGGATTCAACACCCGACACACTGCCCAGACAGGTCAGAATCGTCGGCAATTCGCCTGCAATTTCCAGTTCATACTCGTAGCCGGTCCCGGCGGCCAGTTGGCTGAGCAGGTTATCCGGGGTGTTGGTGGCAACGATGCGGCCCCGGTTGATGATGGCTACCCGATCGCAGGTCATGCTCACTTCTGGCAGGATGTGGGTCGAAAGGATGATTGTGTGCTGACCGGCCAATTGCTTAATCAGATTGCGGACTTCAATAATTTGGCGGGGGTCGAGGCCAACAGTGGGTTCATCGAGAATAATAGCCGGGGGATCATGGACGATCGCTTGGGCAATGCCGACCCGTTGCTTGAAACCTTTAGATAGCTTGCGAATCAGGCTGGTGCGTCGTTCCTCCAGGTTGCACCGCACGATCGCTGAGTTCACCTGAGTTGGGCGATCGCCAGCGGACACGCCCTTCAGTCGAGCCACAAAATCGAGGAAACTCTCCACCGTCATTTCGCCATAAAGGGGGGGGGATTCGGGGAGATAGCCAATGCGCTGACGCACTGCCATTGAGTCTTCATGGACATCGTAACCGGCAATTCGGGCCGTCCCGCTGGAGGCGGGTAGATAACCCGTGAGGATGCGCATAGTGGTGGTTTTACCAGCACCATTGGGGCCTAGGAACCCCAGGATTTCGCCCGCTTCCACCTGGAAGGTGACATCAGCGATCGCAGGGGTATCCCGGTAAACCTTACTGAGATGTTCAACCTCAATCATCGTTGCTCCCACTACGCAGTAGGGTGTCCGCTGCTTATGGTAGCTTACCGTTGCACGCGATGGTCTATTGGCCTAATGCGGTTGGCAATGCCGGTGAGGTCTCAAGTTTCATACGGGCGTTGTTGCCAATATTTGCGAGTCCAGGCAAGGGCTGCAGCGGGGGTATGGATTTTGCCTTCGGCTTGGGCAATCTGAAGTTCGCTCAACAGGTGACCAATATTGGGACCGGGCCGCAGGTGAAGATGTTGGATCAAATCACGACCACTCAGTAGGGGTTGGGGATGGGCAACCCGATCGCTGGGGTCAAGAAAGCGATGCAATAAGGGGACCAGCGCGGTATCGGGATAGCCAGCAACAAGGGCCACCAGCGCGATCGCCGGGAAAGCCCCATCGACTTCCCGAAAGAACCAATATTGCGCCCGAATGGTATCAGGCGGGATGGCAAGGCTAGGTAAGGTTTGCAGAATCAGCAGGACCGCACGGCTAACAGCGCGGCTGTATTTGAGTTGGCTCAGGGCGATCGCCACCGCTTCGAGATGGTCTGGGGTAACGGTCAAAGGGGGCGGCGGTAACAATAACGTGGTCAGGCGCACGATCCCTAGCCAACTTTGCGATCGGGGATCAGTTCCCCGGTAACTGCCGGGTTTTTCGGTTTCACGGAGAGGCATGGCTAAGGACGGGCGCAGATCCACACCCATATCCATTAAACGATTGAGGGTTGGGGCGATCGCCTGCAACTGTTCAATCTGGGCTGGCGTAATCGGCAGGGGGATGACCTGGGCCAACACCCCATCCTGCCAACTCCGTACCAACCAATCACTGCCATCGGCATAGTTAAGCAGGTAGTTGAACTCGGTTTGAATCCGTTCCGGGGCGACTTTCTGGAGCAGGGGGGCAGATTGGCTGAGGGCTGCTTGGGTGTTGGGTGCGATCGTAAACCCGAGTTGGGCCGCCTGACGGTAGGCCCGTAGCACTCGCAGGGGATCGGCTTGCAGGTTGGTGATCGCCACCATCCGGAGTTGCTGCTGCTCCAAGTCCTGGCAACCATTGAGCGGATCAATGAGGGTTTGGGTGTGGGCATTATAGGCGATCGCATTGATGGTGAAGTCCCGCCGTTGCAGATCAGCTTCTAGCGAATCGCCTTCCTGCTGGGCAAAATCAACCGTCGCCTGGGGAAAGACGACACGGGCAATCTGGCGGGTCGCATCAAGAACAACAAACCCAGCGTGATACTGGTGTGCCAACCGTCGAGCCACTTCGACCGCGCGATCGGGCAGCACAAAATCCAGATCGAGATAACCCATATCCCGCCCTAACAAGGCATCCCGCACCGCCCCCCCCACCAACACAGCAGTGCTCGGCAAGGCAGACAGACTAAAGGGCCACGTCTGGGGTGATAGGAGGGTTGGAGAAAGTTCGCAGGGCACGGACATGAATGACAGCAATGGCTCAAGGCGGGCATTCCCCGGTGCAGTCCCCCTAGGCACGACACCTCTCCAGTCGGTTAACTGCCAGTGGGTGGATTTCAGACAACAGCCAGGGTAACGGCACTCAGAAGCGTTGATTATATCCTGGTAAGGCGATCGCGGAAACTTGACACCAGCCACAACCCATCGGTCAAGATACCGTCAGCATAACTATGAATATTAGCTTTCCCACGCTTATCGCCCCTCCAAGGCATTGACTTGATCGAGGGAGAGTCCGGTGACTTGCGCAATCTGAGCTACACTCATGCCTGCTTGCCGGAGGTTTTGTACGATTTGCAGCACTTGCTGTTCCGCGTAGTCGGCTCGTTGTTGGGCTTGTTCAGCCTGCTGTTGGGCTTGTTCAGCCTGCTGTTGGGCTTGTTCAGCCTGCTGTTGGGCCAATTCGGTTGTTGTCGGCAAAAGCGTGCCATCCAAGTTTACCCAGCGTAACCAGGTGGTTGAGACGCCCTGGTAAGTCCCCGACCAACGGCTTAGCCCTAACTTGAGGACTTGACTCACTAATTGGCCTTGGGGATTCACCGTGATCGGCTGGTAGGTACCTTGTAGTTGAAAACCGGCCCAGTCGTCTGGATTAAAGGGGTCGTACCAAAAATATTCGGCAACCCGCATTTGGTTTTGATAGATCTCCTTCTTTTCGCCTTTGTCGGCGTCCTGTGTGCTGACAGACAGTAGCTCAATCACGACATCCGGGGGTTTCCCCTCTTCCCAACAGACCCAGCTTTTGCGTTCGCCCTTGGGGACATTGAGAACAACAAAGACATCCGGTCCCCGAAAGTCTTGATTACGGACTTGTTTGAGGCTGTAGTAGACAAACATATTACCACCGACGTAGCCATCCTCTCTGGCCTCCAACCAGGGGATAAGGGCGTCAATGAGCAGATCCATTTGCAATTTATGACGTTGACTCTCCATTGGTACTCCGTCATCATAGGGGAGGTCATCCTGGGTGGGGGGCAGGGTGAGGTGAAATTCTTGCAGGTCTAGGGGGGTCATGGCGGGTATCCCTCAAGCAACCGATCCTGAATTTATTCTACGATGTTACTAATTGCCACGTATAGCCGCGATCGTCGGGATGCTTTATCTTCGGGATGGAGGCACACCTAATCGGTTGGTTAAGCTACAGCCGTTCCCTCCCTAATGAAGTACTGTCAAGCCTTGTAAACAAGGGGCTTAAGCCCCTTGTCTGTACCTCACTAAATATGGAAGTGCTGTAGAGCCATTCATGCTTATCTAAAGCAGGAAATTTCAATCAAATTCAATCTTATTGATCAGCAAGCCTAAAAGATAGATATACAGCGTTTTTAAAACTCCTGAAGGACACCAGCATCCCACAAACTATATCGTCTGCTGCTCCGGAAAATCGCTATTTCTTAACTTGTGTGCTTTCAATCCCCATTCGCCCTCTTTGGGACTAGGCTGCGATCATTTCACCTTTCCGCAAATCACGTTAGTTAAACAATAAGTCCCCTAGCATCTTTCAACCAATGCACGCTCACCCTATGGCCCCACTCGGCATTGAGGCATTGGGCAGCATTGCCCCGGTGACACGCAATTTCAAGCCAGCCGTGGCTACCGATTAAAGCCAAGAGACTTCCCACGGCCACGTCACTATAGGTGGTAGCTGCTGGGATAAGCTGGTCGCCCCAACTCACTTGCCAGTGTTGCCCCTGAAGCTGGGCAGCGGGAATATTGGTGATGATATTGCCAAAATGATCGATCGCTTGTATCGTGCCCGTTACCCCGATCGCGGTTGGCTGACATCCCGGTAGATCGAGATCCACAAGGGTTTGGGGCGTGATCGGCTCACCCAAGGCTGCCAACGCCACCCCACTGGCCAAATGGGCGGCGATCGGGGCAAAAATATCCCGTCCGTGAAACGTGGCACTGGATTGGCCTGTCCGCCAATAGGTGGGATTGTTTAGCATGACGGCGGCTTGGACGGGATACTGCTGCACCACCCCGCCCCAAATTCCATTATCGGGACCGACTAAAAAACTGCCCATTGCCAGGGCAACCGCGATCGCCCGTCGCTGGCTACCCACCCCCGGATCAACGACCGCCAGATGGACCGTTCCGGGAGGAAAGTAGGGAAAAGCGGTCGTCAGGTGGAATCGGGCTAGGGCGATTGCTTGGGGAGGGATCTGGTGAGTCAGGTCAATCACACGGATGTGGGGATTAATCCCAGCAATGACACCTTTCATCACCCCAACATAGCTATCCCGATCGCCAAAGTCCGTGAGTAGGGTTATAAGCGGAGGTGAGGACATGGCAGGCGGCACCAATGGAAATCAGACACAGCAACCGTTAAAGTAACCTAACAAGCGATTATGCCCACCCGATCTGCGGGAGTTGACCGGGAAAGTTGAGTCCGGGAAAGTTGAGTCCGGGAAAGTTGAGTCCGGGAAAGTGAGTCTGGAAAAGTTTAGTCTGGGAAAGTGAGTCATGCGCAAACGGTGGTTACGTTGGCTAGTTTGGGTCGCGATCACAGCGGCGGTCTTGCTCCTGGGCGATCGTCTTCCCTGGGGACCCCCCGCCTTCTCTCCGACAGCAGTTCTTCAGGAGACAATCCAACCTGCCAGTGCCCAGACTGCAACACCGGAGGTCCCCCCGCCGCCATCCACGTTAACGCCTGAGCCTGATACACCCGTCACATCCCCTCCCCTGACAGAGCCAATGGTACCGAGTGATTGGGGTAATCCGGACGCGCAGGTCTCCCCCATCCCTGAGCCAAGCAATAGTGCGATGCCCACTGATGTGCCGCCATCCGGGGATTTGGCTCCGTTACCGTTGCCAGAATCAGCGGCGGACTTGACCGACGTTTCGCCGCTGCCAGTGACCAATACCTACATTGACGCCAATGCCCGCTTTCGGGTTGGTATTCTCCAGGGCTATCGGGTGAGTCCCCTGGCAGGATCGGTGCTCATTGAAGCCCCCGATGGCGTCCTGGCCTATACGGTTATTGTGCAACCCGTGCAACGGCCTGCCTTTGACAGCCAACCGCTAGATAACTTTGCCCTAGCCCAGGTTGCCCAAGCTGCCTTTGCACGGGGGGAGGGGTTTGCCAGTACGGCGATTCCGGTGGACTTGCCGAAGGGGGGCGTGCAGGTGAACTGGTCGGGGCGCTTAACGATCGCGGGCCAAACCCAACCGGTCCAGGGGGTGATTTTGGCACGTCAGGCGGGGGATGATGTGCTGTTGCTGTTGATTGCCGGTGCCCAAGCGGGGATTGCCCAAGTCCCGAATGCGGTCGCCGCCCTGGTTGATACCTTCCAACCGTTCCTGTGATCAGGGCAAGGTTACGGTCCAGGGGGTAACCCGATCGGGTGAGTCCCCTCGCCCCGATCGGCGGCTAGCCAACCCTTGCCGGCAGGGGCTATCGTGGGGAAAGCGCCTGTGCCCCGATTGGGTAAGTCAGGTGGCTGTTCTTGCCTGTTTGGGTTCCTACCTTGAAAGCTTCTTCACCCCGCGCCCTGTCGCCGATCCAACGTCTCCTCGCCTATGGACGTCCCCACCGCACCCAGATCTGGCTGGCGGTCCTGTGTTCTATCCTCAACAAGATTTTTGATCTGGCTCCCCCGGCCCTAATTGGGGCGGCGGTGGATGTGGTGGTGGAGCAGCAGGACTCTCTCTTGGCCCGTCTGGGGATTCAGGATGTGTTCTGGCAGTTGGTAACACTCTCCTTTTTGAGCCTGATCATTTGGGGGTTGGAGTCGGCCTTTGAGTATGCCTATGCCCGCCTCTGGCGTAACCTGGCCCAGACGATGCAGCACGAGTTGCGGCTGGATGCCTACGCCCATCTGCAAAACCTAGAACTGGCCTATTTTGAGGAGCGTAGTACAGGCGGGTTAATGTCGATCCTAAGTGACGATATCAACCAATTGGAGCGATTCCTCGATATCGGGGCCAATGAAATTATCCAGGTGACCACCACGGTGATTGTGATCGGGGGCGCCTTTTTCATCCTGGCTCCCAATGTGGCGGGAATGGCGATATTGCCGATGCCGTTTATTTTCCTGGGGTCGATCGCCTTTCAACGGCTCCTGGCCCCCCGCTATGCCCTAGTGCGGGAAAGGGTAAGTCTCCTGAATGGGCAATTGTCGAATAACCTGACGGGAATTGTAACCATCAAGAGCTTCACCGCTGAAGCCTATGAACGGGAACGGATTAACCGGGAAAGTTGGGCCTACCGCCAAGCGAATCGGGAGGCGATCGCCCTGAGTGCGGCTTTTGTGCCCCTGATCCGGATTGTGATTCTGGCAGGCTTTGTGGCGATTTTGCTGTTGGGAGGGCTGGAGGCTGCGGCAGGACGCCTTTCCGTGGGGACCTATAGTGTATTGGTCTTCCTAACCCAACGCTTGCTCTGGCCGCTGACGCGCTTGGGGGAAACCCTGGATCAGTACCAGCGGGCGATGGCCTCTACCCGGCGGGTGATGAATGTGCTGGATACGCCGATCACGATCGCTTCCGGCGATCGCCAACTTCCCTTGGCCGAGGTGCGTGGCCAGGTGGACTTTGAGCAGGTGGGGTTTCACTACTATGCCGGTGTGCCGCTCTTGGAGCAGCTTTCCCTGCACGTGCCAGCAGGGCAAACGATCGCGATCGTGGGGGCCACCGGATCGGGCAAAAGTACGCTGGTGAAATTACTCCTGCGGTTTTATGAGATCCAGTCTGGGAGCATTCGTCTGGATGGTATTGATATCCGGGAGTTGCGACTGACGGATCTGCGGCGGGCGATCGGTCTGGTGAGTCAGGATGTTTTCCTGTTCCACGGGACAGTGGCGGAGAATATCGCCTATGGCAGCTTTGGGGCTGAGTTGGGCGAGGTGATCATGGCAGCGAAAATGGCCGAGGCTCATGAATTTATTGAAGCCTTGCCCCAGGGATATGACACGATCGTCGGGGAACGGGGCCAAAAACTCTCTGGTGGGCAACGCCAACGCCTCGCGATCGCCCGCGCCATCCTCAAAGATCCACCGATCCTGGTCCTAGATGAGGCAACTTCGGCGGTAGACAATGAAACGGAAGCGGCCATTCAACGATCACTGGCCAAAATTACCGCCAACCGCACCACGATCGCGATCGCCCATCGCCTGTCCACCATCCGTCATGCTGATTGTATTTATGTGATGGATCAGGGTAAGGTGGTTGAACAGGGAACGCACCCAGCATTAATCGATCGGGGAGGTATCTATGCCGATCTCTGGCAAATTCAACTGGGTGAGGTGCGGGTAGAGTCCTAGCGGGATCATGATTTGAGTTTGCGTAACTTGTGCCAAACCTTTTGGCATTTCTTCTTGAGAAAGTCGATTTGACTAAACTCAGGAATGACATCTGGTTGCGTGTGGCGATAATCAAAAAATTGATTCAGTTCCGTGATAATTTTGGTCAGTCGATCGCGGATGTTCGGTCCTCGGTATTCGGCTAGCGCCTGCTCTGATAGTGAGAATTGGGGATACTGGGCGATCGCGGCGAGAATCCGTTCGCGATCGAAACCGAGGGAATAACCGGCAATTTTCTCGCAGTTAAACCCCGGATCAAGATAATCCGATAGACCATGATTAACACTGGAAAATACCTGACAGCCGCAGGCCATTGCTTCCAAGGGTTGTAGGCCAAAGCCTTCGGTGACACCCTGTTGCGCCCAGTATTCCGCCGAATCGTACAGGTAAACCTTAGCCCGATTAAACAAATGGGGGAGATCCTCAACGTAGGTATTCACAACTTCAACGCGACAAACGGCTTGTAGGGCCGGAATCAAGGTGTTGAGTAAATAGGTTGAGGATTTCCGGGCTTGAACTAGGACATCAATATCCCGCGTTCGCCCTAAATTTTGGAACTCATCGGCAATTTGATTAGGCAAATAATAAATCAAGGCATGGGGCGATCGCTGCCCCCAGTAACCCATCGTGTTGCGACTTACGGTCACAATCGGCATCCGCGACGGCAACCGAAACCCATACCCGGCGCTGTGGGCATGGTAAATCACCGCATAGCGTTGCAATCGAGCCGCCAACTTGGGGACATCAAACCCCCAGCTAAGGACAAAGATGACGTCATTAAGGGAGGGTTGGGACGATGGTTGCCGCAACAGATCATCCAAAAACAGGGTATCTTTTTCCCGTTGTCGATAGGTGACGATCGCCGCCTCACCAAGCTGCTGGGCCAGGTGGTAGAGCTTTAATTCTGCCCAGAGACCGCCACACGCAAAACGGGGACCCGTACCGGGGAGTAGGAAATAGAGTTTGCGCATAGGCAGGACTCAACTAGGCAGGACTCAACAACGCTGGATCAATACACCAGGGATCTCAGGGGCAGGCAGAATGCCGACCCCTCTAGGAATTTCCCACTGGAGCGGCGACGCGATCGCGACCGGAACCGCAGCCCCACGCTATCACAGACCGGGCTACCCCAGTATCTTATTAGGAAGGACTGTTTCGTCGGAACTTTTTGCAAAGGTGGTATAGACAAAGCGTATGAAAATCGCAATTACAGGTGCAACGGGCTTTGTGGGGCAACGGTTAGTCGAGCGGGCCAGCACCGAGGGGCATGACCTCCTCGTCCTGACGCGGAGTGCTGAGCGGGGACAGCAACGGTTTCCCCCGACGACCTACCCCACCGTGACCGTAGTCCCCTATACGCCGACCGAACCTGGGGACTGGCAACAAACCCTGAGCGGTTGCGATGCCGTGGTCAACCTGGCCGGAGCCGCGATCGCCGATGAACGGTGGACACCCCAACGGAAGCAGGTCATTCTGGACAGTCGCCAATTGACAACCCGTCACCTGGTGGCCGCGATCGCCCAGGCCAACCCCAAACCCCAGGTGCTGGTTAGTACCTCCGCGATCGGCTACTACGGCACCAGCGAAACCGCCCGGTTTGATGAAACCAGTCCCGCTGCCTCGGATTTTTTGGCCCAGGTCTGCCAAGCTTGGGAGGCGGAGGCGCAGGCGGTGCTGGCGAGTGGGGTGCGTTTGGTGATTCTGCGTAGTGGCATTGTCCTGGGAATGGGGGGGGCGATCGCCAAGATGTTGCCGCCCTTTAAGCTGTTTGCCGGGGGACCGATCGGCAGTGGTCACCAGTGGTTTTCCTGGATTCACCGCGACGATCTGGTGAGTCTAATCCTGAAGGCCATCACCGATCGAGCCATGCAGGGGGTCTACAACGCCACAGCCCCCAACCCGGTGCGCATGACTGAACTGTGTCAGGTTTTGGGCGAGATTCTCCACCGCCCCTCCTGGTTACCCGTCCCCGACTTCGTGTTGCATACGATCCTGGGGGATGCCGCCCAAGTGGTGCTAGATGGACAGCAGGTCATCCCGGAACGCACGATCGCCAGTGGCTTTACCTATCAATATCCCAACGTGCGCGAGGCCCTAGTCAGCTTCCTCCCCTAAGCGCTCTTCCTCCCTGTGTACGCTGTGTCTCTGGGGTGCCAAGAGCCAATAGGCGTTCACCCCCAAGGCACAGTCAACACCAAGATATCCTTTAGGGGGTCAGGTCAGGGTCAGTTTTTTCGGGTTTGAGCAGGGGGAAGGCGATCACATCGCGAATGCTGGGAGCATCGGTGAGGAGCATCACCAGGCGATCGATGCCAATCCCCAAGCCCCCAGTGGGAGGCATCCCATACTCCAAAGCCGTTAGGAAATCCTCATCAACGCTA
>JBBILC010000069.1:0-27609 GCA_037445115.1 Coleofasciculaceae cyanobacterium bin_20
TCACTGACCCCTTCGGCTCGCAAACTCCCCGCCACAATATTACCGAGGCCCACTTCAATATCGATGTTCCCAGCATCCGTCACCGTGAAACCAGGTGGGGGCGGTGGGGGCGGCGGTACGGGCGGCGGCGGAAAAGGGGGCGGTACGGGCGGCACGACAAAAAAGACGGGGCTGGTATCAATGGTCCCGGCGGTAAAGTTCACGCTGCGGCTGGTGAAATCCCCCCCATTGGTCGCAATCAAACCATTGATGGTAACAACGCCACTGGGGGCTGATAGGCGAACATTCAGGGGGTTATAGTCCGAGCGAATTGAGCTATTGATGGTGATATTGTTATCAGCGCTCAGGCTCAACGTTGCCGCGCCCCCAGCCACAATCTGATTGGACGCATTAAAAACGGCAGTTTTGAAAATAGGGGCCGATACCGTAATATTCCCCTGCCCCCCAGTCCCGCCAGCCGTGGTGATCAAGACACTGGTCCCCTGGCTTAGGGTATCGGAAATTTGCTGGGCATTGATATTGGCCGTCGCCCCACTGGGATTAAAGTTAGGGCCGGGATTAGGGGGGTTAGTCGGACCAGCGGCAATGGTGATATCGCTGGGGTCTAGGAGCCAAGTGCCTGGTTGGCCTTGAGGGGCGCGGGCGTCTACCCTGGCACCGGCAACATCCAACCCCAACTTGCCAGAAGTCTCGACTAACCCCCCATCACCGCCCGCAGGTCCCCCCTGGGCAGAAATCTGGCCATAAAAGCGGGTGGTATCATCGGCCCAAACAATCACCTGTCCCCCGTCACCATTGGTGAGGGCATCGGCCCGGATGCTGGTATCCGCGTCGGTATAGGTCGCGTTGGCATTTGGGACCGCACCCAGACCTTGATAATCGCCACCAATCCGCACGGTGCCGCCACTCGTGCCCGAGGCATTAAGCTCAGCCCCCAGCAGACCAACGTGTTCACCGAAGAGATTGACGTTGCCCCCAGGGGCTTGGGTAGACGCGGCATTGACCTGACCAGTGACGATCGCCGTTCCGGATTCCGTTGGGACCACCACGCCCGATCCCTGTAATTGCACACGCCCATCTGGCATCACGGCTAACCCGGTTGCCCCACTCACATTCCCCCCCGTCAGCAGTTCCGGGAGGGAGGGGGTCGCTAAACCGGGACCCTGGCCAGCGAGGGGGGTCATTTCCAGACTCAACAAGTGTCCGGGCTGGCTCAGACGAATCAGATTTGCGCCCGGTACTGCCGCGATCGTCACCTCACCGCCAGGAGCAGACAGGTTGCCCGTGTTGATGACTGTCCCCCCGATAAGGCGCAAATTGTGACCGGGCGGGACCGTAAGATTACCGGCTTGGACGATCGCTCCGGGGTGCGCCGTGGCAAAGGTAAATTGATTCGGTGTACCGACTAATTGAGCATAATCCGGGGACCCGATCGCCGTTAACCAACCCTGGTTAAAGCCAATCCCGGTGGCGGTTACCGCCGTAAAATCCGCAGGTACATTCAAGGCCGCGTTTGGGCCAAAAATAATCCCGGCTGGATTGAGCAGGAACAGGTTGGGATTCCCCCCACTGATTTGAATTAACCCATCAATGTAAGAAGCATCACCCCCCACAATGCGGCCTAGAATATTCCGGAGTTGCGGGCTGGCCAGAAAGTTGGCAATTTGCTGTTTGCTGAGGTTAAAACGCTGAAAACTGTGAAATAAATTTGCACCATCGCGAGAGGTTTTGCCCCCTTCGATCTCAAAACGTTCGCCCACAGGACGCACAATGGTACCGGTCCCATCGGCGGCAGGGACAATGGGTTGGGCCACGGCAACCCCTAGGAATAGGGTGCCTGCGATCGGGAAAACAATGACCAGTGGTAGCAGGTATTTCATCGCTAGAAGCCCTTCCGCAAACAACTCACATCTCTCGACAAATCAACCCCGACAGTTCGCAAGATTCCCAATCACGCGCAAGTTTTCCCAACGTGACCGTCATGGCAAATCGTTAACACACCCGTCTGGGCAGTTTCCCATTCCTACCTTTATAACGACTTTATGATCCGAATGCATAGAGACTAGGGGGAGTCTTGCCATAATTTTCCCGGTATGACGGGTTACTGTACGGTTAGCCATGTTAGGGAAAGGATGCGAAGGTGGCCTAGGAACCTGAAGGTTGGTACCGATTGCCCCGATCCAGGTTCAATCCGATCCGAGAGAGATGACGACCCCTCGTTAAAGAACATGGTTAGTTTGAAGAAAAATGAAGATCTCTGAATAAATGCATTTCGCAGGATCGACCAAACTTGTACGCTACTCAGAGGACTGGTTTAGCCTCTGTAAGTCCTTGCCCGTCCCCAGTCAACCCAGCCCTGGCTATCCCTGTGCCCATTGATGAGCCAAAGTACTTACTGTGTGGACTGATTGTTTTACCGTCCGGGTTTACGCGGGGTACAGACACGGGGCAAGGATCATCGCAATGGACGGTACGCTAAGGCGTCGTGCCGCGATCGCACCTTCGCGGAAGGTTACAGAAGTTAAAATTCAGGCAGGTAACCATCCCTGATCGCTATCCCCATTGACCTAGAGAGTTTTGCTGTATGCATTTGAGTGAACTGACGCATCCCAACCAGTTGCATGGCCTATCGATCGCCCAACTGGAACAAATTGCCCGTCAAATTCGTGAGAAACATCTCCAGACGATCGCCGCTAGTGGTGGGCACCTGGGGCCAGGGCTAGGCGTGGTTGAACTCACCCTCGGCCTGTACCAAACCCTCGACCTCGACCATGACAAGGTGCTCTGGGACGTGGGCCACCAAGCCTATCCCCACAAGCTGATTACGGGCCGCTACAACCAATTCCACACCCTGCGGCAAAAGGATGGCGTGGCGGGCTATCTCAAGCGATCGGAAAGCCGGTTTGACCACTTTGGGGCCGGTCACGCTTCCACCAGTATTTCCGCTGCCCTGGGGATGGCCCTCGCCCGTGATCTGAAGGGCGAAACCTTTAAGGTGGTGGCCGTGATTGGCGATGGTGCCCTAACCGGCGGGATGGCCCTGGAAGCGATCAACCATGCGGGTCATTTGCCCAAAACCAACCTAATGGTGATTCTGAACGATAACGAGATGTCAATCTCCCCCAACGTCGGGGCGATCTCGCGCTACCTGAACAAAATGCGCCTGAGTCCGCCGATGCAGTTCCTCAGCGACAACCTGGAGGAGCAGTTTAAGCATTTACCCTTCGTGGGTAATTCTCTGTCACCGGAGTTGGAGCGGCTGAAGGGCGGCATGAAGCGGCTGGCGGTGTCCAAGGTGGGGGCCGTGATCGAAGAGTTGGGCTTTACCTACATGGGTCCCGTTGATGGCCACAATCTCGAAGAACTGATCGCCACCTTCCAGCAAGCCCACCAGATTCAGGGACCGGTCCTCGTCCATGTGGCCACGGTCAAGGGCAAGGGCTACGAACTGGCGGAGAAAGATCAGGTGGGCTACCACGCCCAAAGTCCCTTTAACCTGGCTACCGGGAAACCGCTACCCTCCAACAAACCCAAGCCCCCTAGCTATTCCAAGGTGTTCGCCCATACGCTGGTGAAGCTGGCGGAAAATGACCCGCGCATTGTGGGCATCACGGCGGCGATGGCGACCGGTACGGGGCTGGATAAGTTGCAGGCGAAGTTACCCAACCAGTACATCGATGTGGGCATTGCCGAGCAACACGCGGTGACCTTGGCGGCGGGGATGGCCTGCGAGGGGATGCGTCCGGTGGTGGCGATCTACTCGACGTTCCTGCAACGCGCCTATGATCAGGTGATCCACGATATTTGTATCCAGAAATTACCCGTCTTCTTCTGTATGGACCGGGCCGGGATTGTCGGGGCCGACGGTCCCACCCACCAGGGGTTGTATGACATTCCCTACCTGCGCTGTATTCCCAATATCGTGTTGATGGCTCCCAAGGATGAGGCGGAGTTGCAGCAGATGATCGCGACGGGGGTGAGCTATACCGACGGCCCGATCGCCCTGCGCTATCCCCGTGGCAATGGTTTTGGGGTGCCCTTGCTGGAGGAAGGCTGGGAACCGTTACCGATCGGTAAGGCAGAAGTGTTACGGCGGGGTGACGATATCTTGCTGGTGGGCTATGGCTCGATGGTGCATCCGGCCCTACAAACGGCGGAAATCCTGAGCGAACATGGGATGCAGGCAACGGTGGTGAATGCCCGCTTTGCCAAACCCCTGGATACGGAGTTGTTGCTCCCCCTAGCGAAGACCATTGGCCGGGTGGTGACCTTTGAAGAGGGGCAGATCATGGGTGGCTTTGGTTCCGCTGTGGCCGAAGCACTGCTAGATGCTGATATCCAGGTGCCCGTGTTGCGGTTGGGGGTCCCCGATGTGCTGGTGGATCACGCCAAGCCGGAGGAGTCGATGGTAACGTTGGGCCTCACACCGTCGCAGATGGCCGATCGCATTCGGGAACGTTTCCATGTCAAATCCCCTATGCCGATCGCGGTTTCCTAGTTACTCGCAAACGCTAAGGTTAACGTGTGGGTTGGTGTTGAGTCTGCGCGGCCCAACACCCTGCGTTCAATTTGCACCCTGGAGTGGGTTGGCTTAAAGCAACGGGCGGGAACAAGCTTATTGGCTAACTGTCGTAATCTTTGTACAACCCGCCCTTCCTCTAGTAATTATCGCGATCCCAAGCAACGTTATCCCGTTGGCTGGGGCAAGCGCTACTACGTGTCGATATAAACGGTTTGTGATTCAACAACCTTCACGCGGATGGTTCGGCCAGTCAGGAGGCCACGGGTGAGATCCTCAAGCTGGCTCAGCGGTGGCAGTTCGCCATCGCCCAAGAGGAGGAGGTTCACCGTTCCGTCCGCCGTTTCGGCATCGACCGACAGGACCCGGTATCCGGAACCGCCGAGCCATTCTTGGCTAAGGGCGTAGGTACGCGCGGCGATCATGTTGGTCATGATCAGTTGATAACTGGCCGCTGAGAGGGGAATCCCGATGATCAAAAAGGCTGCGAAGGCGATCGTCACGGCTCGGCGCTGTGCCCGCGTGTCGAACGGCGACAAAGCGGCCTGCCGGAACCCCATCACGGTAAAAACCAGTGCGCCAGTGAGGAGGATGGACACGTAGTTGGTCACGAAGAGTAGCAGGCTACCGGAGGCGAGACCGGGTTCACCCAACGCCAGCAGAATCCCCACATTCGCCAGGGGGGGGACCAACGATATCGCAATGGCCACACCTGGCAGCGTGTCAGAAACATCCTTACGCGCGATCGCAAAGGCACCTGCCAAGCCCGTGGCTAGGGCCGCCATGAGATCGAGTAAGTGCGGTGACGTGCGGACCATGATCTGCTGGATGGCCTCCGGATGGATAACCCCAGCAATCGGCAGCGTGAGCACAAATCCCACCGCCACCGCCATTCCAATCCCGGCGAGGCTGACGAGCAACGTGTTGAACATGGATTTGCGATCGCCGATACCGATGCTGAACGCCAACCCCATGATCGGTAGCATCAACGGGGCTACGATCATCGCACCGATGATGACGGCCACCGAGTCTCCCAGAAGTCCGAAGGTGGCGATGCAGGCAGCAAGCACGAGTAGACAGGCAAACTTAATAAATTTGGGCGTGAATTGTTCCCGCTCAAAGATCAAAACCTCTCTGACCCGTTGCACCTCCTCAACGTTTACGGGTCCTCCGTGCAAGATCTCAGCGAATGACTGGGCCATAGTTTGTCAATCTCCAGATTATTAATGTGAATAACCAGCAAGTAGCTGCCATAAAGGCTGTCGGTTTAGGATTGTTTGTTTTCAGGTCACTTATTAATTAGTAACCTTTGGAAACACGACTTATGACTGAGGCTAAAAAGCGCAAATTGCTTTGAACATCGCCGATTATTATAGACTCCCAAATATCAGATTGCAAGAGATTTCCTTCTCGATAAATTTGACAATAGTTGCCCTAGCGATGATGCAAATATTATCGATTTTCAGTGAGTCGCAATCCTGTTATAAGGAAAACGGGGAGGTTGCGACAGACTTCGCTTGGGCCGGGTTATTTTTCCCCTCCAGGAAGTTAAGACATTGATAACGTTGGTAGGGGATACCAATCCGGTAATGCTGTTGGGGATCGATCGCGCAAACTACCCCACCGGCAAGGGTTAACTGCGCTGGATATTCCCGACGGCGGAGTTCTGGACTGATGGCCCACAGGTTCAACGGGGCCGGGGGATGGGGTAAGGTTGCCAAGGTTGCCCATGCGCCATCGTAATTAGGAATCCGCTTCAGAAAAGCGAACGCAGCCATCTCGGTCTGGGGATAAAAGGGCGGTAAGGCGAGGGCAAAACTGAGGCCCAGGGCCACATCTTGAAAGTTTTTATAGCCGATCGCGACCATCAATGCCTGCTCTGGTTCCGAGCCTAAATGACGCGCCACCTGTTGCGGTTGAAAGGGTTTGCTAAAGGCTAATCCCCCGATGACAAAGAGGCTGCTGAGCAATGAGAGGGTTAAAAAGGCGATCGGGAATAGACGTTTATTTGAAATCAATGATCTTATCGATGATCTGATCGATGATCTGACTGGAAGACTAAGGTTTTCGTTCTTGTGAACAACACCTTGCTGACAGGCGGCTGCGAGTAGGGCACACACCGCCGGGTAATAAACAAAACTGTAGCGGGGTGCGATCGTGATATCCCGATTTAAGCCATAGGCGATCGTCCAAAATTGGAGTAAGACGAGCAGAATAAATCCCAATAAGGTCCAGGTTTCCAGATGGGTATGGGGCATTTTCCAGAGGCGAACCCCACCGCGACCCGCCACTCGACCCAGCCAAACCAGGAATCCCAAGGTGAGTACTCCCATCGGTGCCACAATCCACCAGGGCTGATTCTCCACGGGCAGGGCAATCACCATTGCCACCCAAGTCAACACGGTTTGATAAATCGGGGCCAACGGATTCGCCAACTGGAGCCAACTGGTTTCACCGCGATCGGCGTGTCCCTGCAACGTCGCCAGCCACGGCCAATAGGTGAGTCCCACCCCCGCGATCACCAACCCGATCGCCCCCCATTGCCAACGGGTTAGCCACCGCCGTTCCCACAGCGATCGGCCCAGTAAAACCCCCACCTGCGCGACCACGGCCATCAGGAAAAAATAGTGGGTGTAGAGTCCTAAACTATTGCAGACCACCCAACCCAGCCAGTAGAGCGGACGAAAACGCTGAACTTGAGGCTGAACTGGATAGAGATCCCGTTGCATTTGGATCAGGCAAATTAGGGCCAGCGTTAGCCACACCATTGGCAACGTATAGTGTCGGGCCTCCTGGGAAAGATAGACGGCAAAGGGGGAAACCGCCATTAGCATCGCTCCCCAAGCCCCCACCCGCTGGTCAAAGGCGACCCGATTAAGCCAGTATAGCAGCGCAATCAGCAGCACCCCCATCAGCGCCGAGAACGATCGCAGTTGCCAGGTGAGACTCGCCAGATCCGGTGCAGGGGCTAGCCAGGTGAGCCACTGGTGCATCACGCAGAAAAAGAGGGGGGGATGGGTGGACTCTTGGGTGATGGTGGCAGCGATCGCGGCACAGGTGCTGGGTTGGAGGTGAAATAGGTTAAGGAGATCGGGGAAGCCGATGGTTTGCTCCAAGGGGACCACTTGATAGCTTTGGCCGAGACTAAACAAGGCGGTCAGGATTTCGTCGAGCCAGAGGGGTTTGGCCGCGAGTTGCCAGAAGCGGAGTCCAGTGCCGAGGGCGATCGCGAGCAGGAGAACTCCCCAGGTGGTTGGGATAATTTTTTTGAACCGGGAGGCAGGGGGAACCACAAAGACACCAAGACACGAAGGGGATAGGTAGGTAGCGATTAGAAAAGGGCGTTTATTAAATTCAAAATTAAAAATTCAAAATTAAAAATGCAGGCTTAAAGCTCGAAATTAAAGCCGGATTGTTTGAGGTGGTGATATTTTTGCTGATCGAATTTGTAGAGGCGGGCGGCTCGGTGGGAGACGTTTTGTTCAACTTCGTCTAATTCGATGAGGAGATCCATTTTTAGGATTTTTTTGCGGAAGTTGCGTTTGTCTAAGACTTGACCCAGGACTTTTTCGTAGAGGTTTTGCAGTTGGGTGAGGGTAAATTTTTCCGGTAGGAGTTCAAAGCCGATTGGCTCGTGACGGACCTTGGTGCGCAGGCGATCGTAGGCCATTGCCACAATTTGATTATGGTCAAAGGGCAGGTTAGGTAACTGTTGCACCGGAAACCAGGCGGCATCCCGTGCATCGGTGGTCGCTTGTACCCGATAGTTGCGCAAATTCACTAGGCCGTAGTAGGCCACACTGATGACCCGTTCCCTGGGATCGCGATCGAGGCTGCCAAAGGTATAAAACTGCTCCAGAAATACGTCCTCCAGTCCTGTTTCCTCCTGCAACTCGCGACGGGCCGCCGCATCCAGCGTTTCCTCCAGCCGCACAAACCCTCCAGGGAGCGCCCACTGGCCAGAGAAGGGCGGTAAATCCCGCTGGATCAACATCACTTTCAGATCCTCGTCATCTAACCCAAACACCACACAGTCAACGGTTAGGGCCGGTCGGGGATAGAGATAGGTGTAGGGCATCGCAACCACGTCATCAGCTTGCGCTTCATAGCATACTAGGGGTCGAGGCCGCGATAGAGGTCGGCGATCGCACATTCAAGGCTAATACTTTGCAGTAGAACGAGATCGCCGGTCTCATAAACGGTCGTTTCCCAGGTCCCCATAGTCGTGCGGCGACGACATTCAACCCGTTGGGACGCTTGGGAAATTAAGACATATTCTTCCAAAGATTCCAGGCGTTGATAATCCTTGAATTTTTCGCCCTCATCAAAGGCTTGCGTGCTGGGTGAGAGAACTTCGGCAATCAGTTTGGGATAGCGTTTGATATAACGGTCCTCACGATCACGGGGGTCACAGGTGACAAAGGCATCGGGATAGTAATAAAACTCGTCCTCGTAGTTGACTTTGACGTTACCGGAATAAAAACGGCAGTTGGTCGGGTCACCGAGGTGATTGTCAATAAGCTTGAGGAAGTTGAAGGTGAGGCGGTCGTGGTTGTCGGTCCCCCCGGCCATCGCATAGACAAGCCCCCGTCGATATTCGTGACGGATCTCGCTGTGGCGTTCGAGGTCGAGATAGTCCTGGGGGCTGATGTAGTGGGGGACGGCAATCATGGCAGTAGGGGTGGGGGGTGATTCCACTGTGACTCCATTGTAAAACGCTGAAATTCAAAATCCGGACTTGACAT
The DNA here is from genome assembly GCA_037445115.1 of Coleofasciculaceae cyanobacterium bin_20. Classification (GTDB taxonomy): domain Bacteria; phylum Cyanobacteriota; class Cyanobacteriia; order B231; family B231; genus Trichothermofontia. The sequence goes on from JBBILC010000069.1 coordinate 9,265, forward strand.
AGTGTAATTTTTACACCTATACTTAGTGTATGATAAACACCAAGGTCATGAACACAGTCTTTGAGATCGCTGCCGGGTCGGTCATCGGACGGGAACATCGGCGCATAGGCCGGAATAACCAGGATGCCTACGCCGTCCAAGCCAAGCCAGAGGGGACGATCGCGGTGGTGTGTGATGGGTGTGGCAGTTGTCCCCACAGTGAGGTGGGTGCCCAGTTGGGGGCGAGATGGGTGATTGCGTGCCTCGATCGCCAGTGCCAGCAAGGTCAACCGCAACTGCAAGCTCCTGACTTTTGGCGAGAACTCCAACGGGATCTCTTGGAACAGATCCGGCAACTGGCCACAGGATTCGGATCGGCGCTAGAAGCAGTCGTTCGGGACTATTTTTTATTCACGATCGTCGGCGCGATCGTCACGCCCGAAATGACGGCTATTTTTTCCCTCGGTGATGGGGTGGCGATACTCAATGATGAGGTGCTGATGCAAGGCACGATCGCCGATAACCGGCCCCCCTACTTGGCCTATGGTTTATTTCCTGGCCTGTTTGTAATGGAGGATGTGAAGTTTCAGGTTCACCTGCGATCGACGGCGACGGTTAACACCTTGGCGATCGGCAGTGATGGGGTACAGGATTTAGGGAAAACCCTGGATTCATCCCTAAAAAATGCTGATCTTACCCCAGAAGTCTTTAAGCCCTTTTGGCAGGACGATCGCTATTTTCAGAATCCCGATCAGGTGCGGCGTTATTTAGCCCGCTGTAACCGCGAAAGTGTTCAACCCAACTGGCAAACCCAAGTGCTAGAACGGCAGAGTGGGCTGCTAGAAGATGATACGACCCTAGTCCTGATCCGAAGAAAACCACTGGAGGTATAGCCATGTTAGGCGCGATCGCAGGGGACATGATTGGTTCTATTTACGAGTGGCGAAATTGTAAGCGTAAGGATTTTCCCCTCTTTAGTCGCCGGAGCCATTTTACCGATGATACGGTTCTGACGGTTGCGATCGCGGATACCCTACTCAACCAGGGCGACTATGTGGATAATTTGCATCGCTATTATGCCTGGTTTCCCCTGGCGGGCTATGGCAAAAATTTTGCCCTTTGGGCAACCTTCAAACGTCGCGAACCCTATAACAGTTGGGGCAATGGTTCAGCCATGCGGGTGAGTCCCGTTGGCTATGCCGGGAATGACCTGGATACGGTCTTACAAATGGCTGCTGAAAGTGCCGCTGTTACCCACAATCATCCCGATGGCATTCGGGGTGCCCAGGCCACCGCCGCCGCCATTTTCCTCGCTCGGCGGGGCCAATCAAAAGCTGACATTAAAACCTATATCGAATCCACCTTTGGGTATGATTTGAACCGCACCTTAGCCGAAATTCGTCCTTCCTATCGCTTTGATGTCTCCTGTCAAGGATCGGTACCCCAGGCCATTATTGCCTTTCTGGAATCAACGGATTTTGAAGATGCCATTCGTAATGCGGTGTCGATCGGGGGAGATAGTGACACGATCGCCTGCATTGCGGGCGGTATTGCCCAAGCGTTTTATGGCGGAGTGCCAGCCGCGATTGTGACTGAAGTTTTAGCCCGATTAGACCCCCGTCTCCGAACGGTTACCGAGCAATTTATGCAGACCTATGGATGTCTACCTTAACCATAAACGAATTCGTCTAAAAGCCAGTCAACTGATTGGCAAAGGCGGTGAAGCGGATATTTATGATCTGGGTCAGGGCCAAGCGCTAAAGCTTTTTAAGCAACCCGATCATCCGGATTATCAAGCCTCTCCCGACGTGCAGCAAGCAGCGCGTCTTCGCTTACAGGAACACCAGCAAAAGTTACGCCAGTTTCCGCAGAATTTACCCGATCGCGTTATCCAGCCATTGGATTTAGTGAGCGATCGGGCGGGGAAAACAATCCTCGGTTATACGATGCCGTTGCTGGCCCCAGCTACCCCCTTGTTGCACTACGGCGAACGCAGTTTTCGCCAGACGGGGATTTCCGCCCAACACGTCACGGCGATTTTCCAGGACTTACATCAAACTGTTCAGCGTCTCCATCAACTGGGCATTACGATCGGGGATTTTAATGATCTGAATGTTCTCGTCAAGGGTAAGCAAGCCTATGTTATTGATGCCGATTCCTTCCAATTTGGTGCCTTTCTCTGTCAGGTCTTTACCGATCGCTTTGTTGATCCCTGTCTATGCGACGCTCAGGCAACGGTGCCCCAGCTAAGCCATCCCTATACGCCCGAATCCGACTGGTATGCGTTTAGCGTCATGTTAATGCAATGTCTATTGTTTGTGCATCCCTATGGCGGCGTTTACAAGCCAACAAAATCAGCCCCCAACATTCCCCATGCAGCGAGATCGCTCCATCGGATTACGGTCTTCCATCCCCAGGTGCGGTATCCCAAACCCGCCCTGAAACCGGATATTTTACCTGATAGTCTTTTGCACTATTTTCATCAGGTCTTTGAGCAGGATTTACGGGGGGAAATGCCGCGATCGTTGCTGGATAACCTACAGTGGACAACCTGTTTACACTGTGGCCTAGAACACGCCCGTGCCCATTGTCCCCACTGCACCCACGGTTCGCCCGTCCCGTCGCAGTCAACGATTGTCCGAGGCACGGTAAAGGTCAGTTCGATTTTTACAACGCCGGGTATTATCCTCCTAGCAACGGTGCAAAACGGTCAACTCTGTTGGCTTTACCACGAAGCGGGAACCTTCCGCCGGGAAGATGGCCATCTTGTTTTCCACGGTGAACTTGATCCGCACTTGCAGTTCCAAATTCAGGGGCGATCTACCCTCGTTGCCAAAGATGGACAGGTGATTATTCTGGCACCTCATCAAGCCCCCATTCGACTTGCCGTTGATCCGAGTTATTTAGTGAGCGATCGTCAACATCTAGGATTCGCTGCCAATGCCAACCACTACTACTGGTTACAGCAAGGTCAACTCTACCGCAGTGCACCCATAACCCCTGCCTATGTGGGGGATATTCTGCATAATCAAACCCAGATTTGGGTCGGGCCACGATTTGGCCTAGGGTTGTATCGGGCAGGTAATCTGAATACAGCATTTGTGTTTAATGCCCAGCGATCGGGCCTCAACGATCGTATCCAACTGCCCCCTTGGCAAGGTCAACTGATTGATGTGACCTGTACCTTTAGTCAAGACTATGCATGGCTATTCTGGGCAGCACAAACCCAAGGTAAAACCTGGCATTATGCTGCTGTGATTCAAGCTGACGGAACCATCCTGGCTACGACTGTTTTACCGGGACACGATCATCACTGGTTGACCCATTTAGGGGGACACTGTGCCGTGAATCATTTTCTCCTAGTGGCTACCGATGAAGGCATCATGCGTATTGAACCCCGATCGGGACAATTGATATGTACTCGCCAATTCCCGGAAACTGAGCCATTTATTGATAGTAGTTGTACGCTCATTCCCGCTAACGATGGCCTCTATGTCATTCGTGCTAAGTCGATTCAGAAGTTACAAACCAACTAAGTGTTTTTTTCGCTTTTTCGCTGGTTTTAACACATTTACTTGGAGCTTGAAAACCATGACGACGACAATCGTTACCCAACTTCCAATTCCCCAACACTTCCAAGCCGATCGCGTGGGTGAAGTCTGGCGTGTCCCCTACCAGGATCGGGCAGCGGCAGCAGAAGCCTGGGCAAAACAGTATCGCCTCCAACCAGCAGCTAAGGATAAAACGCGCATTTGCTTAATGCTGGTCGATGTGCAAAATACCTTTTGTATTCCTGAATTTGAACTGTTTGTCGGCGGAAAATCCGGACGCGGCGCGATCGATGATAACGTGCGACTCTGCGAATTTATCTACCGGAATCTGGGGATCATTACCGAAATTGCCCCCACAATGGATACCCATACTGCGACGCAAATTTTTCATCCTGTTTTCTGGGTGAATGATGCAGGTGAACACCCCAGTCCCATGCAGATGATTCAACTGGATGAGGTTAAGACTGGCCTTTGGAAGGTGAATCCAGCCATTGCCCATAGTCTTGCCCAGGGTAACTATATGGCCCTGCAACAACACGCCCTCCATTATGTGCAACAACTGGCAGATGCGGGTAAATTTCCCCTCACCATCTGGCCCTATCACTCCATGTTAGGGGGGATTGGTCATGCCCTAGTTTCTGCCGTGGAGGAAGCCTGTTTCTTTCACAATATTGCGCGTCACAGCCAAACCCGATTCGAGATTAAAGGCGGCAATCCCTTAACCGAAAATTACTCCGTTCTCCGGCCAGAGGTGTTGGCAGGCCCCGATCAGCGCCCGATCGCGCAGAAGAATACCCGTTTCATCCAGCGCTTATTGGAATTTGATGTCGTCATCATTGCTGGCCAAGCCAAAAGCCATTGTGTCGCCTGGACGATCGCCGATCTCCTCACCGAAATTCAGAGCCAAGATCCCGCCCTCGCCCAAAAAGTTTATCTCCTGGAAGATTGCACCTCTCCGGTCGTTGTACCCGGCATTGTGGACTTTAGCCAAGACGCCGATCGGGCCTTTCAACGCTTTGCCGCCGCCGGGATGCATCTGGTGAGGTCGGTGGACGCGATCGCAACTTGGCCCGAAATTTCCCTCTAAAGTTCTGAAAACTTTGTGTTCACCACCAAGGCACAAAGAGCACAAAGAAAACACCAAGCCCTTCGCGTTCCTTCGTGTCCTTAGTGCCTTAGTGGTTTCAGAAAGATACCCCATCCTTTCTCACTTGTCCTTATAGGAGCCTAACCATGTCTACCCCCAATCTGAACGATCTCTTCCAATCCGCCCAAAACGAAGGGTTACTCTCTAATACCTCCTTCCAAGCCCTGAATATCATTGACATCGGTGCCCAAATCCAAGCCGGTTTAGGAATCGCGATCGATGACGTAACTGCCAGCGAAGTGGTGCTCGTCACTATCATGCCCGACGACTCCGGCTCCATTCGCTTTTCCGGTAATACCCAGGTCGTTTGTGCCGGACATAATACAGTCGTTAACGTCCTACAATCCTCTGCTCAAAAAGACAATATTCTCATCCACAACCGCTATCTCAATGGCACCGTTCTCTACCCCTATTGCCCCGTCACCCAAGCCATCCTGATGGACAGCCACAACTATGCTCCCAACCAGGGAACGCCCCTCTATGATCAAACCGTGGTGCTGTTGGGAACAGTCTTAGCCAAAGCCCAGGAATTTGCCGACAATGGCGTACCCGTTCGGACCATTACGCTCCTGATTACCGATGGGGCAGATGCCCACTCCCAACGGGCGACGGCGAAAACAGTGCGATCGCTCGTCCAGGATATGCTGCGGGCCGAAAACCACATTGTTGCTGCAATGGGCATTGAAGATGGGGGGAGTACAAACTTTCGGCAAGTCTTCCACGACATGGGCATTTGCGACGAGTGGATTCTCACACCGGGCAACGGCCATAAGGAAATCCGGCAAGCCTTCCAACTCTTCTCCCAATCGGCCCTACGTGCCAGCCAAAGTGCTGCGTCCTTCAGCCAATCCGCCCTGGGGGGATTTGGGAGTACTGGTTCGAGCAATTAAAACCAATTCAAATTACCCGATGAAAGTTAGGCGATCGAGAGAGTTGGAGCCATGTCCTGAGAAGTGCTACGGGTTGTCTCGCGCTGGCACGAGGCGATCGACCACCTGTACCAACTGCTGCACAACGGCTAGCATTTGCTGTCCTTGCGCCTGAGTCACCTGGGCAAGATTCTCCAGGCTGCGCTCCATCCGCTGTCCCTGCGCCTCGACCACCTGCTCTAAGCGATCCAGGCCCTGCTCCATGCGATCCAGGCTGTGCTCCATCCGTTCAAAGCCCTGCTCCATGCGCTGCCCTTGGGCTTCGGTCAATAGGCGCAGTTCCGTAATCGACTCAGACAACACGCCAATCTGTTGGGTCTGAAGCTCTAGATTCCGGGTCTGCTGCTGCGAAGCCCTTACCAGATCAGCGCTCATGACCACCAGCTGATCTAGGTCTACCTTTATCTCATTGAGTTGCTGTTGCATGGTCTCCGAATTGCCTCCCGTCTGGAGCACTTGCGTTTAGCTGAACCGTGATGCTGAACCGTAATGCTGACTTTGCTAGGGACCTTTGCGATCGCGGTTTTGACTTGGCTTTGACTGAAGACCCTTATTATAATCAGCATCATCTAATCGACATAATCGGCTGCCCCACCGTGGCAATGGCGATCCCCCCTAAGCGTAAGCAATGGTGACTGGGTACGGTAGGCTTTTGGATACGTTTGCATTTTGTTTACATCCTGTCCTGCTGCTGTTGCTGCTTAGCTATGTCGCGATCGACTGCCCTGCGCTCCTACATCCTCGCCCGATTGCTGCTGGCCCCGCTGATGCTGTGGACCATTACCACCCTGGTCTTTCTCCTCCTGCGAGCCACTCCTGGAGATCCGATCGATGCCCTCCTCGGTCCCCGTGCCCCGGCCAGCGCCAAGGAAGCCCTACGACAACAGTTGGGGCTTGATGCTCCCCTCTGGTCCCAATATCTGAACTATTTACAAGATCTGCTGCGGTTTGACCTGGGGAGTTCCCTCGCCAGCCAAGGCCAAACTGTCTGGCAAATTATTGGTGCCCATTTCCCGGCCACCGTTGAACTCACTCTGGGGGGGATGCTGGTAGCCAGTAGTGTGGGAATTGGGATTGGGGTGCTGGCCGCGTCACGACCCAATTCGCGCTGGGATGTCGGGGGACGGCTGTTTGGGATTTTGACCTATGCGGTGCCGGTCTACTGGTTTGGCATGATTTTGCAATTGTTGTTGGCCGTGCAACTGCGTTGGTTCCCGATCGGGACCCGTTTTCCCCTGAATGTATCCCCTCCCCAAGGACCCACTGGTTTATATTTATTGGATAGTCTCCTCGCGGGCAACCTGCAACAATTTGGCCTCACCCTTTACTACCTTGCCCTGCCTAGCTTAACCCTGGGCATTTTGATCAGCGGCATCTTTGAACGCATTGTGCGGGTCAACCTGCAACAAACCCTGAAAGCAGATTATGTTGAAGCCGCCCGTGCCAGAGGTATCCCCGAACGCCGGATTGTTCTTAACCACGCCCTGCGCAATGCCCTCATCCCCGTAGTCACCATCCTGGGTTTAACCTTTGCCTCGCTCTTGGGGGGAGCCGTCCTCACTGAAGTCACCTTCTCCTGGCCGGGATTGGCGAACCGGCTTTATGAGGCCATTTCCCAACGGGATTATCCCGTCGTGCAGGGCTTGATGGTGTTCTTTGCCGCGATCGTCACGATCGTCAGCATCCTCATCGACATCCTCAACGCCTATATCGATCCCCGTATCCGCTATTGACCGAGAAACCTACCGCTGGGAAAGGCAAGGTTCTCAACGTACCTTGTTCAATGGGGGATACCCTTCACCCATTACGTTGTCGTAGACGGACTAATCAGGTTATAGATAGAGGTCATCCAGTCAGGGTGATAGCTCTGGATTGCCTTCATATACTGTGCCCGTTCAAAGGCACTCTCATCTGGACAGTGAATCTGGCTCATACTGCCCTGCATTTGTTTGACCGAATCGTATTCGTTTTCCTCCAGCCAGTGACGCACTTCCCGTTCCAAAACCTGGATATGCTCAATCCCATGCCGGAGTAAGACGGAACAGATCTGGGTGATTTTGGCACCTGCCATGAGCATTTTGATCACATCCGGAGCCTTGTGAATCCCACTGGTTGCAGCGAGATCAGGACGAATCCGACCATAGAGAATCGCGATCCATCGCATGGGTAAGCGTTGATCCTGCGGTGAACTCAACAGCAAATGGGGATAGACTTCGAGATTATCGAGATCAATATCCGGCTGATAGAACCGATTAAATAACACCAAGGCATCTGCACCAGCCTCATCCAACTGTTTCGCCATATAGGCCATATTGCTGAAATAGGGACTGAGCTTAATGGCCACCGGAATCGTAACCTCAGCCTTCACCTCCCGCAAGATCTCAATATAATTCTGCTCCACCGCCGAACCCGGTAGATCGGGATTCGTGGGTACATAATACACATTGAGTTCGATCGCGTCGGCTCCTGCTTCCTGCATCAGCCGCGCATATTCCACCCAACCGCCACGGGAAAACCCATTCAAACTGGCAATAATGGGAATCTGGACCGAGGCTTTCGCCGCCCGAATGTGTTCCAGATACAACTCCGGTCCCACATGGAATTCTTCCGGTTCTGGGAAATAGGTCAGGGATTCGGCAAAACTCTCGGTGCCGTAGGTGAGGTGATGGTGCAGTTCAAATTTTTCCCGTAACAACTGCTCCTCAAACAACGAATGCAACACGATCGCGGCGGCCCCCGCATCTTCGAGCCGCTTAATATTGTCCAAATCTTCCGTGAGCGGTGCAGCAGCAGACGGCACCAGGGGCGATCGCAAATTCAGACCCAAATAGGTAGTGGTTAAATCAACCATGATTTTCTCCTTGTCACCAATCAATCAGTGGGGGTGCAATGGCTTGTGGGATGGGCATCGTGTCCGTCAGTAGGCTTGTGGGATGGGCATCCTGCCCGTCAGTATCCAGGGAAAAAGAGAGGAGGAGAAAGGGATAAGGGATTGGGGGTTAGTGATTAAGGGATTAGGGTTGCAGGCGATCGCAAATTGAATCTGGAATAGCGCTCTGAGTCGATCGAGGACTCGGCTGTCCTGGGGGTAGGCATCTTGCCTACCCCACAACTCTGTTTCTTTGCGTTCGCCGAGCATCTCCGCAGCAGCCTCTACTAACTGTTCCTGCTACACAATTCCCAATACCTCTCTTCTAAAACCTCTCTCCTCTCTCCTAACTAGACTGGCGTCGTTGGCTGGGAGTCACTGGCCTTTTCCGTCGCACCATCCCCCGCCGGACCCTGCCCATTGCCATGCCCATTCCCCGTTTCCACCGGGCGGGCTGCTAGATATTGATACATCTGCCAGCGCAGGTTCACATCCTCCTGGGCTTCCTGGAGCAGGCGTTTGGCATCGGCGGGCTTGCTCTTGGTGAGCATCTTAAAGCGGTTCTCGTTGTACATGGACGGGGCCACTGGTTGCTTCGGCGATCGCGAATCCAGTTGCAAGGGGTTCTTGCCTTCCTGGCGGAGATCGGGGTTATAGCGATAGAGCAGCCAACGCCCGCTTTCGACCAGATCCTTTTGATGGCTCATGGCGGTGGTCATGTTGATGCCGTGGGCGATGCAGTGGCTATAGGCAATGATCAGCGAGGGACCGTCGTAGGCTTCCGCTTCCAGGAACACCCGCAGCGTATGCTCATCCCGTGCCCCCATTGCGACACTGGCGACGTAGATGTTGCCGTAGGTCATGGCGATCAGCCCCAGATCCTTCTTGGGTGAGGGTTTCCCGCCCGCAGCGAACTTGGCGACGGCCCCCCGTGGCGTGGCCTTGGAGGATTGACCGCCCGTATTCGAGTAGACCTCGGTGTCCATGACCAGGACGTTCACGTTGCGGCCACTGGCAAGGACATGATCCAAGCCACCGTAGCCGATGTCATAGGCCCAGCCATCCCCACCGACAATCCAGACGCTCTTGCGGACCAGGTAATCGGCCAGACTCAGCAGTTGTTGGGCCTCTGGGGTGTTGATCCCTTGCAGAATTTGCTTCAGTTGGGCCACCCGTTCCCGTTGTTCCCAAATATCGGCTTCGGATTTCTGGACGTTACTCAGGATCGCCGTTACCAGGGAATCGCCAATTTGACCCGCCAGCCGTTGCAGGAGTTCTCCGGCAAATTGGCTCTGCTTGTCGATCGCCAACCGGAACCCCAAGCCAAACTCAGCATTGTCCTCAAACAGGCTATTGGACCAGGCGGGACCGCGCCCCTCAGCGTTTTGGGTCCAGGGGGTAGTGGGTAAGTTGCCGCCGTAGATCGAGGAACAGCCCGTGGCGTTGGCCACTAACATGCGATCGCCAAACAACTGGGTCACCAACTTGATATAGGGGGTTTCCCCACAGCCAGCACAGGCCCCGGAGAACTCGAACAGGGGTTCCTGCCATTGCTGTTGCCGAATGCGATCGAGGTGCAAATGACGGCGATCGGGGTTGGGCAGGCTCAGGAAGAAGTCCCAGTTTTGGCGTTCCTGTTCCCGCAGCGGTAGCTGGTCCTCCATATTGATCGCCTTGCGGGAGGGCATGGATTTATTCTTGGCCGGACAGACATCGACGCAAATGCCACAGCCGGTGCAATCCTCCGGTGCCACCTGAATCGTGAACTGTTGTCCCGCGAATTCCTTATCCTTCACCGCCGTGGCCTTAAAGGTGGCTGGGGCTTGGGCCAGTTCCGCTGCCTCGTAGGCTTTGCCCCGGATCACGCCATGCGGACAGACCATGACGCACTTGCCACATTGGACGCACACATCCGGGTCCCACACGGGAATTTCCTGGGCGACATTACGTTTTTCCCACTTGGCGGTGCCGGTGGGATAGGTGCCATCGATCGGGAGGGCACTCACGGGCAGGTCATCGCCTTCACGGGCCGCCATTTTCCCTAATACGTCGCGCACAAAGGCGGGAGCCGTATCGGGGATGGGGGGATGCCGATGCAGGACGCTGCTGGTCTGGGTGGGAATCGTGACCTCGAACAGATTCGCCAGGGTATTATCGACCGCTTGCAGGTTCATGCGGACAATTTCCGTACCCTTCTTGCCGTAGGTCTTTTCGATCGCCTTCTTGATCTGGGCGATCGCTTCCTCACGGGGCAGGACCTTGGCGAGGGCAAAGAAACACACCTGCATGATGGTGTTAATCCGACCGCCCATGCCACTCTCGCGGGCGACCTTGTTGGCATCGATCACGTAGACCTTAAGCTGCTTCCGGATGATTTGCTCTTGAACCTCGATCGGCATCTGATCCCAGACTTCATCGGGACCGTAGGGGCTGTTGAGCAGGAAGGTGGCACCGTTGACTGCTTCCTTGAGCACATCCAGCTTTTCCAGGAAATTCCACTGGTGACAGCCGACAAAGTTGGCCTGGGAAATTAAATAGGTGGAGCGGATCGGTTGCGGCCCAAAGCGCAGGTGGGAGACGGTGATCGACCCGGATTTCTTCGAGTCGTAGACAAAATAGCCCTGGGCGTAGTTGTCGGTTTCTTCGCCAATGATCTTGATCGAGTTCTTGTTCGCCCCGACCGTGCCATCGGCCCCCAGACCGTAGAACATGGCCCGGACCACGGCTTCCGGTTCCGTCGAGAAGTGGGGATCAAAGTCGAGGGAGGTGTGGCTGAGGTCGTCGTGAATGCCGATCGTAAAGTGATTCTTCGGTTGCGTCTGACTCAGGTTGTCAAACACCGCCTTCACCATCGCCGGACTGAATTCCTTGGAGGACAGGCCATAGCGTCCGCCGACTACCTTGGGCATCGCCCCGGTCCAACTTTCCATTAACGCCGTCACCACATCCAGGTACAGGGGTTCGCCACTGGCCCCCGGTTCCTTGGTGCGATCGAGGACCGCGATCGCCTGCACACTGGCCGGTAAGGCCGCCACTAACTGCTGGGCATCCCAAGGCCGATAGAGCCGGACCTTCAAGACCCCTACCTTTTCCCCTTGTTGGGTCAGGTAATCCACGGTTTCATGAACCGTTTCACAGCCCGACCCCATCAGCACCACCACCCGCGTCGCATCGGGGGCACCGTGGTATTCAAACAGGCGATACTGGCGTCCCGTCCGGGCGGCAAACTGATCCATCACCTGCTGCACGATGTCAGGACAGGCGGTGTAGAAGGGATTCACGGTTTCCCGCGCTTGGAAATAGACATCCGGATTTTGGGCCGTGCCGCGCAGGACCGGGCGATCGGGCGTTAGGGCACGGGCACGATGGGCCAGAATCAAATCTTCACGAATGAGGGCACGCAGGTCGTCATCGTCCAGCAGCGTCACCTTTTGCACTTCGTGGGAGGTGCGGAACCCATCAAAGAAGTGGATAAAGGGCACCCGCGATTCCAGGGTCGCCGCCTGGGAAATCAAGGCAAAGTCGTGGGCCTCCTGCACCGATGCCGAACAAAGGAAGGCAAATCCCGTCCCCCGTGCCGCCATGACATCCTGGTGATCGCCAAAGATCGAGAGGGCTTGGGCTGCCAGCGATCGCGCCGCGACGTGAATCACACCACAGGTCAGTTCCCCGGCAATTTTGTAGAGATTCGGGATCATCAGCAGCAAGCCCTGGGACGCGGTAAACGTCGTGGTCAGGGTCCCCGCTTGCAGGGCACCGTGCACCGCCCCGGCGGCTCCGCCTTCACTTTGCATTTCCACTACGCTGGGGAGCGTGCCCCACAGGTTGGGTCGGGTTTCCGACATCCAGGCATCGGCCCATTCCCCCATTGGCGAGGCGGGGGTAATCGGGTAGATGGCGATGACTTCATTCAGGGGATAGGCGACACGAGCAACGGCTTCATTACCGTCGATCGTGGCTACAGCTTTCGTACTCATAATGGTTTCCTCAAACCTTGAGGGAGATGTGTCAGAATTCTGCTTGAAAGTTCTTTTTGCTTGTTCATAAACTCTTATTAAACAACTCAGCTAAAGCATCTCGTTTTGGAGAAATCATAATCAATCATTGTTCAGAAATTTCAAAAACTTATTATTCATACATCATTAAATCCATAAAAACTCAATCTAAAAGTGCATTAATGCTTGACAGTCGCCAACTAGCAGTCTCTATGTCAACATATCAACCACAAGACAAGGCTCCTAGCGTATTCTAGCTAATATCTTGATCAAGCGTTGGCAAGTGTTTAGTTTGATTAACTAATTTGAATCTCCAGTAAATCCGTGATCACCTTATTGCTGACTAGGTAGTGGCTAGGTGAAGACCATCGCCATCACAGTTAAGTTTTATAACTATCTTTTCTACAAACAGCCCCATTTAATACCTGCGATCTTAATCATCTCGGATAAGTTTAGACATTAGCAAAAACCTTGGTTTTTCTTAACACCATGTTCCGATCGTTTCCCTCATCTTATCCATCCACAGCCTCACCCACAATCCAACACAGGCTCAACACACCTGCACAATTATTGACCTAAGTTAATAAAACGGCATAAAAATTAACAGTGACAACAAAACATGAATTGATACAATGAAGGAGTCCAATCGTTTCAGTAATTTCGGCAATTGTTGGTACCTGCTCGCTACTATGGCTCAAATCTTCAATTGATGGAGAAGTGGTCAAGCAAGGTTCAGAATTCATTAGTATTCAGATAACCTATAAGACAGGTTTCTGGGCAGCACTCCTGCTTTTTATCTCAACAGGGATATTCAATGGATTGAACTTGTTTAGTAAAAGACTCAACCGATATCGAGAAGATTGAGATCTCACTAAAAAAAAGACTTCGGTGTCTTAACTCAGCACAAAAACACTTGAGACAACGGTATTCAAGTGTTGCGCCAGAAGAGTTCCTTGCAGAGGATTGCCAGCGCCCGTTGCTCTGAATCCCTGGGAAAGTTGACGATCGGCTAGATCATCGAAATTCTGGGTCTGAAACCCTGTCCTTCTAGAACGGCCTTGTATTTCACACCATAGTAGGCATAATGTGAGCAGTTCATTTGGTAGGTCAAACGCAGTGCGACCCAACAAGGCTAGTAAGTGTGTTGGGTCTCGCAGGCTCGACGCCAACCTACAACCCATCACTTTAGACATGACATACTAATAGGCATGACACACTCATAGGTAGTGCCAAAGTGCGCACTCCCCAAAAATTTTCATGGTCACCGGGGAAGCAGGTACGATACCATCCTGATATGTATACTGCACGACACCCGCATCATGGAGCCAGACTCGCTGCCAACCGAGGTTATTCTGACACACCCCCAGCAAATCCTAGGGCGTGTGCGTCTGGAGGGAAATCTGCAACCGGGCAGCTATCTCGACTTTCAGGGGCAAACCTACACAGTGCTGGAACGCCGACATCGTTACCAGTTTCGATCGGGCCGCTACCGCCTCCACCAAATTGCCCTCTATGTCCAATCGGCTCCCCAAGCCTTCACCGAAAAGAGTTGGGTCGATGGCCGTTGGGTGATCGGCGATGCCACCTGTCAATTTAATGCCCTTTCGGAACTTATTCGCTGTGCCGTCCATCCCGAAGGCCCCTGCGAAACTTGCCGCTCCTATGAACCACGGGTTTAGGATGTCAGCATGAACAAGGTCAAAATCCTGAATGTAGAGCTGGATAACCTCTCCCAGGCTGAAATGCTGGCCCAACTCCAGGAAGGGGTTGTGTTTACGCCCAACGTCGATCACCTGATGCGACTCCAGTGGGATCGGGTGTTTTTCGATGTGTATCAGGATGCCACCTTTAAGGTCTGCGACAGCAAGATTATGCTGTATGCTGCTGCCTTCCTGGGGACCCCGCTGAAGGAAAAGCTGTCTGGGTCCGATTTTTTCCCCGCTTTTTACGCCTATCACCACAATAACCCCAACATTCGTATTTTCCTGCTGGGTGCGGCTGATGGCGTCGCCCAACAGGCCCAGGCCAACATTAATGCCAAGGTCGGGCGGGAGATCATCGTCGGTGCCCATTCCCCTTCCTTTGGCTTTGAGAAAAACGAATCCGAGTGTGAGTTCCTGATCGATCTCGTGAACCAATCGGGCGCAACTGTTTTAGCCGTTGGGGTGGGCGCACCGAAGCAGGAAATCTTTATCCACACCTATCGCCACCGGATGCCCCAGATCAAAATCTTTCTGGCGATCGGGGCGACGATCGATTTCGAGGCCGGGAACGTGAAGCGATCACCCAAGTGGATGAGCGAGATCGGCCTAGAGTGGCTGTATCGATTATTAGCTGAACCAAAACGGCTCTGGAAACGCTACTTGGTTGACAATCCCCCCTTCCTGTGGCTCATCCTCAAGCAAAAATTCAACGCCTATCGAGGTCCCTTTACTTGAGCTAAGTGACGCTCTGCTGGCAACAGGGCAGCAGTGTAGAATAGGGCTGGAAAAAGCACTGTGGGTTGTCCAGGGAGGAAGATATTTTGGACGAGTTACGGTCTGCCCTAGAGTTAGCCACCGACGATGAACTACGCCACCTCACCCAACTCCTCTTCTGTCGGCGGCTGAATCCTTTGGACTATTGGCAAACGCCCGATCCCCTGCATGTGCAAAGCCTGGAGCGCGATCGTTGGCTGGCCAGTCTGGAGCAGCGTTTTCGTTTTCTGGCGGCAGATGGCCTGACGGTGCTGCAACAGAAGACCGATCGGGTGGGCTATCGCCAAGTCCTCTTGCGCGTGTGCCACTACCTCAAAATTCCCTATCGCGAGTCGCTGGCCACCACTGATCTCGAAGCAGAAATCTTTTTGCACCTGATGCACCAGGCATGGCAACATCTTTCTCCTGATGAACAGGATCGCCTCCGGTTGCGGGTGCAGCGTGCCCTCGCCCAGGTGAAACCGGGCGAACCGCTTCCCGCTAGTCTCCAGCATGACCCGATCGGACTCTTGCTCAAGGGGGGGAGCGTCCTGGCGGTGACCTCTGTCCTGCGGCCCCTGCTCCTGCGCCAGATTGCTCGCCAAATGGCCCTTCAGATGGCGACGTACCAAGTGGCGAAACAGTCCTTACTAAGGGGCGGGATGACCGCTGTCACCCAGTTGCATAGTCAAATGATGCTGCAAACCGCAAAACAAGGGATGGCCCTGGCTGCCACCCGCCAGGTTGTTTTACGGGGACTGTTGGCCTGGTTAGGTCCTGTGCTGTGGGCCTGGTTCCTGAGTGATCTGGGTTGGCGTACGATCGCCACTAATTACGGTCGCATTATTCCTGCCATTTTTGCCCTGGCTCAAATTCGCCTGTTACGCACTGAGCATTGGGAGATCGCTTGAATCCCCGTTTTCCGGTCCTCTCTGGTGGTGATCGTAACCTGGGGCCAGGGCCACGATCACCCTGGTTTTGGATGCAACTATTTTGTGGCCTGTTCCCCTTCAGTCCGATCCTGGCGGGCCTGAGTTTTGGGGTCTTGCTGGTGCAGATCCTCCGGCAGCGGGCGGTGGTGATGGCCCAGCGTCCCCTCAATCGGGCCTTGGCTGCCCTTAGTGGGTGGCTCATCTTCACGGCAGTTGTGGCCGACGATCGCGGGAATGCCCTCCTGGGGTTGACGAACTTTTTGCCCTTCTTTTTGTTCTTTGCCGTGGTGCGGGAACTGCGGATGACCGTGGCCCAAGTTCACCGCCTGACCTGGATTCTGGCGATCGCGGCGGTCCCTGTCATCGCGATTGGCCTGGGACAGATCTATGGAGGGTGGGCCGGTCACGTGCGGTTGTTGGGGGGGACCCTTGATTGGGTGATCGAAGCAGGGGGAACGCCGCCGGGACGCATGGCATCGATCTTTGCCTATGCCAATGTGCTGGCCAGTTACCTGGTGGTTACCTTCACCTTAACGTTGGGGCTATGGGTAGACGCGTGGACAACCCTGCGCCGTGGGCACTTCCAGGCGACAGCTTCAGCGTCATGGCCGCGCTCGCCCCAGAGTTTCACCCGCCTGCCCTGGCCATCGTTCGACTGGACAGCCCCCATCGTCTGGCAAATCGGATTGCTCACCCTCACTGTTGCCGCGCATCTGGTGGCCATTTTACTCACTGACTCGCGCAGTGCCTGGGGGATTACGGCGATCGTCGGTCTAGCCTTTGCGATCTATTGCCGCTGGTATGGCGTAATCCTGGTGGGATTGGGGATGATTGCCAGTGTGTTTTGGGCCGCCTTTGGTCCCTTTGGACAATCCGCACTGCGGGCGATCGTCCCTACCTTTCTGTGGGCTAGGCTGACGGATCAAAATTTTCCCGATCGGCCTCTGGCTTCTCTGCGGATGACCCAATGGCAGTTTGCAGCGGCGATGACCCAGGAGCGACCCTGGACGGGGTGGGGCCTGCGCTCCTTTTCCCGCTTGTACGAAGCCACAATGGACTATTGGCTGGGACATCCCCATAACCTGTTCTTGATGTTGGCCGCAGAAACGGGGATTCCGGCCACCCTGGGATTGATGGCGATTGTGGCCATCGTGCTCTATCGGGGCATTCGTCAGTGGCGAGTCTGCGATCGTCAGTCTGACCCGATGACTGCCTTAATGCTGTTCACCTACGGGATGGCCTTTGGGGCCTGCCTCCTGTTCCACAGCTTTGATGTTCCCCTCTTCGATGCCCGCATTAATGGGCTGGGATGGCTGCTCTTGGCAGCGATCACGGCTCTCGAAGGTGCGCCCAATCCCGGTGCTCCTAAAAGATCGATCGGCCATTAATGTGGTCATTAGCGTACCGCGAAAAATCCCGATCCTGTCCTGATAACAAACGTAATCTCGTCGGTTGGGGCAGTTGAACTGCCCCGATCCCAATGCATCGAGGTGCCCATGAGTCATTAACAGTAGGCGGTCACATCCTCGCCACAGTCATCAGCTAGATAGCACAGGGCACGGAAGCGCAGCCCCACCATTTGCTCATACAAGGG
The DNA here is from genome assembly GCA_037445115.1 of Coleofasciculaceae cyanobacterium bin_20. Lineage (GTDB taxonomy): Bacteria > Cyanobacteriota > Cyanobacteriia > B231 > B231 > Trichothermofontia. The sequence continues at coordinate 26,717 of JBBILC010000069.1, forward strand.
GTTGAGCTTACACAGGGGCGGAATGTGGACAACCTTATGGCCAAATAGTTGAATATCCCGCTCAAAGGGGCATTGGGGTGGAATCATTTTGCACAGGAAATGGGCCAAGCGCGGATCATGAACCTCTAGGCCATCCAGCCAATCTTGAATGGGACGTAGGGGTTGGATACTGGCTTTGTCGCCCGATCCGTGTAGGGAGGAAGCCACCCCCGTTGCGAGGCCCCCGTAAATGGCCGTGACCTCTCCCGTGTCTGGCCCCTCCGGGGTATGCAAGGTGGTGCGGAGGGCAGCGAGAACGCCCAAATCCAAGTTGAGGGCCGTGGCAAACTGGTGGAGAAGATCGTCCTCTGGGGCGGAATAAACCCCATCCGCGATCGCCACCATGACTGCTGTTCTTAGGAAGTTTTCGCGGGTGCTGGGTTCTGGTCCCAACCCCGTTGCCAGTTCATTGGGGGTTAGGGGAGTGAAGGGGTCTAGCTCGATCGCGGGACCTAGATCTGTTTGCAGGAGATCGTGAATCAGGTCCTTTTCTTCGGCGTCGAAGTGACCGTCTGCCCACGCCAGGGTAATTAAACCACGCAACCAGGTCGCGATTTGTTCGTTGGTATAAGTCGGTTGGATGACTCCCGTCATAACCCGCTAGCCCTCATGACGTTCTGATTTAGTGATTATCCGACTCAATTCTAAAAGATTTTGAGGAGCGGGTAAGGGATAATTGGCGATTCCTACACGAACTGTTCAAGATCTTAAGACTTTTTAAAGCTTGCTTCATCCATATCCGATTTATTGGATGCTCCTTTTAGGAGAGTTTAATTAAGATTTAACTGAGAGGTAGGGGATCAGAAGTGTTGAATCCAGATATAAAACTTTACATTTTAGGGTGCGAGAGTCAT
>JBBILC010000070.1:0-27048 GCA_037445115.1 Coleofasciculaceae cyanobacterium bin_20
TCGGTCGGTGGGTCGGTTGGTGGATCGGTTGGTGGGGCAATGGGTAGATCATCGGGTGGGTTAGTTGGCAGGACTTGCGCACCACTGCGACTGATCGGGGGGACGGGCACGGGAGATGGGTGAGTGCCGAGGGCAACTTCCGTCGCAATTGGCAAGTGTTCGGCTTCGGCTGCTGCTGCCGCGATCGCCTCGGCTAGGGCTAGCGATCGCTCATCACGCACTAGGACCACTGCGGCATCAACCAACATCCCCAGAATCATCGCGATCGTTTCCCCGGTTACGGAGTCCACGATCATCGTATGGCCCGCATTTTCATTAACGCCGGGCTGAAAGGAAAAGCGTTCGATCGGGAGATCACCCAAAAAATCTAATTTATCTACGTCCGGATTAAAGTCCGTAATAATATCAATCCCTTGATTATTAATTTGGAGGACAAAGACATCAGCTCCTGCGCCGCTAGTCAAGGTATCTGCACCAACGCCCCCGATCAGGGTGTCATCTCCGTCGCCCCCGTTCAGGAGATCATGCCCCGCTTGCCCTTGGAGGAGATCATTCCCCGCATGGCCGCGTAGAGTATCGTCCCCCGAACTGCCCCAAATACGATCGTTCATAGGCGTGCCATCAACAATAGGCTTGTCTGGTATGGCGAGGAATTGGGCCATGTCCCGATTTATCCGTATATGTATATATTGTTTCAATCATACAGACTTGATGCATAGCTCCCGGACAATACGGGTAATCTGACCGACATCCCGAACGATCCTGAATACCGCCATCGCTCTGTTATGCCTTGGCCCAGCAACGAACTGGCAAGGGTTTGACGGCCATATTCATCGTCACATCCCAATGCCACCTCCCCGGCAGCGATCGTAAATTTATGCGAATTTCCTCACAAAAGCAAATTTTGTAGTCTTAAATACAGAAATATAGATAACCGGGCAAATCACATGATTGCACTTACTCACCCCCAGTCGTCTGCTGCTACCCCAGCGGCCCGTCAGTCGTGGCAAGGGATTTTTACCAGCCCAGCGCCCCAACTGTCCGCAACACCCCTAGCGCAACAACATTGGGTACGCCTGTGTCAACCGCCCCATCCCCTCAGCGATGACGAGGCACTCTTGCTGTGTCAAGAAGGTCCGGAAACCTGGGTGGTATGGATACCGGGCTACGGGGAAGCGATCGTACACCGGGCTGAGTTTTGTTGGCCAGCGGCCTGAAGCCCGATCATCTGCACCCAGTCAAAGTAGGCGTTTAGCCCCTCATCCGTTTTGGCCGAGAGGGGTAGCCTGGGGACAGTTGGATGAATTGGGCGCATAGTTGTGGGGTGGGCATCCTGCCTGCCCCTGAGATAGCCGAGATCAGGACTCGATCTCATCCGGGCCAGTGCATGAGATGGGTCTCAGGTAGCAAATACAGCACTTCCATACTTGGTGAGGTACAGGGTGAGGTACAGACAAGGGGCTTAAGCCCCTTGTTGACAAGGCTTGACAGTACTTCATTAGAGAGGGAACGGCTGTAGACTCAACTCTATTTTTGCTTTGTTTGGCGATTCATTAACTGGGAGGGCAGCGAAGAATTGTCAAAAGTGTAACCCAAGACTTCAATGTCTTGGCGGTAGACATTCGCAACCACATCTCGCATCTCCACAGTATATGCATTTTTATAGCTACCAGAGTGCGATGAACGGTTTTCATGGCCAAGTTTCACATCTAAACCTAGCTTATTACTTACATAGTTGAAGTCATCACTTAGGTTTTCGTAAAATCCCAGAAAATCAACGACGATTTCATTGCTATTTGGAAAACACAGAAAATCACATTGAGGCTTGAAAATTATATATGAAAGAATATTAGGCTGTGTTAATCCTTTTAATACAAACTTTTCAAAAGTTTTGTAGGGAACTATATTTTCAACAGCCCATTTTCTATCAATACTCAACAAACCACCTGCTTTTATATAGTTATAGGCGGATAGCAAACGATCCCAGGGATTGCGTACAAATGTGAATTTGAAATAACTTTCAAATTCCTGCTGAGAAAAAATGATTGCAACATCTCGGGCAGTTACATGCCCCCCTCCCAAATTGCCAAACAGAGACTTTGCAACAGATATTCCGGCTGCTTTAGGAATATGAAAGAAAATACAATGATGATCATCAAAAGGTTTGTATGAAAAACCATTTAATGTTTTGGTATCTCTCAACTGTTGAGCTTGTTTGAATGCTTCAGGATGCTGAGCCGCAAAGGCAGCACGATACTCGTCATGAGGCAAATCAGGTTCAGCGATGATATTTTTAGACATTGACTTGCAAATTCCTTAATTCGACACTTGTAATTTACCTTACAAACTCCCTCTAAAAAAGATGCCATACCAAAACATGGATTCTCGGATTAAAAAGAGAATAAATTAGCAGTTTAATTTAGGCTGATCATTTTCAGATATCATCAGCCATTCGAGTTGCAACCTTAATATAAAATAGTACAAGCTTCTTGCAATTACGAATTTGTATTGAGATTTTATTTTTAGATTTTTTAGTTTAGAATAATAAGTCATCCCTCAGGCTCGCCAAAAGATTAACATGATCTAGAAGCCAGACATGATAGAATTTCTTGATTGTTACATTAAGATTTCCTATGGAATTCTGGGATTTTAATTTGTCCTGCAAAACTCTTGACTTTTGATGCGTATTCTGTTTCTTCATCCTAATTTCCCTGCCCAGTTTCGTCACCTAGCCCAAGCACTGGCGGCGAACCCTGACCATCAAGTCTGGCTGGGTACTCAGCCAAACCGCCCTGGCGGGGAGATCCCTGGTGTGCAGACCGTGCTTTTTGCGCCCTCCCGGCCCCCCTCAGCACAAACGCATCACTATGTTCAGGGGTTAGAGGCGGCGGTGCTGCAAGGGCAAGCCGTGTATCGGATGGCAGATCAACTTCAGCAACAGGGCTTTGTGCCTGATCTCGTCTATGGTGAAGCGGGATCAGGGGTCAACCTCTTTATCAAAGATATTTTCCCCGACGCGAAAGTGCTGTGTACCTGCGAATGGTATTACCACGCCGTTAACTCGGAATTGAACTTTGATCCCAATGATCCTCCAGATGTTGATGATCAACTGCGTACCCGCATTCGGAATGCATCTATTCTCCTCGATCTCCAGAATTGTGACTGGGGAGTGACGCCTACCCACTGGCAACGATCGCGCTTCCCCCGTGAATATCAGACAAAAATTTCTGTCCTACCGCATGGGGTGGACACGGATTATTTCCAGCCTGATCCAACTGCAAAGCTGGGGTTACCCAATCTGGATCTTGCCTCGGTTAATGAGCTAGTCACCTATGTAGCACGCGGGTTAGAACCCTATCGTGGCTTTCCCCAATTTATGGCAGCGTTGCCGAAACTACTAGAGCAGCGGCCCCAGTGCCATGTGGTCATCGTGGGTTCCCCACAAGTCTATTACGGCAATCCCCTAGCCAATGGCAAAAGCTATCCGGAAGACTTGCTCGAGAAACTGTCCCTAGATTTGTCCAGGGTACATTTCACTGGGATATTACCCTATAACCAATATCGCCAGGTGTTGCAAGCATCATCTGTGCATGTACACCTCACGCGCCCCTTTATTCCTTCGCGATCGCTGCTAGAAGCCCTGTCTACTGGTTGTTTGGTCATTGGTTCACAGACAGCCCCTGTCCAGGAAGTGATCCAGGATGCTCAAAATGGCTTCCTCGTAGACTTTTTCGACACCCAGCAGCTTATCGATCGTCTGTGTGATGTACTAGCTCACCCAAGTGAGATGCAAGCAATCCGGGCCAAGGCTCGACAAACAGTCCTAGAGAAATATCGTCTGGCCGATTGGCTCCCCCAACACTTGCAGTTACTTGAGCGGGTTGTCCAAGGTAGCCAGCCATCCACCTTAGAACAGGCTGCGACATCGCCATCCACCTTATTGACCTCATCGACCTCAGAGGGAGCCGAGCCGCGAGAGATGTCCGATCCACCCGTTTCAGCCGCCGCCAACAACACTTGGGCACAGTTTTATGCCCTCCAAAAACCGGCAACAGAACCCATGTGTGTTGATCTGGGCTGTGGCATCCATAAACCAAAGGGATTTATTGGCGTTGATCTGAGTGCCGCAGCGGGTGTTGATATTGTGGCCGATCTCTCGCAAACGTTTCCGTTCCCTGATAACACTGTCGATTATCTCCGTGCTCACGATATCGTTGAACACTTACCCGATCGCATTCATACCATGAATGAGATCTGGCGAATCTGTAAACCCGGTGCTTGGGTCGATATTCGGGTACCCTCTACCGATGGACGGGGTGCCTTCCAAGATCCCACCCATATTAGTTTCTGGAATATTAACTCTTTCCAATATTATGCCCAGGAATTTCCTGCCTATTTGGAACTCTGTAAAACCTATGGTTTTCAAGGTGAATTCCGTATTATAAGTCTCGTGCATGAACCCAAAACATTGGATGAGGTTATTCATGTACGGGCAAAATTGGAGGTCGTGAAGTCTTCTGGCCAAGCCGCTTTGGAACCCGTCCTCTTAAGTTTTGGCGAGCTACGATCGCAGCGGCGGCAACTGGCAGAAATCTGGCTGTCGCTACCCGCATCTCAGTTGGAAGCGGCATTCAAGCCCCCACTCAGTCAACAGTTAACAGCCCTGCGTAACACGAACCTGCGTTACTTGCCTTTAGAAGCGTCAGAACAGACCTTCGTCCATACCCTAGAGCAGAAACTCAGTGATCCGTCCCAGGCCCTACAAGCGTTCTTGGCCCTCATTCCTTATCGGTTTGCCCATCAACTACCCGTGGGTGCCTGGGGGCGCGTACCAATTCCTACCTGGTTATTCAGCGTCATTTTAGAATACTTGCTGGAAAGGATTAGCTTTTTCACCGAAGTGGGCGAGGCCGATCGCTATACTGAATTGAAATTAATATTCTTGCGACAGTGGTGTACGCAACTTGCGTCAGATCCCCTCGCTCCAATGTGGCAGACTGTAGCCAAGCGGTTTACGGAATTTAGCAGCTTTGTACCGTGTTATTTCACTCGTGCAAATCTCAAGGAATTATATGTCAAGCGCTCGGAATTGATCGAAGCTTTCCTCCAAGCTGCGGAAACGGTTGTCAACTATAATTTTCCACCGCGTCCCAGTCGCGATCGTATTCGGTTGGGAATTCTCAATAATCACTTTCTACCTAGCCCAGAAACCTATGTCACTTTACCCGTTTTTGAATTCCTTGACGTTACCCGCTTTGAAGTCATTCTTTATGGTTTTAAGAATTCGGAACATCCTTTAGAAGTTTATTGCCGAGGTCGAGCTGATGAATTTGTAGTATTACCACCTAATGATACAAATAAAGCCGCAGCAAGAATACGTTCCGATGACCTAGATATCCTTTGGATCGGCACTAATGTCACTGCGGTTGCCCATCAAGTTGCCCTGTTAGCCCATTGTCGGCTAGCACGGGTACAAGTTGCTTCCGGGACCTCACCCGTTACAACTGGCATTCGCAATATTGATTACCATATTTTGGGAACGTTACATGCTACGACTGGCAACCCTCAGGATCATTATAGTGAGACAGTTGCCTTGGTGGAAGGACCGACATTCTGCTTCAGTTATAATGCCGTTCCAATTACCCCAACAGTCACACAGGTCACACGCCAGACTTGGGGGGTAACATCAGAAATGCCTGTTTTTATTTCGGGTGCTAATTTCTTTAAATTGATCCCAGAACTCTTGCATGTTTGGGCAATGCTATTAAGCCAAGTTCCCAATTCAATTCTGGTGCTTTACCCCTTTAATCGCAATTGGAGTTCTGAGTACCCTAGAGCTGAGTTTCAGGTGAGATTGCAGCGCATTCTAAAATACTATGGAGTAACCGCAGATCGGGTCTTACTCCTTGAAGCCCTTGCCAATCGTGAAGATGTGAAGGCATGGTTACGTCTTGCAGATGTCTACCTTGACTCTTTTCCTTATACTGGTGCAACGACAATCGTGGATGCGCTAGAGGCAAATCTTCCGATCGTCACCCTGACAGGGGAAACATTGCGCGAAGACTTGTCAGCAGGGATGTTACGGGCTTGCCAATTAGATCATTGTATTGTCAAATCAATTGACGCCTATTTAGAACGTGCCCAGTTACTAGCGAATGATCCTGCGCTACGAGAGCAGGAACGACAGTTAATTCAAGATCGCATGGCCAATAACCCTAACTGCTTGAACAGCCGCCAGTTTGGTCAACGGGTTGGTAATCTATTGGAATCGTTGTTCGAGCAATGGCTCACAACCCACTCGGCAACGGCAACTGACGTGGCAGAATAGGAGAGGTCACGCTTGACAATTTCCGGAAACAGCATGTCTCAACCTGATTCGCCTGTACTGCCAGCCATCGCTACCGCCGTATCCCTTAGCCAGCAGCGTCAACAGTTGGTGGAACAATGGTTAGCGGTATCCGAGGCACAATTGCGGGTTGCCTATGAGACTGAATTTCGTCAAGCGTTGTTATCCCTGCGATCGACCAACCTGCGATATTTACCCCTGTCGGAAGCGGAACAGGACTATGTCCAGCAATTAGAGCAGCGCCTTCAGGAAACCCGATCGTTACAAATCCTTCTGGCCCTGACTCCCTATGGTTTCGCCTACCAGTCCTCGATCAACTTTCTGAAAGGCTTTCCGATTCCGGGCTGGCTGTTGCCGGATTTAGTAGATTATTTGCTCGAACCGATCGCCTTTTTCCGCGAGGTGGGGGATGCCGATCGCTATGCTAACTTCCTACTGAGTTTGGGACGCAATCTGGCTGCCCAGGTGAGACAAAATCCCGATGCCCCCGTTTGGCAAGATGTGGCCCAACGCTTTGCCACCGCCAACTTCCTACCTTGCTACACCAGCACCCTCAACCTGAAGGAACTCTATCAACTACGATCGCAGCTATTAGAAGTGACGCTCAAGCTTGAAGCCGACACATTTGACTACGTCTTTCCATCCCGTTCGCAACGCCAATGGCTAAAACTAGGCGTGTTGGTGAATACGTTCCTGCCAAACCCAGAAACGTTGATCACTCTACCCATTTTTGAGTTTCTTAATCACAAGCACTTCCACATCATCCTCTATAGTTTTGCCGCCGGTGATTCTTCCGTCCTTCAGTACTGTCGGACACGTTGTGATCACTGGGTGGTCTTGCCAGCAGCCACGGCTGAGGCAGTTGATCGCATTCGTCAGGATGATTTGGATCTGCTTATGATTGGTACAAATGTCACTGACACGGTGACCCTGGCAACCCGCTTGTGTCAGTATCGACTAGCGCGGCTTCAGGTAGCTTCTGGCACATCACCCGTGAGTAGCGGTATACGCCACATAGACTACTATCTTTTGGGCAGCTACGATGCTACCCCTGCTAGCCCAGACCACTACAGCGAAGCGTTGGCCATTCTTCCTGACAGCAGCACCAGTTGTTGGAGTATGCACGTCTTGAAGACGGGACTCACCACAGTTTACCCCAATCGTCACGACTGGCAAGCCGATGACCAGACAGTAATCTTTATATCTGGGGCCAGCATCGAAAAGCTAATCCCGGAAGTCCTGCACACTTGGGCGACGCTGCTAGCTCAGGTGCCTAATGCGATGCTGGTGCTGTATGTTCACCCTACTGCTGATCTAGCCCTAACCTACCCCACTGATGAATTTGTCCTGTTGGTACGTGAAATTTTGCGTCGGCATGAAGTCGCCGCCGAGCGATTTATCTTTCTGGATCAGGTAACAACGCGGGAAAATGTGAAAGCCTATCTCCGCTTAGCGGATATCTATCTGGAAGCTTTCCCCGCCACTAGTCCAGAGGCCGTCATTGACGCCTTGGAAGTGAGTCTACCAATTGTCACCCTCGCGGGGGAAACTTTGCGGGAGAACTGTGCGGCAAGTCTCCTGCGCGAAATCCAGTTGGATGATTGGGTAACCCATACCCTGGCAGAGTACTTTGATCGGGCACTGTTGCTAGCCAATGACCCAGCACTCCGCCACCAGCAACACCAAGAAATGCGGCAAAAAATGGCTGGTTGGCCAAACTTCCTCAACACCGTGCAGTTTGGTGAAAAGGTGGGTCAAACCTTACAAGATATGTTTACCCAGTGGCTGGCCCAACAGGAGATACTGCTGCCTGCTTCCCCGTCTGCCTCGACTAGCGGCTTTGGCAGTGGGAAACACCTGAGTAGCGACAATCAGCCCAATGGTCAGCCAACTAGCAAAAAGTCGGGCCGTAAGTCGAAGCGGGCAGCGGCTAAGCTAGGTTGGGCCGTCATGGAAACTGACTCCCAACTAAAACAACTGCTCAAACCAATCGCGGGGTGGATGGAGGAAGGAGAATATGGGCGCGTGATGGTGCACTGTGAAACCGCGATCGCGGACTCTCCTCAGCACCTTGTCCTCCAGGGATATTTAGCCATTGCTCAGGTACTTCAGGGGCAAGTTGAAAAGGCACAAGCAACCTTGAAAATAGCCCTAGACCAAGCAGCTAACGAGAGCGAACGTGCTCAACAGACAACAGAATTGGTGGCTTTACTGATTAAGGAGGCTGAAGCCCAACAAAGCCGTGAGCAGTGGCTACAGGCCATTCGCCTGCGGCAACAGGTGTATCACGTGATGCCAGATGATTGTCTCAATCGCTTATATTTAGTAGACTATGCCGTAAGGGCAAAGATGTTCGCCAATCAGACCCTTTATGAACTCAAGATCATTGAAGATCTCAATCAAGAAGTATTACGACAGTATGGTAGCGATAACCTTATACAGTTACTCAGAGCTGTTGTTGACTATGATCCCCACAGTGAAGCTCTTCTAGCTTTGACGACCGCCTGTTTACGTTGTGTCACTCAACCACAGGTATATGCTGTCTTCATTACAGGTTTGGTATCTCAAATTGCGAATGTCAAAGCGCGACCGGACATGGCAGTTGCACTTGCGGAGCGTTACTTAGATATCGTCCCCAATCAAACGGATATTGTGCGGACTTTGGCCTCAACTTATGTTCAGTTTATGACCCAGCAAAGCCAACGGGGGTTGGCTCTAGCCCAGCGATATGATGAGTTGGCTACCACCCTGCTCAATCAACTGTTTGCTAACCATCTTTGCATGAAAGCTTTGCAGGCTATGGGGCGCTGGTCGGAAGTGTCAGCCCGATGGCAACGCCACAAAGCCTTGTGTGAGAAATTTGCCCAGATTGATCCGGCTCTATTATCCAGTATGGATTCTGCCTTTGGGGCCTTGTCCACCTCTGTGTTCCTGGCTCCCTATTTTGAAGATACGCCTCGGGAGAATTCACGGGTACGAAATCAGATTATACAAACGTTCCAGCAAGTGATTGCGCGTGAGAACCAGCACCTCCTGGCAAGCTATCCTCCCCCCCCGCCATTAACCCTTGGTCCCCGATCGCCGCAACGGCCTCTAAAAATTGGCTACCTGTCCTACTGCTTTACGAATCATTCAGTGGGTTGGCTGGCCCGTTGGTTAATCGAACATCACGATCGCCGCCAATTTGAGCTGTATGGCTACTTTGTCAACTACCGCCCCAAGAGTGATTTTCTCCAGTCCTGGTATACCAAACAATTCACCCATCCTCGTCGTTTTGGAACCGATATTGACGAGATGATTAAACATATCCGTCAGGATGATCTTGATATCCTGGTTGAGTTGGATAGCTTGACAATAGGCATAACATTAACTATTTTGAGCCTCAATCTAGCTCCAATTCAGGTAACCTGGCTGGGTTGGGATGCCTCTGGACTGCCGGGAATTGACTATTATTTAGTTGATCCCTACGTTGTACCCGATGACGCCCAAGCTTACTACCGGGAAACCCTCTGGCGACTCCCCCAAACCTACCTTGCGGTCGATGGTTTTGAAATCGGTGTACCGAATCTCCGTCGTCATTACATCGGGATTCCAGCCGATGCCGTCATCTATTACACCGGACAATCGTCATCTAAGTGGAATCTCGCAACCTTACAGATGCAGCTACAAATCCTCCAAGCGGTACCAAATAGCTATTTCCTCATCAAAGGACTAGCCAGCGAGACGCGCATGCAGGATATTTTTCGAGATCTAGCAGAGGAGGCAGGGGTGAAAGCCGATCGCCTGCGGTTTTTACCCAAGGCTCCTACCGAGGCCATCCACCGCGCTAACCTCCAGATTGCTGATGTGGTGCTGGATACCTACCCCTACAACGGGGCCACAACGACAATGGAGACGCTTTGGGTTGGGGTACCTTTGGTAACCCGTGTGGGCCAGCAGTTCTCTAGCCGCAACAGCTACACAATGCTGGTTAATGCGGGCATCGAGGAGGGAATTGCCTGGACGGATGCAGAGTACGTCGAGTGGGGCATTCGCTATGGCACCGAACCTGAACTGCGCCGTCTCGTCAAGGACAAGTTGCTGCAATCCCGACAAACAGCCCCCCTTTGGAATGCTACTCAGTTTACCCGTGAGGTGGAAAACGCTTACGTGCAAATGTGGCAGCGCTATATGGGTTAGTCTTAGGTGTTGGGTAACATGGCACCTTTCCGCCCCTTGTCTCTTCTTTACATGGATTGGAGAACCGCCATTTCCCTCACTCCCTAGCCATTGATCTCAAAATGAGTGAGGGGAAGTCGGGAACCTAGTCGCTCGAAAAGTAAATTCTGCAACGTTTGTAGTTCAGGCTTTAGCCTGCAACGACTAAATTCGTTACTACCAACATGGCGCAACTGGATGTTGACTGTTGTAGTTCAGGCTTTAGCCTGCAACGACTAAAGTCGTTACTACCAACATGGCGCAACTGGATGTTGATTGTTGTAGTTCAGGCTTTAGCCTGCAACGACTAAATTCGTTACTACCAACATGGCGCAACTGGATGTTGATTGTGTTGGGTCTCGCAGGCTCGACACCAACCTACAATCTATTATTTTGCGCATGACAGAGTATTCATATTCTTCAGGAGTTTGCAAAACACTGTCATACAAACAAAAGGAGTACTCCTAGTGGAATACTCCTTGGGAAGAGATGACTTGACTACTAGAACTGATTCAAGGTCATCAAGCCATCAGTAAATTGTTCAAATGGCAGTAAGACTAGGCCAAGGGGATAGTTGTATTGGCCAGGATGAAGTTGCCATCACCAAAGTTAGTCGCCGCCGACTCGAACTCGAAGACGCTAACGCCCGGTAGATAGACAAAGGGAACATCACCGCCACTCACGATACCGTCAGCATCCACATCCAGGAATAGAACGGGGCTAAGCGTTCCAACACCTGCCGTGTAGTAAGCCAAGACGCCACCTGGCGTGTCAAAGACGTCGAAGGGATCAACCGAACCAACCATTGCTGGCGAGAGCTGGATCTTGTCTTCGTTGGGGATAAAGCCAATGATGGTGTCAATCTGCGGAATCAGCCCTGCCACTTGAGACGGGGACAAGAGATCGCCTGACGTTTCTACAATCGCAGTTGCAGAAATAACGTCAAGTTGCGTCAGAACTGCTGTACCGATTGCAGTTTCAACCACTTCAATCGTGTTCGTAGTTACAACAGTGCCAACAATCGTCGTGTCAGTAGCATCAACGGTTTCAGCAATGATAAAACCGGTCGTCACGGTGGTTAACAGGGTTGTTCCCTCAACAGTAGAGGTCACTGCCTGAGTAACCGTAACAATCTCAGTACCGACAACAGAACCGACCCCATCCGGTGCAACCACGCCGGTCAAATCTTCAGATAGGAAGGTGAAGATGTCCACAGCACCATCGGAGAAGGGAGCCGCTGCCCCGCTGGCGTACATGATGTCAACGCCAGGGCCACCTCGGAAGGTATCGCCACCCAGGCCACCCACCAGCGTATCGTCACCGAAACCACCGGAGAGGATATCTTCAGCCGCATCGTCGCCGCCGTAGATTAAATCATCGCCAGCACCACCTAACAGGCTGTCGTCATCGTCGCCGCCATTCATGGTGTCGTCGCCGTCACCACCCCAGATGCGATCGTTGCCGGCTTCACCATAGAGCAGGTCATCCCCGGACTGACCATAGATCCAGTCATCACCCTTGCCACCATAGATGGTGTCATCGGGACCGGCACCGCACTCGGCACAGAACTCACCGCCGTAGATGGTGTCGTTGCTGTCTTCGCCGTAGATCAGGTCAGCACCCAGGCCACCGTCGATCGAGTCGTTATCGTTGCCACCGAAAATCGTGTCGGCACCGGCACCACCGTTGATCGAGTCTAGGCCGTCACCACCCCGGAGGAGGTCGCCACCATTGCCGCCACGGATCGTGTCGTCACCCGCTTCACCTTCGATGACATCGTCGCCACCAGTCCCCAGGAGGGAGTCATCGCCGTCACCACCCCAGATGGTATCGCCCGCATCACCGGTCGTTAGGGAGGATAGGCTGTTGACGGTATCGTTACCGTTGCCACCGTAGATCAGGTCAGCACCGGGACCACCGGCGAGGGAATCATCCCCGTCATCACCGGAGACAGTGTCATCACCGATACCGCCGTCGATGGTGTCGTTGTCCTTACCACCGTAGATCAGTTCAAATGCCGTACCACCACGGATCTCGTCGAAACCGCGATCACCACGGAGCAGGGTACCACCTGCGCGGGCTTCGGAATCACGGCCAGTGATGATGTCATCGCCCTTGCCACCGTAGACATACAGGCTGAAAGCACGTTCGTTGTTAGCAGCGGTGATACGATCGTTGCCTTCGCCGCCGAAGATACGAACGCGACCACCGACGTTACCTGCGCCTAGCTCATCATCGCCACGGAGACCAAACAAATCAACGGTATTATCCGCACCGACATCGTCGTTGACGAGGACGTAAAAATCGGCGTTATCAGTACCAACGACCCGACCGGGTTCTCTCGTAACTGTCATCGTTCACTCCAGTTGAGTTGATATGAGATGTTAGCTCAGAATTGTTGCAGAGACACTCAGCCAAAATATCAGGAGTTGATTTTTGCAGTCAAGTCACTCTGAAATTTTCAAAACTTATCATTTTCCCGTTGCTTGACCTATATCTCCTGATATATACGACCCTGTTGCTTCAATGTATTTGAGCAACTCACCCCTATGCTTCACTGCCACTTCCCCCGATTCCGGAAAGCAATCCCAGAAATCACAGGAATTTTCTCTCATTGTCTGCAAGGCTTGTCTGACAAGGTTTTTCGCCATCCAAAATTTGCGCTTTTGGCGATCAAGGCTAAACCATCAGGGCTTGGGTTGGGCTGATGGCTGCTCCAGTACCCCAGCCAGTGCCGGTTTTGTGGAACAGGCGTCTTGCGGGCTACCCCAAGCAGCGGTTTGGTCATCTTGCCATAGTTTAAGGAGGCATCGTAACCAATGCCTCCTGCTTCGTTGGGGTATTTTGTTTGAACGCAATCCGAGCTTAAGGGGTATCTAAATGCCCAGGCTTAGCTTGACATCGGTAAGCGGGTCTGGGTCCGTTGACGCAAGCATCCAGCCAGGGGCAGATAGTTTGCCCCCTAAGCCAGGGGGACGGTTGTGTTGGCCAGAATAAAGTTACCATCCCCAAAGTTCGTTGCCGTTGACTCGAACTCGAAGAGGTTAACACCTGGTAGATAGACAAAGGGAATATCACCGCCGTTGACAAAACCGTCAGCATTCGCATCCAGGAACAGGACGGGGCTAAGGGTCCCCAGGCCCGCCGTGTAGTAGGCCAAGACGCCACCTGGCGTGTTAAAGACATCAAATAGGCTAAGCGCACTCACCATTCCCGGCGATAGCTGGATCTTGTCTTCATTGGGAATGAAGCCAACAATGGTGTCGATTTGCGGAATCAAGGCCGCCACCTGGGATGGGGACAAGACATCGTCTGAGGTTTCTACGATCGCAGTTGCAGAAATAACTTCAAGTTGCGTCAGAACTGCCGTACCGATTGCCGTCGCAACGATTTCAATGGTGTTCGTGGTTACAATAGTACCCACAATCGTCGTGTCAGTAGCATCAACGGTTTCAGCAATGATAAAACCGGTCGTCACGGTGGTTAACAGGGTTGTCCCCTCGACCGTAGAGGTCACTGCCTGAGTAATAGTAGCAATCTCAGTGCCGACAACAGAACCGATCCCTTCCGGTGCAACTACACCAGTCAAATCTTCTGGTTGGAAGGTGAAGATGTCCACGGCACCATCGGAGAAGGGAGCCGCTGCCCCACTGGCATACATCATGTCAATTCCAGGGCCACCTCGGAAGGTATCGCCACCGGGGCCACCCACCAACGTATCGTTGCCGTCACCACCGGAGAGGATATCTTCCGCCGCATCATCGCCGCCGTAGATTAAATCATCGCCAGCGCCGCCGAACAGCATATCGTCGTCATCGCCGCCACTGATAGTATCGTTGCCTTTACCCCCCCAAATGCGATCGTTGTCCGACTCGCCATAAAGTAGGTCATCCCCGGACTCTCCATAGATCCAGTCGCTACCCTTACCGCCAAAGATGGTGTCATCTGGGCCGGTGGGGCACACCTCGCAGTACTCGCCGCCATAGATGGTGTCGTTACTGTCGTTCCCATAGATCAGGTCAGCACCGAGTTCGCCATCAATACGATCGTTGCCGCTACCGCCTTCGATCGTGTCGGCTCCAGATCCGCCATTGATGGAGTCGTCGCCATCATTACCCATCAGGTAATCATCGCCATTGCCGCCGCGAATGGTGTCGTTGCCATTGCCGCCGCTGATCACGTCGCTACCGCCGGTCCCCAGCAGCGAGTCATCGCCATCTTCACCATTAATAATGTCGCCCTCATCGGAGGTCGTCAGGGAGGACAGGCTATTGGTGGTATCGTTGCCAGGGCCACCCCAGAGTTGATCCGCGCCGGGGCCGCCGACTAAAACATCGTCGCCATCATCGCCGTAGAGTGTGTCGTTGCCAGAACCGCCATCGACGTTGTCGTTGCCTTTGCCGCCGTAGATCAGTTCAAAGGCGCTACCGCCCCGAATTTCATCATTGCCGCGATCGCCCCGTAGGAAGGTACCCCCGGCCCGTGCTTCCGCATCCCGTCCGGTAATAATATCGTCGTCCTTACCGCCGTAGACGTAGATGCTCAGGGCGCGATTGTTATTGAAGGCTGTAATGCGATCGTTGCCTTCGCCGCCAAAAATTTTGACATGGCCCGTGACATTGCCCGCGCCCAGTTCGTCATCGCCGCGCAGGCCAAATAAGTCAACCGTATTATCTGCCGGGTTGACATCATCATCAATGAGGACATAGAAGTCCGCATTATCCGTACCCAAAACCAGACCGGGTGCTCTTCTCACAGACATACTTAACTCCAGTCAGTACGAATTGATATGTAGTTGAGTCGGCATTGCCAAGTTAAACCGGGACGCTCATCGATGCAGGCGTATGGCGATCGGTCTAGTGACACTGCGGAAGCACTGAAATTGCTAACACTGCCTCCCAGACACTTCTGGCAACCCATCAGCAGGCTACACGGGGGCTAGGCCTGATTCCGGAAAACAACCCCAGGAACCAGAAAAATTTTCAAGCCGATCGTCACCCGCCACCCAGATAAAAAAATGGAGTATGCCACTATGACATACTCCTCCTGTCAACTGGAGTGGATATGTTTGTCCGAAGACAACGCAACTGTCTAAGCAGTACGCGAGCTACATCAAGGGAATCGTTGTATCAGCGAGAATAAAGTTACCGTCACCAAAGTTGACTGCCGCTGATTCAAACTGCGACCGGTCAACACCCGGTAGATAAACAAAGGGAATGTCGCCGCCATTGATAACACCGTCCCCATTGGCATCCAGGAACAGGACGGGGCTAAGCGTCCCAAGACCCGCTGTGTAGTAGGCCAAAACCCCACCCGGCGTATCAAAAACATCGAATGGGTCAACTGCACTAACCATCCCTGGTGATAGCTGAATCTTGTCTTCATTGGGGATAAAGCCAATGATGGTGTCAATTTGCGGAATCAACGCCGCCACCTGGGATGGCGATAAGGAATCACCTGTGACTTCGACAATTGCAGTCGTTGAGATAACCTCAATCTGCGTCAGGATCGCAGTGCCGACTTCGGTGACGGTTTCAATCACCGTCGTGTTGGTGGTTGTGAACTGATTGCCTTCCGTATCTTCAGCCACTACAAAGCCAGTTGTAACTGTGGTTAACAGGGTTGTCCCTTCAACGGTCGAGGTGACGGCTTGGGTAATCGTCGCAACTTCCGTACCCAGCACCGTTGGCGAACCTGGAGGCGCAACCGCACCGGTCAAATCTTCCGGCATGTAGGTGAAGATGTCCACGGCACCATCGGAGAAGGGAGCCGCTGCCCCGCTGGCATACATGATGTCAACGCCAGGGCCGCCTCGGAAGGTATCGCCACCCGGACCCCCCACCAGCGTATCGTTGCCGAAACCACCGGAGAGGATATTGGACGCAGCATCGTTGCCCGCATAGATCAGGTCATCGCCAGCGCCACCATACAGCATATCGTCGTCATCGCCGCCGTAGAGGGTGTCGTTGCCGTCACCGCCCCAGATGCGATCGTTGCCGGCCTCACCATAGAGCAGGTCATCCCCGGACTGACCATAGATCCAGTCGTCGCCCTTGCCGCCATAGATGGTGTCATCCGGACCGGCCCCGCATTCTTCGCAGAACTCACCGCCGTAGAGGGTGTCGTTGCTCTCGCCCCCGAAGATCAGGTCGGGGCCAAGGCCGCCATCGATCGAGTCATTGCCATCACCACCGTAGATGGTGTCAGCCCCAGCACCGCCGCTAATGCTGTCATCGCCCTCACCGCCATCCAGGAAGTCATTGCCATTCCCGCCCCGGATAGTGTCATCACCAGGGCCACCATAGATGAGGTCATTGCCGCCGGTTCCGTACAGCAGGTCATTGCCGGCTTCTCCGTAGATTGTGTCGCCCTCGTCGGGAACGGTCAGCGTGGCCATGCTGTTCACGGTGTCATTGCCTTCGCCACCGTAGATGAGGTCAGCGCCAGGGCCGCCCACGATCGAGTCGTCACCCCGATCGCCGTAGAGCGTGTCATTCCCAGCCCCGCCATCGATCGTGTCATTGTCCTTGCCGCCGTGGATCAGTTCGGGCGCACTGCCACCGCGAATGGAATCGTTACCCAGATCGCCCCGGATAAAAGTCGCACCAGCCCCACCACCGTCACGGCCCGTGATGATGTCATCACCCTTGCCGCCGTAGATCTCGATGCTGAAGGCACGGTTGTTGTTGGCAGCGGTAATACGATCGTCACCTTCACCACCAAAGATGCGCACACGGCCAGGGACATTACCTGCCCCCAGCTCGTCATTACCACGGAGACCAAATAAATCAACAGTATTATTGGGACCGACATCATCATTGACCAGCACGTAAAAATCAGCGTCGTCGGTACCTAAAACCCGACCGGGTTCTCTTATAACTGTCATTCTTCCTTCACTCCATGACGTAGTTGGATGTTGCCCAGGATCTCTATTAGATCCCAGACAGAGAGACTTAGCCAAAGTATCAGAGGTGCATTTCTCGGATAAAGCTATCCCTAAATCGACAAAAAAGATCAATTTAGTCTCTTTATAGCTTTACCAGCTCTGATATCAATGACCCTGTTGCTTCAATTTTATGCAACTCGTAGGCAGGCTTCACAGCTCACCCCCTCCGATTCCGGAAACTAACTTCATTAATTTCGAGTTTTTCTCAAAAATGAAACAAAATTCTTCGATTTTTATCTCAAAAATTGCCCCTAGATTATTCGTAATATCAACTAAATTCTGGTTGGGTTTCTGGCACGGGATATAGATGATTTCCGTAGTAACTTTCCTCACACCCCCATTAGCCTTGCTGCTAGTCAGCGATAGACGAAAGCCCTAACTCATGGAGGCTTCAGCGATTCAAGGGTACGAGGTCATCCCAGCCCGATCGCGGCAATCGATGGATCACACTTGAAGTATTAAATATAACATCATTATTTCTAATATCCTGGCATTTGGAGCCTGTCAGGTGCCTCAAAGTATTTCTGGCGCGTCTTTTTGCGATCGGGCCTGGGTACGGAGATTGCGATCGAGTCTGTATCTTCTCGCTAATCGCTGTACGGGTGTAGTGCTGGGAGGCGTTACAATCAGGGAGATTGCAGGCAATCCCATTTCCCCAGAACGACAATCATTCGCGCAACCCTTGGCGGCGGTACCTATGCCCCCCGAACGCTAAACCGATGCCATGCTGGACCAATGACTCCATTCGCGAACTCCGAATCCTCGCTACCGCCACAATCACCACGATCGTCTCCGCCGTGATGCGTCGATAACTACGTTGGTAAGGTGCGTTGGGCCAGCCGATTCACGTAAGGCTATCCAGCGGTGTTGTCAGGTCTACTCAATTTTTCGGGACTTCAATAGTTCAGGAATCGTGGCTTCCAGTAGCTGATCAATTTCGCGCGATCGCGGTTGGTGAATAAACGGACGCCGGGGATAGATACGATCGTTCACCCAATGCTGCGACCAGCCCGTGGTCGTGGTCACACACATTTCTGCAAATTGCTCGATCGCAAAATTTTTCTCAATTTCTAAACACCCCCCCAGCATGATATCCACATAACTTTGCACGATCGGGAAATCGGCATTGGGGGCAATGACCTTGTCTGGCTGCACGGTGTACATCCAAATTTGCCCCTGTGGCGTTACCGAGCGATCGAGCATTTCGATTTGTCGTGCATCAACCAGCACCCGACAATACCCACTCTCACGCCGATCCGTTGCTGCTAACTCTGCCGCTAGGGGTAACCGGTAGATCACCGCATTCATTTGGGCACGCGGGTTCGCCATCGCACCGAGATAGGTGGTGGGGCTGTAGCTGGAACCCTGAATAAACCAACCCCGTTCAAAGCCGGTCACCATAATGGGTAAGTTTTCCCCTGCTGTTGGGGCCGTTTGCTCCTTCGATGCGGTTGCCATCAAACTGCCATAGCCCACAATGTATTGCGGTTGGCGCGGATCAATACTGGGACGACAGTGATCGGCGCGAGGGGCAAGCGCTGCGTCGGGCAGCAACGCGGGTTGGGCTGCGATCGGCAAGGGATAGATGAGCCACCCAAGGGTTAGCAATAGGCGTAAGTCAGGCTTAAAAATCACAGTTTTGGGCGATCGCTAGTACAAACAAGCAAGTCTAGAATCTCTTGTAACTCTAGGCTTTAGTATTAGGCTTTTAGTATATGGCAGCCTGGAATATAGCACCCTAGGGCTTCAACACGTCTAGGGTGAATCAACATCTAGGGTGAATCCGTGACTTAACGTTGGACACGCTACCCTTGATTGCGTGGGCGAGGAATACAGCCGTTCCCTCTCTCATGAAGTACTGTCAAGCCTTGTAGACAAGGGGCTTAAGCCCCTTGTTTGTACCTCACCAAATATGGAAGTGCTGTAGAGCGATCGCGGTTGTCGGCTAATCCCCTTTGCCTGGAGAGAGTCCTAGGTGTTTGCCGTCCTACGTGTTTGCCAGTCCCACTGTGGGTAGCGAATCATGCTGGCCGGAATCTATCCTAAAGCTGATGAAGTATACCAAAACTCAGGGCTAGACTGAATCAAAGCGCTCCCCAGAGAACAATAGAACCGTTGTTGGGGGGTATATGGTGTCTCGATCGTTGGAATGCTTGCCACTGTGATCCCATTGCATCGTAACCCTCATGACCCAAGAATTTGCGATTCAAACCCAGGGCCTAACCAAGGAGTTTGATGCACCCACCCCAACCCGGAGCCTTCGCCGGGGAACTCCCCAGACCAATCGCTACCGAGCCGTGAGCGATATTGATCTCACGGTGAGTGCGGGTGAGGTGTATGGCTTGATTGGTCCCAACGGTGCGGGGAAGACAACCCTCATGCGGCTACTGGCGACAGCAGAAACCCCGACCCTGGGGGAAATCCATATCTTTGGACAGCGCCTAGAACAGGATGAGCATAACCTGGCGCTTAAGCGACGGATTGGGTACCTGCCTGATGACTATCCCCTGTATGACGATCTCACGGTCTGGGACTATCTCGACTACTTTGCCCGCCTCTATGATTTACCACAACCCCGGCGGAACCAACGCCTGCACGAAGTTCTGGAACTGGTCCAGTTGACGGGCAAACGCCATAGTCAAATCACGACCCTCTCCCGTGGGATGCGCCAACGCCTCAGTCTGGCCCGCACAATTATTCACCAGCCGTTGCTCTTGCTGTTGGATGAGCCAGTATCGGGGCTAGACCCGATCGCCCGTCTGCACTTCCGGGATTTAATCAAGGCCCTGCGGGAAGCTGGGATGACAATTTTAATTTCGTCCCATGTCCTCAGCGATTTAGCCGAGTTATGTACGACGATCGGGGTTATGGAATTCGGCTTTTTAGTGGAAAGTGCGCCCTTGGCTGAGCTTTATCAGCGATGGAGCCAGCAACGGTTGATTGTTGCCAGTCTGGGGAGTCTCGATGCACTCCAATCGGAACTGCGCAACCACGCGGCGGTAGCCACGATCGAACCGTTACCGGATACGGTGTCGCGATCGCGCCAGGGGTTTGCGGCGGAATTGGTAACCGCTGACCAAACGGTGGCGGCGGTCCAGGTCAACTTTAGCGGCGGGCCGGATGCTGCCGCTGCGCTCCTGCGTCAGTTGGTTGAGGCGGGATTGCCGATCGCGGAGTTTCGCCTGGAACAGGAGGATCTGGAAGCAATTTTCCTCAAACTCGGCCACAAGCAGGCTTCTTGAGGCCCCTGGGGAGATCAGTATTCTAGTTGTGCAGAAGTGGCTGGATGAAAATTTAAAATTCAAAATACTATTTTGACGCACGCTGGCAGGTGGGAGCCTACTCCACGGGAGGTTTAAGTTGGCAATTTGTGTTTCGGCACTGGCAGGCGAGACGCCTACCCCACGGGGACATCGACCTAAAAATTTACTTCCTAGCTAGAGGTTATGCCTAATGTTTGCGGCTTATTTTGATCGTCTTGGCAACTGGAATCCCCAACTACTACGCGAACTCAAGGGGCGCTTAAATCTGCGCAATTTGGCGATCGTGATCAGCCTTTCTCTGTTCGGTCAACTCCTACTTTTTTTATTCCAACTTGGGCGATTGCCTTCGATCCATAAGTTTGTTAATGTTCAAAATGTCTATTGTACCGGATCGCGCAACTATCCCTACTCCGATCCGAATTGTCTGATCGGTGCGGATCGGTCTTTTCTCATCAACTGGTCCCTGTGGTGGCAAGATTTATTTATTTTGATCAGTATTGCTTCGCTTTGCATCCTACTGGTCAGTGGTAGCTATCTCATCATCCATGATTTATCCAAGGAGGAACGACTAGGCACCCTGAATTTTATTCGCCTGAGTCCCCAATCGGCTGAAACGATCCTGTGGGGAAAGCTATTGGGCGTACCAGTATTATTTTATTTAATGCTCCTATTAACGATACCGCTATCGATCTATGCGGGGCTGACTGCTGGTTTATCTCCCGTCATTCTGATTTGCTATTACAGTATTGTCGCAGGCAGTTGTTTATTTTTCTTCAGTTTATCCCTGTTATTTGGGCTAGTAACCACGTGGTTAGGGAGTTTGCAGGCTTGGCTGGGCAGTGGAACATTATTTATGGTGTTGTCAAGCTATACGCTCATGAATACGGGAGGGGCTGAAATTGATAACTTCGCTGCTTGGCCCCGAATTCTTTTCCCAACCACCTTAATTCCTGGCATCGAAAGCAGTGGGATGCTGCCCTACGGACATAATTTACAATTATTAAATTTGACTTGGTTCTATCTTCCAATCGGCTTAACGACACTCGGAATTACCCTATTCACTCTGATCTTGTATGGGGTTGGTACGGTTTGGGTGTGGCGCGTCTTAAGGCGACGTTTTCGCGCCCTGAACACAACGATTTTAACGAAGACGCAAAGTTATGCGTTGACTGCTATTTTGCAATTGCTCATGTTAGGATTCGTTTTTCAGGAAAGTCTCGAGGCCAATCGTTATCGAACTGAGATGGCCTGGGTTTATATGTTGATCTTGAATCTCATACTAGGATTATTCCTGATCGCGGCCCTAACTCCCCAGCGCTCGTCCTTGGTCGAGTGGGCACGGTATCGGTATATCCGGCGTTCCGATCGCCAGGTTTGGTTGCGTCAGTGGCTTAAGGAATTCATCTGGGGTGAGAAAAGCCCTGCTTTTCTGGCGATCGCCGTAAATATAATGATCTTTGCGATCGTGCAATTGCCCTGGATTGGGTTCACCTTTGCCACGGATGCGTCCAAGACTAGGGGGGCAGCCCTGCTAGGCACTGCGTTTGCCTTCAGTATCTTGCTGATCTATGCTGCGATCGTCCAACTCTGTCTGCTTTCGGCTTCGCCCCGTCGTACTGTTTGGGCAGCCAGCCTCATTGTCTTGGCCATTACGATGCCACCGATCGTCTTGGGATTTTTGGGCGTACTCCCCAGTTCCTATACTGGTGCCCCCTTCTGGCTGTTCACCGCCTTCCCCTGGGTAGCGGCTGAAAATATCCTGGGAGGGACCCTGGGCTTCGCGGGCCTCAGTCATGGGCTGGCGATCGTCCTCCTGAATCTTCAGTTTACCCGTCAGCTCTCCCGGCTGGGCGAGTCTGCCTCCAAGGCCCTGTTAACCCCGGCCCCGGTGGGTAAGCCTCTGGCACGCTAAGCCCTGAAGGCAACGATCGTGGGGAGGGGATTGGCCCGGATTCAGGCGCATCTCTTTATACACATTATACGCGGACTCCTTATACTCAAAGTAGCCGGATAATTTACATAACGGCTGGCACATGAGTTATTGTCTGAATCCTAGTTGCCAATGTCCAGAAAATGCCGATGCCGAGGATGCCCAGGTCTGTCAGACCTGTGGTAGCCCGCTCCTCCTGCGATCGCGCTATCGGGCAATGCGGGTGATTGGCCAGGGCGGTTTTGGCCGCACCCTATTGGCGGTGGATATGGATAAGCCCTCCCAACCGCTGTGCGTCATTAAACAATTTTTTCCCCGTAGTCCCAACCCCGATAGTCGCTCAAAAGCTATCGCCTTTTTCCGACAAGAAGCCCAGCAATTGGAAGCCCTAGGGCATCATCCCCAAATCCCGGACCTACTGGCCTATTTTGTGGTCAATGATCAACACTATCTGGTTCAGGAGTTTATCGAAGGGGAAACCCTGGCCGCTCTGATCGCGACGGGTGATGCCTTTGACCAAACCCGCATTCTCGATGTACTCAACGCCCTGCTGCCCGTATTGCAATTCCTGCACGATCGTCAGGTTATTCACCGCGATATTAAGCCGGATAATATTATTTGGCGATCGGCCACCGATAGCTATGTCCTAGTTGATTTTGGTGCTGCTAAATATGCCACGCCGTTGACATTAGCCCAAACCGGTACTGTCATCGGCAGTGCCGCCTATGCCGCGCCGGAGCAGGTGGGGGGAAAAGCCACGTTTGCCAGTGATTTGTACAGCTTGGGGGTGACGTGTCTGCACCTGCTCACCCTGGTTGAGCCGTTTGATCTGTTTTCCTTCGCTGACGATCGCTGGGTTTGGCGCGATTATCTTTCCCATCCCATCAACCCTGGCCTCGGTCGTATTCTCGACAAGCTGGTGGCCCGCCCCCTGCGCTGTCGCTATCAAACCGCGACTGAGGTCCTACACCACTTACAGTTGCTCACGGCATCGCCATCCGCCAGCCCGCCGCGTGATCGTCCGGTGCCACCCGTGGGCGATCGTACCCAGTCTGCCCACCCCCCACCCCAACGGATCGCCCCGGCGGCCAAGGATAACCCGATATCCCAATGGTTTGTGCCCCCCACCCCATCCCACCGCCCGGAGTCACCCATTGCTCCCAAACCTCTCGTCCCGACAAGCATTTTGGCTGTCCCTCGCCCCCCCTCTGCCCCCCTGGCACTCACAGACACGCTGGCGGCAACAGCGGGGGTAGACTATCAACCTTTGGAACAATCCCTGGCAGCGGGAGACTGGCTGACGGCTGATAGCCAAACCCACACGGTGATGTTACGTGTGATGGGCCACGATCGGGGGGAATATCTGAATTTTGATGATTTAGCGGCCTTCCCTTGCACAGATTTGCAAACCATCGATCGCCTGTGGGTAACCTATAGTCAGGGCCATTTTGGCTTCAGCGTCCAACAGCAAATTTGGCAACGGTTGAGTGTGGAATCTCGCAGCGGGATGGAGTGCTGGTGTGACTTTGGTGAAGCGATCGGTTGGTTACACCGGGTTGAAAAGCAGATTGGAGCAGCCCTGCGGGGAGATATTCGCGAATATTATTGGCTATCACGAGATGAAGTCGTTGCCAATGTGCACAATATTCCCTCTGATGAGTTATTAGTCCGCATTCCGGCGGGATGTTTGCCTTTTTTCTGTAGTCTCTATACGGGCACCTCACGCGGTGGTAAGATTCTACTGGAACGAATTGCTGATTGTATCCATTAAAGCTGGCAGGAAGGGGTTATGGAGGAAGTCAATGCGGTTGGGGAAAGTCGTTAAATCTAATTCCCATTGTGATTATTTAGTAGAAGTTGACGATAGCTTTGGCGTTGCCGAGCCACCCCAACCAGAGGACTATGGCTTTGGTTCATTTGTGAAGTTTGAAGATCTGGAGGGTCGCCATTGGGCGGTTGGCATTGTTTATAACTCCCAACTGTTTAATCCCATGTTCTTAAATATGGGGCCACGGTTATCCAGTGAGCCTGATCCCTTGTTCACGCCGGATTTAATTCAGGAAACGCGAACGTTGCTGGGGGTAGTTCTCATCGGTACGCTGGTGACGCAAGCCGATCAGCCCTATGGCCAGCACGGAATTCCCCACATGGTGGTGCCTGTCAATACGCCTGTTGTCCGGATGACGGCGGCAGAAATTCACCAGTTTCACTTGAATGCAAACCGGCAACCCCAATTTTGTTACTACAGCCTGTTATTACGGTATGGCGGTAGTTTTGCGACCCATTTGACCCAACAGGTCTTGGATGATTTGGCCGATCGCCAATTATTCCAGGGATCGGAACAGCGGGCACTGGAAATGCTGTGTAAGGAACTCTCTTGGCGCAATACGATGGGGGTGATGCGCTAACTGCTGAATGCTTGAGGATGGCTATGCAACTGACCACGTATTATGTCCTGAGATCGCAGCAGGATGGCCGTTATTTAACGGCTCGCCTAGAAAGTTCAGCCCCCGAGGCGATGACGAAGGAGGACTTGCCCCCGCCAACCTTGGCCAGCTTTTTGTTGCTGTTCCAGGAGCACTTTGAGGCATTGAGCTATGTCAGCGTCCATGCGCCAGATTTGCGCGATCGCTTTGGGGTGGAGGGGATTTCCTCGCTTCAGCTTCGGTCGCTGATCGATCGCTGGGGCTTTGCGGGAGTCGGTATCGTGCGTGATCCCCTCGTGCCCCAGGTAGAGTTTATGACCATTCGCTAGCCCCAAATACCCGGTGAGAGGGGATAACCGGGCTGATCCCCCCATCCCCCCCATCCTTGCCGCCCATTGTCAGAGCAGGCATCGTCTCCTATTCTGATGCAAGCTGTAACCAGACCAAGCCCCCCGCTTTATGTTTCGCGGTGCCCTAATGTCCGTCAATCAACAACCTGACTCAGGATAACTGTATGGCGATCGTGATTGTTGAAACACTCGCAACGGAACCCCTCGCACCGGAAAATCCCACCGATACGGATCTGAGGGTGTTGGGGTGTTTAGCAGAACGGAATGCGACTTGGCGGTATTCTTTGCTGTCGAGCGATCGCCTGCGCATGATTTGCACCTTTGAAGCACCCGATGCGGAATCCGTGCGGACCTCCTATCGTCAAGCAGGCGGGTTCTTTAGTCGGATCTGGAGTGGTGAATGGCTCACCCCAGAAGGTCGGCAACCCCAACCTCAAGCCAGCCAGCTCAAGGTCATGGAAGGGACCTATGCACCGATCGGAGCAGCAGCGTTAAATGACCTTAGTCATCAAACCTTAAGTTGCTATGCAGAGCGGGGCATTGAGTGGATTCAATCGTACCTGTCGCACGATCGTACCCGTTTAATTTGCGAATTAAATGCCCCTGATGCGGAGTCGGTCCGAGCCGCCCAACACCGGATTGGTGTCCCCTACGATCGCATCTGGTCGGCCCTGATCATCAAGCCATAACTCCCCGGACTACCCATCAACCGTGATACCGCCTAGATCCAGCCTGGGAACGATCGCGGATCGCTTTGAGAACAGTTTGGGATCGCTGCCCTCGTTACCGTTGGTTCATACACAGGAACACCACTGTACCGGAGGAACCAATGGTCACCACACCTGTCAAGCCCCGCCTCACCCCT
Organism: Coleofasciculaceae cyanobacterium bin_20; assembly: GCA_037445115.1. GTDB lineage: Bacteria > Cyanobacteriota > Cyanobacteriia > B231 > B231 > Trichothermofontia. Next base: position 26,324 of record JBBILC010000070.1, read on the forward strand.
CGTAACCCGGCAGTAACGCAACAACCGTCTCTCCAGATGATGGGAGCAAACACTCCCCGCATTAGAACCGCAAGAAGTGCGGAACAGAAATACGTCATTGCCACGCTGGTTTTAGCCTTTAGTGGCGATCCGGCGGTTCGTTGGCTGTATCCCGATTCCCATCAATATCTCACCCACTTCCCTAACTTTGTACAGACATTTGCTGGTCAAGCATTTGCGCAGGAAACCGCCTACTGCATTGATGGCTATTCGGGCACTGCGCTGTGGTTTGCACCTGGGGTAGAACCAGCGGTTGCCCGTATCATCGAGTTGATTAAAGGCAGTGTGTTCGAGTCGGAACAAGCAGATGTATTTGCTGTATTTGAACAGATGGATGACTACCATCCCCAACAGCCTCATTGGTACTTACCGTTGATGGGGGTAGCGCCCACTCAACAAGGTCAAGGCTACGGTTCGGCGTTGATGCAATACATCTTGAACCAGTGCGATCGCGATCAACTTCCCGCCTATCTCGAAGCCTCTCATCTGGGAACCGTATCCTTTTATCAACAACATGGCTTTGAGGTGATCGGTACGATTCAGGCTGGCCACTCGCCAACAATTTTCCCCATGTTGCGCCATCCACAATGAATGCACGATCGCAGTTTCTCAATTGAGCTTCGCATTTCAGATACAGCACTTCCATACTTGGTGAGGTACAGGCAAGGGGCTTAAGCCCCTTGTTC
>JBBILC010000071.1:0-21942 GCA_037445115.1 Coleofasciculaceae cyanobacterium bin_20
GCCAACCTGAGCGGTGCCAACCTCAAACATGCCAACCTGAGCGGTGCCAACCTCAAACATGCCAATCTCAGCGGTGCCGACCTCAACTGTACCTTACTCACCGATGCCAACCTTAGCAATGCCAACCTCAGCGGTGCATTGCTATTTTTTGTAAACTCACGCGAAGTTCAGAATCTTGAACCGCTTCAACTAAAGGGGAAACCTTCGCCTTATTTATGCAATGTTGCTCTGCCTTCCTACGCCCAACAACGAAAATTGAATCCGAACCGCGACTGCGATTGCATTCCCCAACTTTTGAGCGATCGCTACAATATTTCACTTGAAGAGGCTCAAGGGATAGTCAATGAAGCTCGACAACACCGATGGGACTGACCCAAACTGGCGCAATCGGCCTAATTTATTAAAGAATCGTCCTTCTTGCCTTGTTCGCTGTACCTCTTTAGTCCACGCATCACCACGACCAAGGTGAGGCGATCGGTGGTGCCAGACTCACTCACGATCGCGGCCAATGGCAATGGCTTCCAGGCTACGGGGGAGATCGCCGGGTTTGCTCCCCAACCCGTGGGTTAACTAGCTACTGACCAGCCGCAAGCAATCCATACCACTGCTCCCCAAGGTTTGAGGTTTAGATTTGCTATAGTGGCGAAACCCAAGCATTCTCAATTGCAACCTATGCAGCCCCTGCTCCCGCGATCGCCGCAACTAAGGCAACGGCAACGGCAGTTGCCTTGGCCTACCCACTGGGGAATCCCTGTCAGCTTCCTAGTGGCGGCAGCATTGGTCAGCAACCTTCAGCCCGCGATCGCCCACCCAGGGCATGGTGCCTTGGACCCTTGGCTGAACCCAGTCCTCACGCCCCATTTCCGAGTCGCTGGTCTAGGGGTTGCCTTCCTGTTTGGAATGGCCCATGCCGTTAGCCCCGGTCATGGCAAAACGATGGTAGCAGCCTATTTGGTGGGAACCCGGGGCACGCCCAAAGATGCCGTTCTTCTGGGCTTGATTACCACCCTGACCCATACCCTGGGCATTTTTCTGCTGGGTTTAGGGGTCCTATTCGCGACGAATTACGTTCTGCCAGCACAGCTTTATCCCATCCTTAGCTTTCTGAGTGGCCTACTGGTTTTTGGGGTTGGCTTTTGGCTCCTGGATCAACGCTTACAAGCCATGCAATCTTCGTCAGCACCCCAATCTGCTCATCTCCATGCCCATCCCCACGGCTCTGCTCATCTCCACCCACATACCCACTCACATACCCACCCACATACCCATCCCCACGCTATGCCCGTTACCTGGCGCTCGCTCCTGGCACTTGGGATTTCGGGTGGCATCGTACCCTGCCCGTCTGCCCTAGTCTTGTTACTGTCGGCGATCGCCCTGCATCAAGCAGCCTATGGCATGGCGTTAGTGAGTATGTTTAGCCTTGGCCTAGCAGTGGTGCTGATCGGGCTGGGCCTGCTGGTGATTTACGCACGGCAATGGCTCGATCGTTTGCCCCCCAGCCCCCGCTTGGGCCTGTTCCAACGCTATTTACCCGTGGCTAGTGCGATCGCGGTGATTGTCGTCGGTGCAGGGTTAACCCTAGGGAGCCTCCTCTGAACCCTGTTCATCTCCGACTTGCCGAGCGGGCGGGACAATCTTGCTGCCTGTCCCACTCAGTACCGAGCAGCCTGAGATCAGGGCGGGATCATGGCTAATCAGCCAGCAGCCTGAGATCAGGGCGGGATCATGGCTAATCAGCCATTAGAACTTTATCCGAGCAAGGGTTGTATCGACTACCCAGGAGGGTGACTGGCATAGGACTGGTCACCGATCGATGATCCCTGCCTGAACAAAGGGGACTGCCGCGATCGGCTGTTTAGCCCTAGGGAAGTATGTGTCAGTTTCTAAAGTTGCACGGAACCTCGTCTGGGATTCACCGTCCTGACTCTAGGCTTAGGTTAGGATCGAAATCAGCCCTGGACCTGGAAGTTGAGTAAGTGCCATGAAGCTAAAGCATTCCCTGTTGTGTCTGACTTCCCTACTGCTTGTCAACACTGCCTATGGCGTCGTGACGAGTACCCCCAGCTTGGCCGCCACGTTCCGGGCCGATGAGCAAACTAATATTGATGTTTACCGGAATGCTAGCCCCGCTGTCGTTACTATCATCGGGGGCAATAACACCGGGTCCGGCAGTATCATCAGTCCGGAGGGGCTGGTGATTACGAATGAACATGTCGTGCGCATGGCGCGGGGTGGCGTTGTGGGTGTGCAAACCAGCAATGGCCAACGCTACACTGGCCAAGTATTAGCTACCGATGCCGCCAATGATCTTGCCCTGATCCAATTACGCACCAGTGAACGGTTACCCTACATCCGGTTGGCCAGCAGTGAGGGGATTCAGGTGGGGCAACAGGTGTTTGCGATCGGCAGCCCCTTTGGATTATCAGGCACACTCACGACGGGGATTCTCAGCCGGATTGCCAATAATGGCGATCTCCAAACAGATGCTGTCCTGAATCCGGGTAACTCTGGTGGTCCATTGCTCAACTCCCAAGGCGAATTGATTGGGGTTAACAAGGCAATCCTCGCGAATCAGGGTGGGAATACGGGGATTGGCTTTGCCACCAGCGCGACAGTGGCCCGTCAGTTTGTGGCGCAAGCTCAGCAAGGTCGCACCGCTAATCCCGCGATCGCCACCGCCCCACCCACAACAACGGCTCCGCGAACCGTTGGCCCCCTCCCGCGTCCCCCGGTGGCCATTGCCCCAACCCCCAATTTCCCTACCTATCCAGGAGGATATGGAGCAGCCACCAATCCCCCCCGTTTAGGGGTCGTCCTGAATGCAGCAACAATGGTAGTGGAACAAGTCCGGCAAGGCTCGATCGCGGCGACGATCGGTCTGCGACCGGGGGATCAACTGGTCGCCCTCAATGGCCGCCCCCTGCGCGGCTTTGCAGATCTCGAACAATATCTCAATCGTTACCCCAGTTCAGTTATCTTAACCGTAGGCCGGAACCATCGCCTTGCCCATGTACGGGTGGATTTTTAAGGAGGGTGGAAACGCATCTGGCATCCGGGGAACCGATCGCGATCTGAATCGTCAAGCAGTGTGCGTGAGAAGGGAGATGGGATCATGAAAAGGCAGCGATCGTTCTTAGGGTTAGCGTCTACAGTCTCGTTATTGCTGTTTACCCTTTTTGGGGGGACTAGCGAACGGGCCGAAGCTCGCACGGTTGAAATATCAGGTAACTCACCTGACCCCTTAACCCTGAGTGGAACGGCTGGTGGCCAGCGACAGAGTGATTGTGGCTTTATCCCCAACGCACCGAGTGAAACCTTACGCCTTACCCAGGCTTTTCCCTTCCTGCGCCTACGGGTGGAGGCAACACCTAGCGCGACACTCTTGGTTGATGGGCCAGGAGGACGATTTTGCATCCTGCGCGATCGCATGTCCAACGGTCAATTGGAAATGTCGGGCTATTGGGGACCGGGAAACTACAATATCTACATTGGAGACATGGGGAATAGCCAAAGTAATTACGTGCTGAGCATTTCTCGGCAAAAGTGAGCCAGAGCCTTGGCGTCACGGCCCCTCAGGATATTGGCCGCCTAAGCCCCTTTCCAAAGCACTACCGATGCAAAACCGAGGAACAGGCATCCCCCGATCGCAGTCACCGCTCGTTCTGAAACCCTTACCAGCGATCAGACGACCTCTTAACATTGAAGGACACTTTGATTCGCCAATTCAAGAGTGAAGTGCAACTCCTAGGGAACTAGTTAAAAAGGACTCATAGCGGCGAGTACCATTGCACGGGAATTAAGACGCAATCGATTATCGCAACGGCGCAGGAGTTGCATCCCCGTACTGTATTGACTGGCCCAATCCCGCAGAATATTGGCAATACGATATGGGATGGCGTCTGTATTGGCATTCAAGCAGTTGTCATTACTCGCTAATAGATTGGTGATCGGGACCGCATCACTGCGTAAATAAAAGGCATCTGGCCGGACGATCGCGGTTGTGATCGGTTGGGCTGGTACCAGCAGTTTCGGTAGGGAGTGCACAGCAATTTGGGTTGAATTCGCGTCAAGATATCGCCGAATTAGCCCCAGGGCCACCAGCTTATCTAAACACCAGGCCCGCTGCCCGATCGCTCCCCCGATCACGATCACCATAGAAGCGGGCAGCGGCTTCCCTGCAACTACAAGCCACCCAAGCATCGGGCACGGTTAAGGCGGTAAACGGCGGATCTAAAGTCACCTAGCACAGTTGGTGATCCTTGAGGCAAACATACAACCAGAGGCACAGAAAACACCCCGCCCGCCGCCGGGTCATCCCGATCCTGGACATCAAGAGGGTCAGGTACTGCTGATACAGGGGTAGGGGCAACCACTGGTGAATCTGTTCCGCCAGCTATTCTGGGACTAACGGGTCGAGTTTGGGCATGGGGTTTCGCTCCTTCCTCTCCACTATATGCCGCCCGATGGTGCAAAAACTTCGCCCGACTTCGCCCGACTTCGTCTGACTTCTTCATGCCGACATTCACTCATTTTCAATACACCGCTAGCGTTTGCATGATGGGGGTAAGTATTGGAAGCGATGAAGCCAAACCTAAAGCCCGGTAGACACACGAATACCCAAAAACCTACCCATACATAAAGCAATAGGTTTGCTTGACAGGACAGATGGGTTCTGTAGTTACTCATCGGTGGTGGGTGGATCAGTTTAAGCAGTGTCACAGTGCTCTAGATGCGGTCACAATTACCTTCCTAAAATTGTGGATATTGGAGTTCCTAACTCGGCCTATGTTGACGCTTTACCAGATTAAACCCGCTTTTCAACGGTTCCTGCGTCCGCTGGTAGACCTGTTGGCCCAGTGGCCGATTTCTCCGAACCAAATCACGATCTCGGCTCTGGGGCTGGCCAGTATGACTGGACTCGCGATCGTCTATTTCTCCCAATCCTCCAGCGTTTTATTAGCCTTGCCCATTGTGTTGGCGATACGCATGGCGTTGAATGCGATCGATGGCCTGTTGGCTCGTGAGCACCACCAAACAACGCCCCTGGGTTGCGTGCTGAATGAACTGGGAGATGTGCTTGCTGACGCCGTGCTGTATTTACCCTTTGGCCTGATCCCAGGAATAGTGGCCCCGTGGATTGTCACGATCGTCGTGTTGGCGATCATCACTGAAATGGCGGGTGTTCTAGCCTGGGCGATGGTGCAGCAGCGCAGTTATGCCGGTCCAATGGGCAAAAGCGATCGGGCCTTGGTCTTTGCCCTGGTTGCCCTGGGGTTAGGGCTGGGCCTCCAGCCATCGGGGTGGCTAACGGGGGTTTGGCTAGGCGTTGTTGGTCTGCAAGTCTGGACGATCGTTAATCGCGTGCGGGTCATTCTCCAGGAGGTCCCCCCATGTTCGTAACCCTTCCCCCTCCTGTCCTTTTCACCTTGGCAGGCATTTATGGACTATTGGTGTTAGCAACTTTAGTGGTCTATAGCCTTGCAGCCTCTCGACCCCATCAGGATTTTACAGAATTGAAAGATCGGATGCGATCGTGGTGGCTGATTATTCCAGTCTTCACCCTGACCCTCATCCTTAACCGCACGGCTTCACTCATTCTCTTTGCCTTGTTCAGCTTCTTGGCCCTCCGGGAATACCTGTCCCTGATTCCCACCCGTCAAGCCGATCGTCATGTCCTCATTTGGGCCTATTTTGCCATTGTCCTCCAGTATTTTTGGGTATTTATCGGCTGGTATGGCATGTTTTTAATTTTCATCCCAATCTATATGTTTTTATTTCTACCCATGCGCATGGTTCTCATTGGTGAAACTCAAGGTTTTTTACGGGCGATCGGGACTCTGCAATGGGGATTAATGTTAACGGTTTATACAATTAGTCATTTGTCCTATTTATTACGCTTAGCTCCAGCCGGATTGATGTCTATCGGTGCAACGATCGGGGGTATTGGCTTGCTGCTTTATTTAGCCACATTAACAGAGGTAAATGATATTGCCCAATATGTGTTTGGTAAGTGCCTAGGGCGTCATGCCATCATCCCTAAAGTCAGTCCTGGAAAAACCGTGGAAGGGTTCTGTGGTGGCCTGTTAACCACAACGGGCCTAGCGATCGTCCTAGCGCCCTGGCTAACCCCATTCAGTCTGCTCCATGCCGCCTGCCTTGGTTTATTGATCAGCCTCACGGGTTTCATTGGCGATGTTACTGTTTCCGCTTTGAAACGGGACCTAGGGATTAAAGACAGTGGCACCCTCCTACCCGGTCATGGGGGCATTTTAGATCGCATTGATAGCCTAACCTACACGGCTCCCCTCTTCTTCCATTTCACCGCTTACTTTTACTACCCAGGGCAGTGGTTATGAATCAGACCAGTTATCCCCTTGTCAAAACCCTTTTCTTTCTCTGCATCGTGCGGCCCCTAGTCTATTGGATCTTAGGGTTGCAGATTCAGAACCGTGATCGCCTCCCCCGTGATGGTCCTGCCATTCTCGTTGCCAATCACAATAGTCATCTCGATACTGTTGTGATCATGTCCCTGTTTCCCATCGCTAAACTCTCCCAGGTTCGCCCCCTTGCAGATGCGCAGTATTTCCTCAAACAAAATCGCTGCCTTGCCTGGATGGCCCGCCATCTTTTTGAGATTATTCCGGTCACCCGTACCCCATCAGAGACACGCCAACAACTAGCCAGGCAACGCGCTTTTCTCAAAACCTGCCAGGTTGCTCTCGATCAACAGAATATTTTGATTCTCTATCCCGAAGGCAGTCGAGGTGAACCTGAAAAAAGTAGCGAATTCAAAAGTGGGATTGCCCACCTAGCTAAACAACATCCTGACGTTCCCATTATCCCGATTTATCTCCAGGGCCTCGGTAAGGCTCTCCCCAAGGGTGATCCCCTCCTCGTTCCATTTCTCTGTCACGTCTATATTGGCGAACCACTATACTGGACTGGCCCCAAGCAAGCATTTCTCGATCGTCTCAGCGATCGCATCTACGCCCTAGCTCAGTAGTCGTTTTAAAAAGGGGGAAATTGTGATTAAAACAGCAACCCGAACAAGAATCCCTCGACTATTTGATTAGTATCTTTAAGTTGGTAGTGACGACTTTCGTCGTTAAATTATCAGGATCTAGTTTTTCAAGAAAGCACCACGTACTCAGATCTTTGACACTCATAATCTTGCAGAGGTGATCATGAAAAATCAGTCCTCAAGTAACCCAAAATCAATAGATACTCGCAACTCTCCAGAGGTTAATATGCACAACCCATCTGTAACTAGTCCAACTCCAATCAGCCCGACTCTACTCAATCAAGCTACCATCAGCCAAGTGACTCCCACCTATGAGTCCCTCCGCAAGTCATTACCCTTTTGGCATCCCAAAAGTTGGTACTACCATTCACTGCGGCTGGGTTTGCAAACCGTGGGAAAACTATCTAAAGGTATTCGCTTGGGGTTTCGCTATGGCTTTGATTCCGGTGTCATGCTGGAGTATGTCTATCGCAATCAAGCAGAGGGTATCACCCCTATCGGTACAGTCGTCGATCGCGTCTATCTCAATACCCAGGGCTGGCAGGGCATTCGCCTACGCGGACAATTACTCCAGCGTATTCTCTATCATGTTTTAGGCACGTACCAACACCAGGGCATTCCCTGCGTTTTGCTCGATGTTGCTTGCGGCGGTGGTCGCTATGATTTGGAGGTTCTACAGCACTTTCCACCGGGTAGGATAACCGCCATCTTGCGGGATTATAAGCCTGAAAATGTGGCTAAAACCCGTGAACTGGCTACCCAATTGGGTTTGAGTATAATCGCGGAACAGGCCGATGCCTTTAGTGATGCCGATCTCGATCGCGTTCAACCGCCGCCTAATGTTGTCGTGGTTTCCGGGTTACATGAAATTTTGCCGGATGATGCCCTCATTCAACAGCATTTCCACCAACTCTATCGCCGGATGGCCAGCCCTGGTACGCTCATTTTCACGATCCAGCCGCACCATCCCCAAGTGGAATTAATTGCCCGGACCTTACCATCGCATACCGGGGAGCCTTGGGCCATGCGTTTACGCCCCTGGGAACAAACCCGGCAGTGGGCTGAGGCGGCTGGCTTCCGTAACTTGCGCGTTTATCAGGAACCCACCGGCATTTTTGGGGTGGTCACGGCGGAAAAGCCCTGACACAACGGCGCTCAAAACTGAGCTACCCTACAATTGAGTGGCGGGTATACCGAATCTAGGTTCAATCATGTACGCGATCGTCATTAACCGCTATGGCCCACCCTCGGTGCTAGAACAGGTCGAGCTTGAGCAACCTCAACCCCAACCGGATCAGGTTTTGGTTCGGGTCCATGCCAGCAGTGTCAATCCCGTTGATTGGAAGGTACGATCGGGGGCCATGCAGCTCCTCACGGGCCGCCGCTTTCCCCTCCGGTTAGGGTGTGACCTTGCGGGTATTGTGACCGCCGTGGGGCATCAGGTTACCCAGTTTCAGCCGGGGGATGCGGTCTATGGGCAAACCGGGATCTGGCAGCGGGGAGCCTATGCGGAATGGGTCGCAATTTCCCCCGCCTTGCTGGCTCCCAAACCCCAGAACATGTCCCTGCTGGCGGCGGCAACGGTTCCCCTGGCAGGACAAACAGCCCTACAAGCCTTGCGGGATCATGGGCGCTTACAGGCAGGACAATCCGTGTTGATTAACGGTGCTGCGGGGGGCGTTGGCAGTTTTGCGGTCCAGATTGCCAAAGTCTTGGGCGCAACCGTCACAGCGGTATGCAGTCGCCGTCACCTAGACCTCGTGGCGGATCTGGGGGCCGATCGCGTCATTGACTATACCCAACAAGACGTTACCCAACTCAGCGATCGCTATGATCTCCTGTTTGACACGGTCAGCCACCTTCCCTTTAGCCGCAGTCGCCATTTGTTGAAACCCCAGGGTATTTATGTGGCCCCCCTACCCGGCATACCGGGACTCGGTCCCCTCCTCACCAGTGTTGTTACTCAACTGTTACCCGGCAAGCGGGCTATCCTGATGGCTGAGCAGCCCAATAGTCAGGACTTGCAATACTTAACCACCTGGATTGAGGCGGGACAAATACGGACGCTTGTCGATCGCACCTATGCCCTAGCCGATCTGGTTGCCGCTCATGCCTACAGTGAACAAGGACATACGTGCGGGAAAATTGCGATCGCGATCGCTGCGCCAACCTAGATGGGAATGGGAGCGATCTCCCGACTACCTACCACTCAAGGCAATGAAGGTCGTGACTGCCAATATCGGTCAATTACAATGACTAATGACAATAGCTATATAATGCAGCAACAGCACCCGACCGATCGCGGTGCAAATTCCCCTTATTGCTGAGACTAGGTGAAGTTGGACTCATTGAAAAATGATTGTAACAATCAGTACCAAAGCTTCCAGTTTTTAGGGCGAGGAATAATGACGCGCAATCAAGGTGAGTGCTGCTACTGTTAAACGAGACCAACGAGACACATTCACGCGGAAATCGATAAATAGACCTCCTTCTTATTCGTGAATTGATCGTTTTCTACATCCGAAGCCTTTAGCTTCTATCGTTAACTTATCGCAGATTGAAGCTCTAGGATCACGATCGCGATGAAAATTCACACTTGCTGTAAAGTTGTTTTACGTTGATTACAACCGTTCCCTCTCTAGTGAAGTACGGTCAAGCCTTGCGAACAAGGGGCTTAAGCCCCTTGCCTGTACCTCACCGAGTATGGAAGTGTTGTATTTCTAACCCGTCTCCAAACGGGGGACTGTGTGTTTGTGGTCTTGTTCGTGGCACCTATGCAATCGAAACCGTTCTGGCGTCAACCGCCCTGTTTCCCCAGACTTCCCGATCGTGGCAGACAAATCCTGCGCAAACTGATGGTCGGCAGTTTTGCCATACTGATGAGCCTAGTCGGACTGCTTCCCATCACCACCGGAATGACGCCATCCTTGGCCTTCGCCCAACCCCAGGTTCTCCAACCGGAGAGCGCCCCCGCCGCCGTCGAGACGGTTACCCCGCCCAATCCGAATCTCTCTACGGGGATTGACAGTGATGACATTTCAGCGGAAAAGGTGAATCAGTTCATTCAGGCCTATCTACAGGTTGTTGCCCTGATTGATCAACGGCAGGCCGATCTTCAGGGGGCAGACAGTGAGTTGGAATCCCTGCGGGTACAACAGGAAATTGAGGCCCAAGCCCAAGCCCTCATCCGTCAGGCGGGGTTAATGCCCTCCGAGTACCTTCAGCTTCTAAACCTGACCCACCTGGACTCAGAGTTTGGCGAGCGGGTGGTTCTCCAGATCCAGGAGCAAGCCAATCCGTGAGGACGCCGTTGGCGGTGGTGACGCAAGGGGCAGGCCCACCGATCCTGTGTTTACATGGTCATCCTGGTTCTGCTGCCAGTATGGGGGTGTTTACCCACCACCTGGCCCCACACTTCCGCACGATCGCGCCCGATCTCCGGGGCTATGGTCACAGCCAAACCCGACACCCCTTTGCGATGACCGATCACCTTGCCGATCTCGAAGCGCTGCTGGCCCAACAGGGGGAAGCGTCACTGGTCCTGGGTTGGTCCCTGGGGGGGATTCTGGCCCTGGAGTTGGCCCTGCGGGTACCCGATCGCGTGCGGGGAGTAATTCTGATTGCCTCAGCCGCCTGCCCACGGGGCAATCACCCAGCCGTGACCGGAGCCGATCAGGTCTATACGGCGATCGCTTCGCTGCTTAATCTCCTCAAACCGGGCTGGCAATGGAATATCCAAACCTTTGGTCAGCGATCGCTCTACCGTTACCTATTACAGCAACATACGCCCCAAGCTTACCGCTATCTCGCTCAGGTGGGCACCCCGGCTTACCTACACACCTCCCGTTTCGCCACCCAGGCCCTCCAGACAGCCCTCCGCCAAGGCTACGATCGTCAGGCTGATCTGGCCCGGATTACCTGTCCTTGTCTGGTGATGGCGGCCCGCCACGATCGTCATATCACCGCTGCTGCCAGCTACGCCACGGCCCAAGCCCTGCCCCAAGCCACCTGGCACCTCTATGAAGACGCTGCCCATCTCTTCCCCTGGGAAATCCCCGATCGGGTCCTTGCCGATCTCGATCGCTGGTTAATTCAACACCAGCTTCGGGACGATCGGCCAGCTAACGATAGCCATACACCGTAAAGGTAAGGCGGCAGAGATAAGGGGCTTTGGGACCGGCTCCGTGGCAACCCCAACACAATCAGGAGGACGTGGGCGGTTGACTGGCTTTTGCCCACCGATCCCCGCCCTTGTGGTGACTAGAAGCAACTTTAGCGCCTGTGTGACAAGACGTTAAGCGCTTAAGAGGCAGGAAGAATTACGGCGGCTCGTCTCTTCCTCATCCTCACAAATGGTTAAGTCCTCGGGCTTGCAACGCTTGATTGTCACAACAATGCCATGCGCCCCTTCCTGCTCCAGATCCTCAACATAGCCCCGCTTTTCCGCGCGGGCCTCCTCTTCATGGGTGAAGGGACCAAAGTAGTAGGTACAACGCGGAAATTCCGTTGTGATCTCGATCCACCAGGCGAGGCCAACTGACTGAAGGAGATTAACCAGAAGATTATTCATAAGCGTTGCCAGGTTTGTGGAGGGTTGTCGGAGCGAACCAGGAGCCAGCAGGAAAGATATGCAAAGCCAGTTGCGGTTACCCTAGCCTGTTGGCTAATTGTACCGATTCATTTCTTCTTGTTACATTTCTTTCCCAGATATTATCGTTTTCTCAGTTCCGGTGGGTTTAAATTGGTGTAGTTGATGGGTGTTGGCCCACCGTTGGCGATAGGTTTCGTAAAGGGTCATGGCAGCAGCGATCGCGGCATTCAGGCTGGGAGTCTTCCCGTGCAGCGGGATCGAGACCAGTTCATCACAGTATCGCTGGGTTTGTAAACTCAGCCCATTGGACTCGGACCCAATCACTAAGACGATCGGTCCGGTGAGGGATACCGTGTGCAGAGCGCGGCTGGCGGTGGCAGCCGTCCCATAAATCCAAAATCCAGACGCTTTGAGGGTTTCCAAGGCACGGCTCAAGTTCACGACCCGCGCCACTGGGAAAGTTTCCAACGCACCTGCGGCAACCTTCACCACGGCTGAGGTGATGCCCACCGATCGCCGTTGTGGCAGCACCAATCCCTGGGCACCTAGGGCTTCCGCCGTCCGGATAATGGCCCCCAAATTATGCGGGTCCGTGAGGCTATCGACCGCCACCAATACGGGTTGCTCTGAGGCGGCTTTCGCCTGGGTGATGAGGACATCTAACTCTAGATAGGCATAGGGGGCCACTTGGGCCGCCACCCCCTGATGGTTCGCGCCCGCCGTTAAATAATGTAGCCGTTGCGGCTCCACCTCATCCACGATCGTGCCGTCGGCTTTGGCCTGTTGTAGCAAGCTGTGGAAGCGGGGATCGTAGCGCAGACGAGGCGTAATCCAGACCCGATTCAGGGTTCGCCCCCCCGCCAACGCAGCCAACACCGTATGGCGTCCGTAGATGAGATCCGTGTCGTTCCCATCCGTATCGCTCCTATTCGTATCGCTCCCATCCGTATCACTCCCATCCGTATTGTGCCCATTCCGATTGTTCCTACGATCGGTGGGAGGGGGTAGGGCAGCAGTGGCCGTGATCGGCAGGGTTTCAGGCGCGGCTAGAGATTCAGGAACCGGTATCTGCTTGCGAACAGGGGTGGGCTGGGCGGCTCCGCTCCGAATAATGGGGCGATCGCGCTGTGGACGCTCACTGGCTGACTCACGACCACGATCGGGATGACTGCCCCGTCCCTGACGCCGTTTGGGGTGGGCAGGCCGCTGCCCAAAGGCATCGCTACGCGCATCCCCCGTGCGACGGCGCGGACGACTGCTCCCCGCTTCCGATCGGGGCCGATCGGGGCGGGCGGGGCGGCTAGGTTTAGAGGAGTGTCGAGGAGTACGCTTAGGGGTCGCCATACTGGGTTCAGGGGATAGGGAAGTGGATCGTGAATGGTGAGATTGGGGGGTGTGAATCGTCGCCAGCAACTGGCAATCAAGGGACCTCATCCCTGGGGTTCATCCCTGCGGTGCCGATCGCCAGCTCGGTTCCCTCGCTAGTCATGGCCCTGTCAAAACCGGGGAAGACGGCGGGATAATGCTAAGGGCGGCTTGGCGCTAGGGGCAAAAGTGATAGGAGGTGACTAAGGCGTTGGGGGCTGGTCAGATAAAGGTAACCGATCAACGCCTCAAAGCTTGTTGCTTGTTGATAAATTTCGGGATCAACGGGACGGGATCGCTTGCCGGTTGCATTACGCCCCCTTCTCACGATCGTCTTTTCCGCCGCCGTGAGATGGGCCTCCAACTGTTGCAGGTGTCGAGCCTGGGTTTCGGCCCGTACCTGGTTCACAACAGCTTGATGGTAATCCTGAATCCGTTTGGCGGGGAGTAGGTAAGCGCGGCGAATATACAGTTCATAAACCGCATCCCCTAGATAGGCAAGGGCAGCCGGCGACAGTTGCTGGACCTGGGGGCGGGCTACCGACGCACTAGAGAAGTTACCTTCTTCCCAAGACATCGTCCATGCCTCCAAGCCGGGAGCACCGTCAGCTATCGGATTCGCTGCATCTATGCCCTCGTGATCATTGGCATGTGTTGATGTCACAGGCGTCCACAGGCCCACACTCTCATCATCGCACCATTGTTCAGAGCTAAGTAGCGGCTAGGGTTAAATCTTAAGATTGACTGATGCCCGCGATCGCCGCATCGATCGACGGTTGCAGGGTTAAGTATTTATCCAGGCGGACCAGCTTCATGGTCTGGGTAACACGCGGATTCGCAATAATTTGCAGGCTGCCATTGAGGCTCTGGGCTTTCTTAAACAGTTGCACCAGTGCGCCTAAGCCGGAACTATCCACAAAGTCAATCTGGGAGAGATCGAGGACCAAGTGGATCGGCCCCTCTTCCAGACATTTATTAAAGACCTTGCGAAAGGCTGGTTCAGAAAAGGCGTCTAATAACCCGGTCAGGCGGAACAGTTGGTAACCTTCCTTAACCTCACGGGTGCCTCTCAGACTGACGGTTAGGGTGAGTGGCTCAGGAATAGGACGCTCCTCGTAACTACAAACAACAACCTTGGGAAAACAACCTTGAATCGGAGTTCGACGGTACAGTATAGGCTATCACAGCACCCCAGACAACTAGCAAGGCGAAAAATTGCAGGGTCCACATGATGTGTCTACCCCCCTTCAGCACAAATCACTTCCCGCTATTGATCAAGATCACAAAATAGCGATCGGCGACCACCGAATCGTTGAGATCTGAGCGATCCGTTGGGCGATCGTCCCCTATGGCAGGATAGGCGTATGTATGACAACGTTTGCAAATTCCTGGTTGAAACCTATAGCCAAGACTTTGCCCAGTGGTTGCTGGGGGAAGCGATCGGGCTAACCCAACTTAGCCCATCCGAACTGTCAGTGGAACCTGTCCGAGCGGATGCACTGATTCTGTTGACAGCTCAGCAACTCATCTTGCACCTGGAATTTCAGACCCGTCCCAAACCCAATATTCCCTATCGCATGGCTGAGTACCGTCTCCGGGGCTATCGCCGTTTTCCAGACAAACCCATGCGCCAAGTGGTGATTTACCTCAAACCGACCCGCTCCCAACGAGTGCAGCAAACCGTGTTTGAGATTCCGGGTCTACGCAGCGAGTTTGAGGTGATTCGCCTTTGGGAATGTTCACCCGATGATCTCTGCCAGTTTCCTGGTCTACTGCCACTAGCAATCCTGGGCCAGACAACCGATCAACAGCAAACCCTCCGGCGTGTGGCTCAACAGATCGACACCTTGTCCGATCCAGTCCATAAAAGCAACGTCACCGCCGCCACGGCAGTATTAGCCGGATTAGTATTGGAAAAGGTAGTCATTGAGCACATTTTGCGGGAGGAGATCGTGAAGGAATCCGTCATCTACCAAGACATTCTGAGCCAAGGCCTCCAACAGGGCCTCCAACAGGGCCTCCAACAGGGCCTCCAACAGGGCCTCCAACGGGAAATTGCTTTGGTCCAACGCCAACTCGAACGCCGATTCGGCAAGCTGTCACCAGGGATGGAAGCCCGTCTACGATCGCTCTCGATCGAGCAAGTCGAAGCCCTGGGCGAAGCGTTACTCGACTTTACGCAGGTAGAAGCTATCCCAGTTTGGTTAGATCAAAATACTTAACTCGATCGCAAGATACCTGGGATCTTGCGTCGCACTTGCTTAGGCCGATTGGGCTTGTCGCTGGTTGCGGTAGTCGCGCATGGACTGGATAAACTGCTCGAACAGGTAATCGGCATCGTGGGGACCAGGGCTGGCTTCCGGATGGTACTGCACTGAGAAGAAGGGCAGGGTTTTGTGGCGCAGGCCCGCAACGGTGCGATCGTTGAGATTGAGATGAGTGACCTCAATGTCGTCCGCAAGGCTTTCGGGGGTAATGGCAAAGCCGTGGTTCTGGCTGGTGATCTCCACCTTGCGTTGCAGCCCTGCGGGTTGGTTGAGGCCCCGGTGACCGAATTTGAGCTTAAAGGTTTGGGCACCGAGGGAACTGCCCAGAATTTGGTGACCTAGGCAAATACCGAAGATGGGTTTTTGGGCCGCTAGTAGGGCTTGGGTAGTGGCAATACCGTCGGTAACAGCGGCGGGATCACCAGGGCCGTTGGAGAGGAAAATCCCATCCGGGTCATAGCTCAGAATGGTCTCGGCAGGGGTGCTAGCAGGTACCACGATGACGCGACAGCCGTAGCTAGCCAGTCGGCGCAGGATATTTCGCTTGACTCCAAAGTCGATCGCGACCACCCGTAGGGGATCAGCGGTGCTTGCCTGGGCACTGGGGCTAAATTCCCAATGGCTATCGGTGGGTTCGGTCCATTCGTAAATTTCAGCCGTGGTCACCTGGGGCACCAGATTAAGACCGGCCATCGAGGGGGCCGCCTTCACTTGGGCGAGGAGTTCTCTGGGATCGAGGATCTCAGTGGAGATGCCGCCATTGAGGGCACCGAAGCTGCGAATTTTGCGGGTGAGGGCACGGGTATCTATGCCATAGATCCCTGGAATCTGGTGTTGCTTGAGATAGTCGGGCAGGGATTGGGTCGATCGCCAGTTACTAGGCCGTGCCGCAATGTTCTGGGCGATCGCGCCGCGTACCTGGGGATGGGCCGACTCCTCATCTTCGGGATTAACCCCCGTATTTCCCAACTCTGGGTAGGTAAACGTGACAATCTGACCACAATAGCTGGGATCAGTGAGCACCTCCTGGTAGCCCGTCATGCCGGTGTTGAACACCACTTCCCCAATCACGGTACCGGTAGCACCAAAGGAGAAGCCTTCGTAAACGGTCCCATCAGCCAGGACCAGAATTGCCGGAGTAGGGTCAGAAGCCATAGTGTTGAGCCGCCCGCAAGATCGAGGATTTATTATCGCACGGGAATCCGGGTCAGCAAGCATTTGTCAACAGGTGCTCACAGGGTTCGTTAGCATGGAGGGGCACTGTTGCGCTCCGTGTTTTCGCGCTATGCCCCGTGTCATTCCTAATTCGCTACTGGAGTCCCGCTGGTCGCTGGTGTTGCTGGGGACGATCGCCCTGATGGCCTGTGGTCGTCTCACGACCGATCGCGCCAGCCCCGATCCTACGCTAATCCCCCCGCTCGTCGCGAGTCCCGTTCCTGTGGACCCTGAGTCTGGCCCCACGGCCCCACCACCGGCCCCTGCGGCTCCTGATCCCTATGTCCAGGCGATCGAGAAAGCGTCCAGTGCCTTCCGCTTGAGTCAATCTGCCACCGCCCCCAACGACTGGCAATTGGTCGCCGATCGCTGGCAGGCAGCCATCGGTTGGTTGAACCAGGTACCCAGTACCCATCCCCAACAGGCCCAGGTTGCTGCCAAGGTAGCAGACTACCAACGTCAGCGTGCCCATGCCCAACAGCAAGCCCAGCGACCCGCCCCATCTCCATCCCCCGCGATCGCCCTCCGCACCAACGATCAGGGAGCCTTTATCCCCGTTACCCCACCCGATTCTCCTGCGGAGACACTGCGTGAACGTACCCAGGCCGCCGCTGCGACCACTCCCGATGGCGATGGGGCAGCCTCACCCAGCCGTTTCCAGACAGCCATCAAACGTCGCGAGGGGGGGACCCCCGTGATCGAAGTACTGTTTAATGGGCGCTACGCGTTTGAGATGATTGTGGATACGGGGGCAAGTGGCACGGTGATCACCCAGGCGATGGCTCGCCAATTAGGCGTCGTTCCTCAATACACCGCCACGGTGAATACAGCCACAGCGGCCAATGTGCAACTGCCCGTGGGCAGGGTGGACTCGATCGCCGTGGGGGGACGGGTGTTGCAGCAAGTCCCCGTCGCGATCGCCAGCCCCGCCCTCGCGATCGGCCTGCTCGGCCAAGACTTCTTCGCGGGCTATGACCTCGTGATCCGGGAGTCCGTCGTCGAGTTCCAATCGCGAAGTAGTTAGGCCCTATAGGGGCGGATTTTAGCCAAACCTTCCCCCGTAGCCGCCAATTTTGGTCAACCCACCTTCTAGAATTTGGCCCGGTTAATCTTAAATCTTTCCCAGTAACCGCCAATTTTGGTGATCCCGCCCCTCTAGAATTTGGCAGGGTTATCCCGCCCCCCTCCCCGTAACCGCCAATTTGGCTAAACCCACCCATTTTGAATTTTGAATTCTTAACCCTTTTTGGAACGTGAAATTTGGAACGTGAAATATGGAGAAATCTATGCTGATGGTGCGTTGGCGGCGGGTCCTTGCCCCCCTCTTTCTTAGCCTATTGCTATTGGTGACTGCCTGTGGCCCAGCGGCACCCCCCTCGCCCTATGCCCAGGTACAGGAGGAAACCACCCAACGGGGGGCCGCCCCCGCAGTCGCTCCGGAGGCAACCCAGGGGGCGCAGTTCAATCGCTTTTTCCCGGCCTCTGGGGAGGGTTACCAGGTGGTCCCGGCCCAGGAGAAAAAGGGCTTTGCGGAATATAAGCTGAAGCGGGATGGTAAGGATGTCGCCATGCTGGCGATTAACGACACCACGAGCACCGGGGCTGCCGCTAAGTTCGCGCAGAGTACGGAAAAAATTGGTGGCTATCCGGCAGTGGATCAGGGAACTCAGGCAACAGCAGTCTTAGTGGGCGATCGCTATCAGGTGAAGGTGTTGTCCCGCGATGATGGGTTTACCCGTGCCGATCGCGTGGCTTGGCTTGAAAAATTTGATCTCAACGGTCTGGCAAACTTGAAATAAAGGAGAAGCAGCGTGAGCCAAGCAATTTATAAATTAGTCGATGACTTACCCACAGGTGGCTTGACGGTCATGGCCCTGAAGGCACTGGACTTTGTGATTCCCGGCCAATGGCAGAATCTGGTTGGTTTCGACAACACTATTCGGACCGTCACAGGGGAAACCGATCCCGCCCTAGTGAAACAGATCGGTGAACGAGCCGTTACCCTGTTTAATGACAAGTCTCAGGGTTACCAACGGGCACTGTGGCTCTATGAGACCGTTGATTCGGCCTCTGGTTTATTGGGGACAGCGGCACTGGCGAACCGGATTGGCCAGGATACCTTCCTCGGCTTTTTGCAGAATTTCACCCCCAAGCCTGAAAAGGCCCAAAGTATTGATTTGGGCGTCAAACTCGTCACGGAGATTGTGGCCTTCTGCCAGATCAATGGCATTCCGGGGGATAGCGTCGGCGATTTTCTTGCCGCGATCGCGGACTACAGCGGGGAGTCGTTGATGCGGATGGCGGCCCTGGTTTGCTTTGACGGCATCATTCCCCTGGGACCCACCTTTGCCGAACAAGCCCTCAATACCCTGACAGGTACCACGGCCACAGAATTGGACAGCAACCCGACCTTCAAAGGGGTTAAAGACCTCATCCCCGGCAACAACCCGGCGGGGAAATTGAACTTCATCACCCAAAGCTTCGCCACAACACGGGGCTGGATGGAAACCTTTGTATCCTCCCACGGGATTACCCGTGACAAGTTGCTAGGTAACCTACGCAGCGTGGTTGAGTTCACCGACGACAAGGCGGACTATGTGGGGGCACTACTAGACATGAATGTTAAGTACTACCGCCATACGGGCATCCAAACCCTAGGCCGTCGCCTAGTGGAGCGGGCCGTTGCGGAAATTTAACCCTCCGGTGGGATAGGTGCCCCAGTTATTGCTTGTGGGATAGCCGTTGCGGTTCAAGAATTCTCTCTGTGCTCTCTGGGTCTGTGCGGTTTTCTGTTCACCACATCGGCACAGAGGACAAGAGGTGATCGCAAAATCCAAGGGTGTGAAGGTAGCAAAAGTGGGAGGGAGCATCCCAGTTTGGCAACATACAGCCCTCATCCCCCAACCTCTTCTCCCAAAAGGGGCGAAGGGGAGCCAGATTTTCAAGTCCCTCTCCCGTCCTGGGAGAGGGATTTAGGGTGAGGGTAGCAAAAGTGGGATGCACCCAAGTGGGATGCCCCCATTGCTTGTGGGATAGCCGTCCCGGCTGTGACTGGGCCGTCCCGGCTGTGACTGGGTTGACACGGGCAGGCAGGATGCCGACCCCACGGTTGATTCATGGGCTGAAATATCCAACTGCGCCACCCCTAACCCTAGGCAAGGCCCGATCGCCGAACTAGACTGATACGATTGAGTCAGAATTAGGGACGCTGTTCATGAATGCAGGACGTAGCCTGAGCCAGTTAATGCAACCTGCTACCTACCGGATTCTCGATGCCAACCTCGACCGGGCACGGGAAGGCTTGCGCATTGTTGAAGAGTGGTGTCGCTTTGGCCTCAATCAGTCCCAGCTTACGGAAGAGTGCAAGCGCTTGCGACAGGAGTTGGGGCAATGGCAAAGTCCTGAAATGCGGGCGGCTCGCAATACCCCGGATGATCCAGGCACGGAATTAACCCACCCAGCCGAGCAACAGCGATCGGATCTACCCCAGGTGCTATCGGTCAACCTGGCACGCGTACAGGAAGCCCTGCGAGTTTTGGAGGAATACAGCAAGCTTTATGACCCTAAGATGAGCGAAGCTTGTAAGCAGATTCGCTATCGGGTTTATACGTTAGAGAGTCGTTTACTGACCTACGATCGCCGCCAAAAGCTCGAAAGTGCTTCCCTCTATCTGATTACCGCCGACTCGGATAATCTGTTCGCGATCGTCGAGGGTGCCCTGCGGGGGGGGGTAACCCTCCTTCAGTACCGGGATAAGGAAGCCGATGATCTCACGCGCCTCGAACGGGCAGAGCGGTTACGCCAACTGTGCCACCACTACGGGGCGCTGTTTATCATGAACGATCGCATCGATCTCGCCTTAGCGGTCAATGCGGATGGGGTACACTTGGGGCAACGGGATGTCCCGATCGCCTTTGCCCGTCAACTTCTGGGTCCCCATCGGATTATTGGACGATCGACGAGTAATCCCCAGGAAATGGAACAGGCGGTGCAAGAAGGGGCTGACTATATTGGCGTTGGTCCCGTATTCGCCACGCCGACTAAACCGGATAAGTCCCCCGCTGGGTTGGAATATGTGCGCTATGCGGTGGAAAATGCGCCGCTACCCTGGTTTGCGATCGGGGGCATTGATACGGAAACCCTCGGTGATGTGCTGCTGGCCCGTGCGGAGCGCGTAGCGGTTGTGCGTGCCATTATGGACGCCGATCAACCGACGCTCATTACCCAGTATTTCCTCTCCCAGCTTACCCAAGCACGGAAGCTACGGTCCCTCGAGGCGGCCAAGGAGGTAAGTCGTTAATGGGGAGTGCGGAAGCTGCGATCTCAATCCAGGTCAATGGGGAGCCAAAAACCTGCCCACCCCAGACAACCCTACCCGATTTTCTGGCGCAGTTGGGTCTGAACCCGCGTCTGATTGCGGTGGAATACAACGGTGAAATTCTCCACCGCCAGTTTTGGCCCACAACGGTGATGCAGGGCGGCGATCGGCTGGAAATTGTGACGATCGTGGGAGGGGGGACGTGAGTCGTCCGACCTTAGACAGCCCCGGAATTTTTCTGGAAAACAACCCAGAGGGTTTTCAAGAGGAGTTGGCAATCATACCAAAGGCTCCAATTCTCTTGATAGCGTAAATCCAGGGCAATAATATCTTCAAAATTGCGGACTTGGGAACGGCCATTCACCTGCCATTCGCCCGTCATACCTGGTTTGACATCCAAGCGTTGCCACTGGGGAATTTCATAGATACCTACCTCCTGAGGGGTGGGCGGGCGCGTGCCGACCAAACTCATTTCTCCCCGCAAGACGTTCCAGAACTGGGGCAATTCATCTAAACTGGTGCGCCGGAGAAAGCGACCCACACGGGTAACGCGGGGATCGTTCTGATTTTTGAAAATGGCTCCGGAGGCTTCGTTGGGAATGGCGGCTTTAAGGGCTTCGGCGTTAATGACCATTGAGCGAAACTTCCACATGCGAAAGGGCTGCCCCGTTAATCCCAAGCGAATTTGCCCGAAGAAAATCGGACCAGGACTTTCCCAACGGATGGCTAGCGCAATGAAGGGAAGCAATAGTCCCGTAATCCATAGACCTACGATCGCGCCACCAATATCCATCAACCGTTTCCAGCGCGATCGCACGGAGGGATGGGTGGCCAATAGGGGATCTTCTGCATTCATCAAGTCAGCAGTCACGATCGCGGTCGTCCGATCGTCAATTTGGAAAAACTGGAATAGGCCACTGACTTTCAAGACAGTTTTCGGTTGATCATTTAAGCTCCAAAGAACAGTTTCAATATTGTTTTGTACCTGGGACAAGCTGACGATACGGACCAACACGCCAACCCCACTACTGTCCATAAAAACTGTGCGCCCCATATCCAGAATCAGCCGCTTCGGTAGGGGGGACTGGCGACACAGTTTTTCCCAGCATTGTTTAAACGGGACAACAACCTGCACTGTTAGTCGAGGTGGAGTCTGGATGAGGTA
>JBBILC010000071.1:21952-27033 GCA_037445115.1 Coleofasciculaceae cyanobacterium bin_20
ACGTCACCAACAACTGTCACAGGGAAAAGTTCATTAGGGGCAGGAAAAGGCATGGTGTCGTTAACTGAGGAGGGCGTCTTTGGGGATAATATTTGTTATGATGAGTAAATTTTTTTATCGTTTTTCACGCTCACTCTCCTATCCTTATTATTATACAGGGACAGCGATCGGGGGGGTTGGGGCTACTCTAAACGGGGCTGGCAGCTTACCCCGGCACTAGCAACAGCCAGTAAGTTACGAATTATGAACTGGGACGAAATTCTCGATAGCTTATTGCCACATGAAAGCAATGAATCGCTGATTGTTAAGGAATTTGCCTTTCCGCTATTAACAGCCCTAGGGTTTAGCTCCTCAGAAATCATTCCTGAGTTCAGCACAGGCAATGGCAGCGTAGACTGTGCTGCGCGGCGAAATGTCGATGGCGAGCCAGAGTTCATGCACGACAAGCTCAATCCAGAGATCTTGTTGGAAGCTAAGGCTAGGGCTAACAGTAGTGGTACTAAAATTAATTTACAGGATCAGTTTCCTGGTGCACCGGAAGGGACTCCCCAATATCTCCAGGCGCGTAAGCAATTACATAAATATCTTATGGGCAAGAATTGTGCTAGAACACAATGGGGCATTATTACGAATGCCAGCCATGTGCAATTATTACGTCGGCATGGCAAAGTAGTGGTGCCTACGACTCGCACTCTGGCCATAGATAAGAATAATATTCGCAGTATTGTTCAGCGGTTTAAGCAGCATCTAGAGCGATCGCCCAGAGCTTTAACCATTTGTGTCTACAACAATAAAGGTGGTGTGGGCAAGACAACAACAACCTCAAACCTGGCAGCGATCTTAAGGAGCAAAGGGAAAAAGGTACTTGTCGTAGATTTTGATTCTCAACAGGATTTGACAAGATCATTCCGCCTTAATTGCCAAGGGGCTACGCTCTCTGACTGTTTAAAAAATCGAGACTTGGATGTGCGGGAGGCAGTTGTCCCGTTTGATGTAGAAAAGAATGGCAAAAAATTTCATTTGATGGATGTTTTGCCTGCGGATAATGGGATGGATGCCTTCAATGATGATCAGAATGTGAATAAAATTCAAGGTGGCAGCCGACGGCTACGGGATTTGCTCTCAGCTTTTATCTATGACTACGACTATATTTTGATCGACTGCCCTACCCAGTGGATGTTTTTCTCCCAGAGCGGTATCTATGCTGCTGACGTGGTATTAATCCCAGCCAAGCATAATGGGATGGCTTCGCTGCACAACGCGGCCAAAGTGATTCGATCCTATATCCCTGAAACACGTCAAAACCGAGATGATGGTGGCCCGATTGCCTTACCAATCTTTTTCAACGGCGAAACCATCACTGATGCTCAAGCGTCTGTTGCCCACAAAGAAATTGACAGAATTATCAGCCATACTAAGAAAGAGTTTGAATTTAATCTACTACCTTACTTTTATCCTAAAGCTGTAAAAGGGGGGTTAGACCGTACCATTTTTTCCATCCCTGGTTATGCTTCAGTTGCGGGTGCGGCTTTCCAAAATTTACCCGCAGCGTTTACGAACAAAAGTGCCCGCGAACAGTACATCAGTTTAGCCAAGGAGTATTTTCTGTATGGGTAGGTTTGATGATATCGGTAAGCTGATGCTACTGCCCTTAGCGGATATTGAACCTGGACAAGAATTTTCTCCCCCTACTTTTATGCTGGCGGCAGCGGCGGCTAGCCTGCAACATACGCCAGAACAGCGCAACTGGGTACCGATCGTAGTTCAGGAAACGGGCGATTATCAATACCAGGTGGTGAGCAACCATTTTGTCTATGCTGCGGCTAATGCGGCAGATCTTGATAAGGTGTGGTGCATTGTGATCGATCCGCATGAAGACAATATTCAGCAGGCAAAGATACTGAGCCAGGAAATCGTACCTAAGGTTAATTTAAGATCAGCCTCACGCGAAATAATTGAGGCGGCATTGCGCTATGTAATGGGACAACCAGGCAGTCCTTTGAAGGGCATAGATCTGGCAAAGGTAACCAATCACCTTGAGGAAGCAGACAAATCTTATTGGGCAGATCTATCACCCATATCCACGCTAAAATGTGGCATCACAAAGGGTAAGAAGCTCGATGCTTTGAAACAGGTATTTTCCCTATCCCCTTTAGCAGAAGGATCAAAACCAGAACGCCAAAAATTGGAAGACCTACCGACGCCAGAACTCAAGAAGTTGGCGAAAGAGTATGGGCTAGCAGGCTACTCTAAATTAAAGAAGGTAGAACTCATCGCATTATTAAAATCGGTGCCTGAAATCGGTGCCTAAAATCGGTGCCTGTAAAGAAATCAGTGTACATTTTCAGGTTGGGAGCCAGTAGCCAGGCGTTTAGCACCCATTATTAACCATGAGCCGCAACCAGCAACCCCTAGACAACCTCACCACCATTTTGGCGGTCCTAGCCGCCACCTGTCTGCTTATCCTGGGTCTCAACGCCTTTGTCATCATTCACCCTGGGGAAGCAGGTGTTTTGAGTATTTTAGGCAAAGCCCGCGATGGGGCGTTACTCGAAGGCATTCATTTTAAGCCTCCCCTCATTGCCGCTGTCGATGTGTATGACGTGACCGTCCAAAAATTTGAAGTACCAGCCCAGAGCGCCACACGGGATCTCCAGGATTTGACCGCCAGTTTTGCGATCAATTTCCGTCTTGATCCCACCCAGGTTGTTCAAATCCGCCGTAGCCAGGGGACCCTGCAAAATCTAGTTTCCAAGATTATTGCGCCCCAAACCCAGGAGTCCTTCAAAATTGCCGCTGCTAAACGGACTGCCGAAGAGGCCATTACCCAACGCACACAACTGAAACAGGATTTTGACGATGCCCTGAGTGAACGCTTGGAAAAATATGCAGTGATTGTGCTGGATACGAGTGTTGTTGACCTCAACTTCTCCAAAGACTTTACGCGGGCCGTTGAGGAAAAACAAATTGCCGAACAACAGGCCCAACGGGCCGTTTATGTTGCCCAACAGGCAGAACAGGAAGCCCTAGCGGAGGTCAATCGGGCGAAGGGAAAGGCGGAAGCCCAACGCCTTTTGGCAGAAACCCTGAAGGCCCAGGGAGGTGAGTTAGTGTTGCAAAAGGAAGCGATCGAAGCCTGGAAGCAAGGGGGTGCCCAAATGCCCAAGGTTCTGGTCCTCAATGGGGATACGAAAAGTAGTGTGCCTTTTTTATTCAACTTGAATATGGCTAACCAATAGGGAGATGCCCCCCTGTTCTGTTGACTGAGGTCCTCAGGAAATCTTAGTCGAGTTATTAACTTTGTTTAAATAGCCTGAACGTTAGGGCACTTTGATTAATCGGGGATGGGGGCAGTTCAACTGCCCCAACCGACGGGATCACGTTGCTTGGGAGCACAGGATGGGTATTTTTCGAGATGCCCGTTAGGGATAAATTTTTTGACAGGCTGCTACACCCTACTGACAATTACAGGATAATTTGATCAAATAATATCCGACGTAAGGTGTAAAGCCGAACAGAGGCCATAACCTAGCCAGGAGCCAGTGCCCCATTTTCGAGCTATTGCATTCACGCCTGAGAGATGATCCGGTCAGGGCGAAGTTCGGGCCGATCACAGCAGTTGCCAAGCTTGATATAGGAGTTATTCAGGTGGTGGAAGCAACGGAAGCAGTGCTCCGCGATCGCTTATTTGCTGGCGAAGGAGAAATGTGTCACCTCATGCGATCGCACGACTGGTCGCAAACGCCCCTGGGTCCGGTGGAACAATGGCCCCAAAGCCTGCGGACCACCGTCAGCCTGATCCTGAATTCCCGCTACCCCATGTTCCTCTGGTGGGGACCGCACCACGCCAATCTTTACAACGATGCCTATCGCCCGGTGTTGGGTGCGAAGAAGCATCCCCAGTTTTTGGGGCAGGCGGCCCAGGAGTGCTGGGCGGAGATTTGGGATGTGGTGGGGGTGATGGCGGAACGGGTCATGGGGATGGGGGAATCCACCTGGGCGGAAAATTTGCTGCTGGTGATGACCCGCTATGGCTACCTGGAAGAGACCTACTTCACCTTCTCCTACAGCCCGGTCAGGGATGAAAGTGGAGGCGTCGGAGGGGTATTTTGTGCCTGTACCGAAACGACATCCCAGGTGGTTGGGGAGCGGCGGTTGCGTACCCTCCGGGACTTAGCCGCCCAAGCCGGTCAGGCTAAAACGGCGGACGCGGCCTGCCAGATCGCCCTCAATATGTTGGCTAATAATCCTGCCGACATTCCCTTTGCCCTGCTGTACATGATCGACGCCAACGGCGAATCGGCCCATCTGGCGGGGACAACCGGACTGGCCCCGGATACCCCAGCCAGTCCCTCGGTGCTTTCCCTACGAGACACCCACAACGGTCAGCCCTGGCCATTGGCCCAAGTGGCTCAACAGGCCCAAGTCGTGACCATCACCGATGTGATCGATCGCTTTGGGCCGCTGGCAGTGGGTCCCTGGCCCGAATCGCCCCATACGGCCCTCGTACTCCCCGTCGCCTCCCCCGGTCAGACGCAACCCACGGGACTGCTGATTGCCGGAATTAATGCCCGTCGTGCCCTAGATGATGATTACCAGGGCTTTCTAGAATTGGTGGCGAGCCAAATTGCCGCCACGATCGCCGATGCCCGTGCCTATGAAGCCGAACGTCAGCGGGCCGAAGCCTTAGCCGAACTCGATCGCGCCAAAACCCTCTTCTTCAGTAACGTCTCTCACGAATTCCGCACCCCCCTCACCCTGATGCTGGCTCCCCTGGAGGATGCCCTCGCCGATTACGAATCCCCCCTGCCCCCCATTCAGCACGATCGCTTGGTCATGGCACAACGCAATGGCCTGCGGCTGCTCAAACTGGTGAATACCCTGCTCGATTTCTCGCGCATTGAAGCCGGACGGATGCAGGCGATGTATGAACCCACCGATCTGGCTAGCTTTACCGCCGAATTGGCGAGTACCTTTCGATCGCTCATCGAACGGGCGGGGTTAACCCTAGCCGTCGATTGTTCACCCCTGCCCAGTCCGGTCTATGTCGATCGCGAACTGTGGGAAAAAATCGTCCTGAA
>JBBILC010000072.1:0-26800 GCA_037445115.1 Coleofasciculaceae cyanobacterium bin_20
GGATTAGTGTGTCTATTTTTAGAAAATAAAATCTTAAGATTCAACACTTCTGGTACGATTCATGGCCGATGTGCAATTACAACTGGGCGATCAGATAGGCGCGATCTCATCTCTAGAACGGGCTGCTGAACTTGCCAAAGACACTGAATTCGAGTTTTTCCGCAACGATGCATTGGAAAAACTTAAGGAGATTCAAAGCAACAACGAAACACCCTCAAACTCAGCCAGAAAACCTATTCCAATTTGGGTCTGGTTCCTAGTTGGTCTGATCATTATTGTTTTGATTGCCCAATTATAATTAATGGTTACCTATGGTAGGGGCAGGTTCGGAATAATGCTTGCTTTCCCACAGAAAAGATCGGTAAACCTGCCCCCTCCTGGATGGGGCGGGTTTATCCAGATGATCGGTCAGCGAGAAAGATTTGGGTGCAACCCGCCCCTACGCATTCTGATGCCTGGATGGGGTGGGTTTATTAAGGCGATCGGTCTGCGGGAAAGATGTGGGTGCAACCTGTCCCTGCGCATTCTGATTCCTGGATTGGGCGGGTTTATTAAGATGATCTGTCTGCGAGGGAAATTCTGGCGCAACCCGCCCCTACGCCTTCTGAACAAGGTATTGACAATCGGGATACAATGAAATCAGAACGGTACCTTACAACCTGGACTCATGGAAAACACAGCTTCTTATCCCTTTGCCCAAGAGTTCATTACCGATTCCCACGGCAAAATTTGCAAAGTCATTCTGAACATTGACGACTACGAGAAATTACTCGAAGCCCTGGCAGATGAGACCCTATATCAAAACATGACAGCAGTCCGCCATGAAATTCCCCTAACCTTAGACCAGGCGTTGCAGGAACTCAACAGTGAAGACTGATTATTTACCCAGTTTCATTCGCGACCTGAAGTCACTGAAGAAAACCCCTGCCTATGAAATAATTAAACATCTAGCCTTTGAAGAAATCCCCGCTGCGATCGATCCCACAGAAATCGCTAACTTGAAAAAACTACGAGGAAACGACACTGCCTATCGCATCCGGGTTGGCGACTATCGAACAGATCATTTAATATAGAGTCTTCTAAGGAGGATTCTTCACATGTCAAAGCTGCTTGAACGAATTACAGTAAATCCCAAACAGTGTGGCGGTCGTCCCTGTATTCGTGGCATGAGAATTCGAGTGTCTGATGTTTTAGATTTATTTGCCGCAGGACTGAGTGCTGAACAAATTTTGGAGGAACTGCCCGATCTGGAAATGGATGATTTAAGAGCATCGCTTGCCTATGCATCACATAAACTTAACCATCCTGTTTTCATCGCATGACAACAATTTGGCTGGATGCACACCTGTCACCTGCGATCTCAACCTGGGTTACAGATACATTTGCGGTAACAACACAAACTTTACGTGATCTTGGGTTACGAGATGCCGAAGATCTCGTGATTTTTGAGGCTGCAAAAGCCCAAGGAGTTATTTTCATGACCAAAGACAGTGATTTTGTGGATTTAGTCGATCGATTGGGAGCACCCCCACAAATTATTTGGCTAACTTGTGGCAATACGTCAAATGCCCGTCTACAAGAGATTTTGAGTTTGGTTTTGCCAGAAGCTCTAGAGCTACTACGTTCTGGTGCAAAATTAGTGGAAATTACTGGAAATCAGGACAGAACGCCATCGCTCCCATACAATTAAAGTTAACCCATCCCATGCAAAACCAATGTCCAATACCCCACTGGAAAACGCCCTTAACACCGTTAGCCAACTGCCCCTAGAGCAGCAAGCTATGCTCGTTGAAATCATTCAAAATCGCCTCATCGACGCTCGGCGTCAAGAAATTGCCCAGGATGCACACATTTCCTTAGCCGCCTTCCGCGCTGGCCACTTTCTCCCCCAGTCAGCCGAAGCCATCATCACTGAATTGCGACATAGCCTGGACGAAGACGACGAATGAGGCAACTGATACTCACCTCAAAATTTAAGCGATCTTACCGTAAATTTGTCGCCCGCAACACCAAACGCCAGAAACGGATTGAAGCAACCCTACAACAGATGGAGGCGGACGTGTTTACTTCTCAACTCGGTACCCATTCCCTCAAGGGTGAGCTTTCAGGGCTGCAAGCCTGCTCCTGCGGCTATGACTGCCGAATCGTATTTTCAATTGAGATAGATCCTGAGTCCCAGAATGAAATGATTGTTTTGCTCGATATTGGCACCCATGACGAAGTTTATTAATATGACAAGAGACTAATCAAAAATGAACGATCGCGATCGACAAATCTTGCAGGAATTTTCTACCCAAGTGCGCCAACACCACCCCAGCGCCCAAATTTGGGCCTTTGGCTCCCGCGCCAGAGGCGATGCCCAACCCGACTCCGATCTCGATATCTGCGTTGTCCTGGAAACCCTCGATCGACCCACTTGGGAGCAGATTAGTAACATTGCCTGGGAAGTGGGCTTTAACCACGATATCCTCATTACCACCATCAAATATTCACGTCAGCAATTCGAGGATAGCCCCATTGCCACTAGCCCCCTGATCAAAAATATTTTGGAAGAGGGTATTACCGCATGAGCCAATCTGAGGATATTAAACATCTAGTCAATGCACGTCTCCAACAGGCACAGAACGCCCTAGAGTCTGGCGAACTCTTACTAAACCAGCAATTTTATGCAGATGCGATCAGTTGACTATGCTGATCTTATTAGTGTCTCTGCTGAAGAGGCAAAAGCAGCCTTAAGCCAAGCGGCTGATTTTCTGAACCGCATCAAGGACTATTGCAGAAAGGAACATAATTAGAGTATCTGCAATTCCTACCAGATATCCTGCTCCTGATCGCGGGCTGAGACAGGCAAACTAGCCAGCATCCGCCTGAGACAGCCGAGACCCTTTCTGCCCCATTAGGAAGCCCTAAAATGGGATTTAACAGACTATGCTGAGCCACGCCGCTGAGTCACAGACCATGACCCTTACCACCGCCAAATGGACGATCGCTGACTACCACGCCATGATTGCAGCGGGCATTCTCGACGATCGCCCGGTAGAACTGATTCACGGAGAAATTGTCGAGATGGCCCCCGAAGGTAAACCCCATGCGTACTTCAGCACGGCATCTGGTAATTATTTAGTCCAACGGTTGGGCGATCGGGCATTGGTTCGCCCTGCTAAACCCATCACCCTCTCAGATACTTCTGAACCAGAGCCAGATATTGCTGTTGTGCAACCCTTAGGGCGGGAATACCTCAGCCATCATCCCTATCCCGAAAATATTTTCTGGCTAATCGAATACGCCAATGCCAGCCTAGCCCAAGACTTGGAAATCAAGCGCAAGCTTTATGCCGAAGCCCAAATTCCCGAATACTGGGTTGTTAACTTACAAACCCAACAACTGATTGTCTTTCGCGATCCCCAACATGGCGACTACAACACTCGCATCACGCTAACAGAAGGGACGATCGCCCCCCTCGCTTTCCCCGATATTTTAATTCCCATCACCGCGTTCGCGTAGCGTCTCCAGCGGAGAATCGTGTAGCATCTCCCTCGGAAAATCATTAGCCCCTGATCGTTTGGCCCTTTGGCTACAAAAACTTGTCATCACCCGATCAACCCAGAGGACACCGCCATGACTGAAGAAACTGAACAACGGCTCGCCAAACTGGAAAACCAGCAAATTGACCTGCGCCTAGCCGTCAGCGCCTTAATTGAAACCACCACCCTGATGTTGCACCAACAGGAAGTCTATAACCGTAAGTTTGAAGAACACGATCGCAAATTCGCCGCCATCCAGCGCAAATTAGAAGAAAGCGATGAGCGATTCAAAGAAACCAACGAGCGGTTCAATATCCTCCTAGAGGAAGTCCGGTTTCTGATTCGCAACCTAGGCAACCCCCCAAGCTAAGCCACCTGAAACCTATGGCCTACCAACCCCAATCGATCGACACCTCAGAAGCCAGCGATCGCTACTTCTTCCAACTGCTCCGGCAAAAAACACTGGCTGAGCGATTTACAATGGCTGCTCAGATGATTCGCTGGGCAAAAGCCATATCATTACGTGGTATTGAGAAAGCCCGTGGTCATTTAGCCCCAGAATACTTTGCCCAAGCCGTTCTGCAAGACAAATGGACACCCGCATTAACCCCAACCAGCCATAAAGATATGTGGATTCAAGACCCTGGTGAAATTGCCCAGATGTTACATGAAATCTTGGAATCGCTCTCTATTGCCTACTACATCACTGGTGGGGTAGCCGCGATCGCCTACGGTGAACCCCGAACCACTCGTGATCTAGACATTGTGGTTGAAGTTGGGGGGTCGGAAATTAACACCCTGGTCACCGCCCTAGAAGCAGCAGGATTCTACTGTCCACATGGAGCCGTAGAAGATATTCAATCCGGACGAGGACGAGTATTGAGTATTACCCATATGCAAACACTCCTCAATGCGGACATTGTTCTTAACGCTAATACCGACTTCGATCGTTCCAAATTAGCCCGTCGCCGACTCGAAGCCATTAGCCTGACCACTACCGACCAATTCTGGATGGTTGCCCCCGAAGATCTGATTCTGGCTAAGCTCCTCTGGGGGCAACGGAGCCAATCGGAGAAACAATGGCGCGATGTCCTGGGTGTCCTTAAAGTTCAACACGACAGCCTAGAGTTTGACTACCTTCGCCAGTGGGGCACCACCTTAGGCATTCGGGAGTTACTCGAAACCGCGATCGCGGCAGCCGCTTGAGGGTAAAGGCCGCAACTGAAACAAGCGTGCAACATCGCTGGGCAGAATCAGCTAACTCACAAATAACTGCTCGATCGCGGATCGGGGGCAAAGGCTAACCAGAGGGGAAATTGCAGCAACGCAAGGCTGATCACTTCCTCCGTTTCATCAATCAGGATCAGGGGTAAATCCCCATTTTTTTGAATCCGTTCCGCCTTGATCGCGAGGGATTCCGGTGACTCAAACAGCCCAATCCCCGCGTTCGGCCCAAAATCCGTCCGGGCAATCCCCAGACAATCCTGTAACCCCCGTCGCCAGTCCCCCAACCGTTCAGGCGTATTGGCCAGAACCAGCGTGCGCAGGCGATCGCCATACAGCCGATGCAAGATGGAAATCACCGCCGCCGCCACTAGGACATTTTGCAAACGACTACCGAGCGATCGCAGTGCCCCCCGGCCCCCCTGGGTAAAAAACCAATCCGAGACGCGATCGGCATGAATCGGCTCAAAGGTGCGGCGCAACTGCCAGGGCGAACCGTAGTAGTCCGGTTGGCTGCGATATTGATCCAGCAGGCGGCGAATGCGCTTGACCTGCTCCTGGAAAGTTTGTTCCGCAAACTGGGGATTCGCGGGGGGCGGGGGAGCAGTAACCTCCGGGGCAGCGGGAGCCGACTCTGCCGCATCCCGGACCAACTCCAACTGTTCCGCCGCCGTGACCAAATCCTGCAAACTCCCCACCAGGTAATCCTTAAACCCCTGCACCCGAATCGCTAAATCCTGGGAGGTGCCCGCAAAGGTGGTACGCATCTCCGCCCGAATCCGCTCCTGCCGCCGTTCCAACTGCTCGACCGACAATTGCAGAGTTTGCCGCCGATGTTCCAGGTCATGGAGGCTCTCGCGCATCAACCGTTTGACCGCTGTCTGGGCCTCCGCCAGTTGTTCCTGCACCGTTTGAGTATAGGTGACCTGAAGAGCCGCGATCGCTTGCTTCAGGGTGATTTCCTGCGCTCGTAAATCCGCCACCCGTTGGGCCAGATCGGCCACCGCCTCCGATACGGGGTCATGAGCTACGGGGGCATGAACTGCCGTAGCGTTACCCACAGTATTCGTGGCCCGCTCAGGCTCAGGTTGGCGATCGGCATCCGTCGCAGGCCACGGCGGGGTCATCTCTGGCGAGATCCCTGGGCTGGATGGGAGCACTGACGCAGCCGTGGTGTCTCCTGGCGTCGCCTTGGCTTGGGGGATGTCTAGTTTGGGGGTGTCCGGTTCAATGAATTCAGCATTGGGTTGCGACGGACGGGATACTTCTTCGTTCATAGGGCTGATTTCACAGGGCAACGCTGCGAGAGGCAGGTCTGCAATAGTTTAGGATCAAACAGGATCGGCAGGAAGTGAATGCTGTTGACTTCCCGGAAATAGAACAAAATGGGCAGCGGCGGCCAGAAAATCTGCCAGTGTTGCCAATCCTGGTACGGAAAGTTGCGAATCCGTTGCTCACCCCGATAAATATCCAAGGCAGTTGGGGTAAATTGCAGGCGCAGGGTAGCCGCTTGCAGCGTCAAAAAGAGGCCAAATAGGGCGATCGCCGCACTCACGATCGGTTGCACCAGGAGCAACGGCAGGGCCAGCAGGATGAGGGCGATCGGCAAGGCAAAGCTAGGCGCTAGGGTGACTGTCGCGTTCGCTGACGAGGACCCGGTTGGGGACGTAGCAGTCATGGGTTAAGGCAAGATTCCGTAACAGCAATGTTTCCTAAACCCATTGTAAGCGGGACAACGGTGGTTGTTAACGGTGACCGTTGGCGTCAGAAATTACGCAGCACAGCACTCCCTAACCCCTGGAACATCAGCCAGGAGAGGAAAAAATTCGTGACAAAGATCGCCAGCAGGGCCGTCACCACCGCCGTGGTCGTCGATTGGCCGACCCCCTTCGCTCCGCCGGTCGTCGTCAGGCCCCAACTGGAACCCACCACCGCAATAATGGCCCCAAAGACCACCGCTTTAATCAGGGCACTGCACAGATCCCAGGTCCCTAAAAAGCTCTGGGCGGATTCCAAAAAGTTGCGCATGGGCAGTTGGTAGAGGTTAACCGCCACAAAAACGCCGCCGCCCATCCCTGCCACAAAGGCAATCACCGTCAAGATCGGCAACATGATGCAGCAGGCCAGCAGCCGGGGAATCACCAGGTAGTCGATCGGGTCCGTTCTCAGCATATACAGGGCGTCGATTTGCTCGGTCACCTGCATCGCCCCAATTTCGGCGGCAAAGGCCGATCCGACCCGTCCCGCCAGGATCACGGCTGTAATCACCGGGGTTAATTCCCGCAGAAGTGCCAACGCCAATACGCCCCCGGCGGCATCCCCGACGCCAAAGGTAATGAACTCACGAGCGACTTGAATAGTAAAAACCATGCCGATCGTCACCGCCGTCAGGAGGGCAACCAGTAAGGACTGGGGTCCCACGCTTGACAACTGCTCCATAAGGTTCCGGGTATGGATGCGGCCCTGAAGGAGGTGCAGCAAGGCTTGCCCACCGATCATCAGCGCGACCCCACAACGCTGACTCCAACGGCCTAGATCCTGAAGGGGAGATTGCTTGGACAAGGGAAAGCATATCCAATCACAGCTTTGAGCCTGATTGTAACCAACCTTGATCACGCCTGGACAATCTGAAGGCTAACGCCTGCCATTTCTTAAACAGCTCTGAAAACTGCTATACGATCGAGCGTAAGGCCCTAGCAAACACGATACCTTGGCCCATAACCACCAACACAGGACAGCAGGGGACGCAAGAAAACACCATGACTGAAGTGGCTAGTCTAGAAACTGCCCGCACCCACTACCGCGAGGGGAAAACCTATGTGGAACAGGGTGCCTATCGACAGGCGATCGCCCAACTGCAAGCAGCAGCAACCCTCACCCCCGTCCAATCCCCCCTGGGTGGCGAGGTCCGTCTCTGGCTGGCGATCGCCTATGAAGCCAACCAACAACAACCCCTGGCGATCGATCTATGTCGGCAGTTGAGCCAACACCCCAACGTTGCTGTCCGGAAACAGGGTAAGCGGCTACTCTACATCCTGGAAGCGCCTGCCTTGTCCCGGCAGCCTGAATGGTGCAGCCAGATTCCGGATCTATCCCGGTTATCGGAGAATCCCGTGAGGGGCGAATGGGGAGCCAATACGCCTAAACCCCGATCGTCTTCCGTTCGCCCGCCGACCCCGCCTGTAGAGCTGGGGTCAGTTGAAACAAAAGATAACCAGTTTGTCTGGGTGGCATTGGGAGCCGCTACCCTAATCCTAGGTGTGCTTCTGTGGTTGCATTAAGCAGTCTACCGGCCCATCGATCGCAACTGGGGTAATGGTTGGGTGCCTATTGTCCCGGTAATTCTCTCGGCTTGCACGGCTCTCGCTGCAATTCGGCCATTCTCTATATTTTGTCCTCATTCCCCCACTGGCCTGGGATGGAGTTAGCGCTACTCTATGCATCCGGATGACCCCTCCCTATTGCTCAGGCCGATCGCCCCTCGCCTGCGATCGCTCCTCCCCCCAGAACTCTACATTGCAGCCTGGATGGATCAGTCCCCAGAGATCGTCATGCAGGTATTTGAGCATCTGCGAGCGCTGCAATGGATTTTGCATGACTATGTACCCCGGCAAGTGGCCCAATCACCGCCGCTGCCGGGACAATTGCGTTGGGAGTGGCAGGAAGGGACCCTCTTGTTTACCGACCTGGCTGGATTTACGCCCCTGATGGAGGCCAATGCCCGCTGTGGGCAGGTTGGGATCAAGGCGATGTTGACCCAACTGAATACCTACTTCACGGCAATGATCGAGATCCTGAGTAAGTCTGGCGGGAATCTGCTCGAATTTACGGGGGATGCCATGCTGGCCCAATTTCCAGCGGACCCCCAGCATCGAGATATCAAACGGGCGATCCGGGCAGGGCTACGAATGCAGCGGGCGATGGAGCAATTCACCAATTTGCCGATCGCGGGGGGCGTGTATACCCTCCAGATGCGCGTAGGGATTCATCGGGGGCGTTTTCTCCGGGCTGATATTGGGACACCCCTACGCATGGAACACGTCCTGTTGGGGCGATCGGTACAACTGGCGAAAGGTTGTGAAGGCAATGGGCAGGTGGGGCGTGTCTGCCTATCCGCCGCGACGGCCCAGCAGGTGGAGGGCCTGTTCCGCTTTGACCCCTGGCGTCCGGGCTACTGCCTGGTGCGAGATGATCTCAGCCCGGAGCAGTTGGGCGAATACGATATGGTCCCCTCCCGCCGGCGGGCAGCGAGTAACATTTTGTTCGATCGCAGTCCCCCCGCGATCGTGGCAGCCATTACCGAAACCCTGGATCAACTAGAACCCCTGACCTGTTACCTACCATCGGCACTGCTGACCCACGTGGTGGAGCACACGGCCAATCGCCAACTCCCCCCCCAATTCACCACGCCCACCGTGGCCTTTGTCAGTATTCGCGGGCTGTCGGAGCAGGCGGATCTGACCACGCCTGAAAGCCTGCCTCCCCTGATCCAGTCTTTTTCACGCCTGTTCGCCCTGATCAACGCTGCCGCCGAAAGTCAGGGGGGCATTCTCAAGAAAATCACCTACCACCTAGCGGGTTCGGACATGATGATCTACTTCGGCATTCCCCACTATTACAGTGACAATGCCCTTCGGGCGGCTACGGCGATGCTGACCATCCGTACCCTGATCCAAAACACCCTAACACCGCTCCCGTTCAGCCCAACCTCCGCCCTCACCTGCCAGATTGGCATTGCCCAAGGTCCCGTCTTTGCCGCAGAAATTGGTGAACCCAGGGGTCGCCGCGAGTTTAATGTCCTAGGGGATGCCGTGAACACGGCAGCGCGTTTGATGGGACGGGCCAGCCCGAACCAGATTTTGCTAACGGAGTCGGTCTATCATGCCGTGGCCGATCGCTTTGCCACGGCCCCCTTGGGCAAACTGGCCCTGAAGGGTAAGTCCCAACCCCTAGAGGTATTTGAACTCAACCCGCTCCCGGACTGGGCTGCCGGACCAGGGGAGATTTAGCGTACACTGAAAACACTTCCCCCACGGGTTGGTTGGGTCGCTCATAGCCCTCAGTTGTCACGAAGCGTCAGACGATTGAACGTCATTTTTGTCACAATAGGGGGCGTCGGGGGCGATCGTAGGTAAGCGTGGGCGTCGGGGGGCCAACAGGCCAAGGTTACGGGCGTGCCTAGGCCAGTCCTCCTCATTTCCTGTCTACTGGTGGCCTTGCAACTCGGAAATGCTCCATGTCAATCTCTGAGGTTCCCTGTCTAAGTATTGCGATCGCCCCCTTGCAAAACTTGGGGGGGGGACATTTCGCCATTTGGGTGATGCAGGCTCCCTATCCCGGTGGCTATGTACATCAGGATCGGGCCTGGACCGACGCCCTAAACCAAATCTGGCAGGCTTGGCAGGAGATGTTTTCTCTGCAACGCCTGGATCACCCAAGTGCAGACCCGTTAGCCAACCCACCCCCCCTGCCCTTAGCCGCAGGCGAGTGGCCCTTGGCTCCCCAAGCCGGGAGTTATAGCGGACGGTTGATGCAACATTTGGGGACGGCCCTTTGGCAGTGGTTGTTTGATGGCGTGGTGCAACAGAGTCTCAGCCAAAGTCAGGGGATTGCGATCGGGCAAAGTAAACCCCTACGCCTGCGCTTAGAGATCCGCGATCCGGAACTGATTGCCCTCCCCTGGGAGATTATGCAGGCGGAAATCGGCAAACAGGCGATCTCCCTGAACCAGCAGGTGCTCTTCAGCCGCACGACCACCGATGTTGACCCCCTGGTAGCCCCCACCCACCGATCGCTCTTGCGAGTCCTGTTGGTGTTGGGACAACCGGAGGCGGGCGATCGCTCTCCCCTAGCGCTGGAAGAGGAGGCGGCCAGTATTCGTAAAGTTTTGACGCTGGCGGGTACGGAGGCAATCAATAACCCCGAAGTCATGCCTGCCCCCTGCCGGGTGGATGTGCTCCTCCAGCCAACCCCAGCGGCCCTCATTAGCCAGTTGGAAACCGGGTCCTATAACGTCTTTTTCTATGCGGGGCATGGGGTTCCCGGTCCCGATGGGGGGGTATTGTTCCTGGGTTCGGATACCCTCAGTGGGACGGAATTGGCCCAGGTGCTCACCCGCTGTCAAGTGAGTTTGGCCGTGTTTAATGCCTGCTGGGGTGCCCTACCCGATCGCCTCAAGCCGGAGTTAGCCGCAGCAGGGGTGCTGGGGGACTTGCCCATGACCACAGCCGCAACGCCGACGGGGGGGATTGTCTCCCCCCTACGCCAGGGACCCCCTGCCTTTGCCCGAAGCAGCTTGGCTGAAGTCTTGATCCATCATGGGGTGCCCGCCGTACTGGCCATGCGGGACTCGATCGCCGATCCAGAAGCCCTCAGTTTTATCCGCGCCTTTGCCCAGGCATTGGCCGAACGATTGCCGATCGATGCTGCCGTGGCCGTGGCCCGCCAACACCTCCTCACCCTCTATAAATTTAATCAGCCCGCCTGGACCCTGCCCGTCCTTTATCTCCATCCGGAGTTTGATGGTTGCCTCCTGGGGCCGCCCGATGAGGGGGTGACGGAATTGCCGGGGGATGTTCCTGTCCATGCCTGCCTGCGATCGCTGGAAGCCCAACCCCGGGTCTGGTCGATCGGCACCGGGCGGATTCGGGTAGGGCGGGCTGAGGGTAAGGGCAATGATCTGATCATCCCGGAACAGTGGGTTTCCCAAAACCATGCGGAGATCTTTTGTCGTCATACCGGGGTGGGGGAGGCGGCCAAGCCAGATTATTTTCTGCGGGACTTCTCCCGCTATGGCACCTATGTTTTGACCGCAGGCGACTGGCAACGGGTCCACAACCAGGAGGTCCATCTCCAGTCCGGCGTCCAGATTAAGTTCGGCAGTTCCCAGGGGCAAACTTTGGAATTCATTATTGAACGTCCCGATCTGGCCTGAACGATACCCGCCTTCCCCCTAGTGATAGGACTTCCTCGCCGCCGTGGCTAACCTCCCCCCCCCTGCTCTGAAACGTGCAGTCCTTGCTTGGTTAGAACCCCAGATCTCGGCTAAGCGCCTCCGTCATATTTTGGCGGTCGAGCAACTGGCGATCGCCCTGGCTCGTCAGCACCAGGTTGACCCACAGCAGGCCGCCCAAGCCGCGATCCTGCACGATCTCGCCAAACACTTCCACCCCTCCCAACTGCTGGTCATGGCCCAAGTGGCAGGGATTTCCCTCGATGACACGCTGGTGGGTGCGCCCCAGCTATTACACGCAGAGGTAGGGGCGATCGTGGCTAGGGATGAATTTGGCATCACCGATCCCGCCATTCTCAACGCTATTCGTCACCATACCCTGGGGGAACCCCAAATGCCCCCGCTGAGTTGCGTCGTCTTCCTGGCCGATAGCCTGGAACCGGGTCGGGGTGACACGCCGGAACTCGCTAACCTGCGGGATCTGAGCCAACGCAACCTCTACTTAGCAATCGCCCAAACCAGTGCCTATGTCATTCAACAGTTACTGAAGACACGGCGGCTGATCCACCCCCGCACGGTTTTGACCCGCAATTGGGCATTACAGGAGGCCAGCCCCCTGCTTTAATGCGGGAGTGATGACGACAATCTTTGCGAATAAGAGGCTTAAGTCCCTTGCCGGTACTGCACTTATCGCCGTCTAGAGATCCCCAAATACCAGGTTCAGTAGATGCTCCTGCAGAGGCGCTACGCGAGCGAAAAACAATGGTGCGGCAGGCAGGATGCCTACCCCTAAAACAGCCGAGACGGCTATCCCACGTTCGATTTGTGTCTACTGAGGTTTTGTGTCACATTTTCTCGGTCACACCCAAACAAGGTTAACAAAAAGTTAAGTCAAACCAATAAGTTGCACGGATTCAAATAATAATGTTACCATCCAATATACGCAAGAAATATCGTTAGGCTTGCTATTTTTTCCGAGAAGCTTATCTTTTAGAAGCAGGCCGCAAACGATGATTAGATTACGTTAATGATTGCAATTATTTGAAGGGTACTCGATTCATTGGGATGAGGACAGTTCAACTGCCCCAACTGGCAATACTATGTTGGTGATCAGCGCGAGATTTTTATTTTTCGCGGTACCCTAAAGAAAATGTGAAGTTTGCTGCACTGGTTCTCGCTTTTTAGACGTGACTTTCTTAAAATTGCAAAGGAGTCTACTTAAGTAGAAGAGAGCCTGCTTCATAGGCGGAAACAAGCCTACTTCTATGCAGTGATAAAAATGACTCTGGGTATGATAGAAGACCAACTAAAACTTGTCTTTGATGTAACCTTTTTGAAGTAACTACCGTTATGACAACGACCTCTACCCCCCAGTCGATATCGGGAGTGAACCCACACCCCCTGAGTGCGGAAGAACTGCGCAAAATCAATGCCTATTGGCGGGCTTGTAATTACCTGTCCCTGGGTATGATCTATCTCCGCGATAATCCCCTGCTCCGGGAACCCCTCAAGGCCGAACACGTGAAATACCGCCTCCTGGGCCACTGGGGGTCTAGTCCCGGTCTCAGCTTTATCTATGTCCACCTGAACCGGATCATCAAGCAGTACCAGCAAAGTATGGTGTACGTGGCGGGTCCCGGCCACGGTGCCCCTGGCATCCTCGC
Source organism: Coleofasciculaceae cyanobacterium bin_20 (assembly GCA_037445115.1). Classification (GTDB taxonomy): domain Bacteria; phylum Cyanobacteriota; class Cyanobacteriia; order B231; family B231; genus Trichothermofontia. The sequence goes on from JBBILC010000072.1 coordinate 13,365, forward strand.
CCCGGTTTACCTGGAAGGGTCCTACTCTGAGGTCTACCCCGCCAAGAGCGAAGACCTAGAGGGGATGTTCAAGTTCTTCAAGCAGTTTTCATTCCCTGGCGGCATCGGCAGCCACTGTACCCCGGAAACCCCTGGCTCGATCCACGAGGGCGGTGAACTGGGCTACAGCCTTTCCCACGCCTATGGGATTGCCCTGGATAACCCGGATACTATTGTTGCAGCAGTGGTGGGCGATGGGGAGGCAGAAACCGGTCCCCTGGCCACCGCATGGCATTCCAATAAGTTCATCAATCCGGCCCGTGATGGGGCCGTGCTGCCGATTTTGCACTTGAATGGCTACAAGATTGCCAACCCCACGATTCTGTCGCGCATTAGCCATGAGGAATTGGAGTGCCTTTTTAAGGGCTATGGCTACAGGCCCTACTTTGTCGAAGGCTCCGACCCAGCGTTTATGCACCAGGCGATGGCGGCGACCCTCGACACGGTGATTGCGGAGATTAAGCAAATTCAGCAGGAGGCCCGCAGTGGTGGCCCAGTCGTACGCCCCAAGTGGCCGATGATTGTGCTGCGATCGCCCAAGGGGTGGACGGCTCCAGCAGAGATTGATGGTCGCAAGGTCGAAGGCTTCTGGCGATCGCACCAAGTGCCGATGGCCGATATGCACACCAACCCGGCCCATTTGCAACTCCTGGAAGATTGGCTACGCAGCTACAAACCGGAGGAACTCTTTGACGAAAACGGCACTCTGATCGCAGAACTCAGGGAACTCTCCCCCACGGGTAACCTGCGCATGGGGGCGAACCCCATTACCAACGGTGGCCTCTTGCGCAAGGAACTGAAATTCCCCGACTTCCGTGCCTATGCCGTTCCTGTAGACAAACCCGGTACCACGGAAGCTGAAAACACTAAGCCATTAGGGGCTTTCCTGCGGGATATCATGCGCAACAATATGCACAATTTCCGCCTGTTTGGTCCCGATGAAACTGCATCGAATCGGCTAAATGCGGTCTACGAGGTCAGCAAGAAAACCTGGCTGGCGGAGATGCTCCCGGAAGATGCCGATGGGAGTGAACTGGCCGTCGATGGCCGGGTCATGGAAATGCTGAGTGAGCATACCCTGGTCGGTTGGCTGGAGGGGTATTTGCTCTCTGGACGGCATGGCTTTTTCCACACCTATGAAGCCTTTGCCCATGTGATTGATTCGATGTTTAACCAGCACGCCAAGTGGTTAGACATTTGCCGCCATGAAGTGCCGTGGCGGGCACCGGTTTCGTCCTGGAATATCCTGCTATCGTCAACCGTTTGGCGGCAGGATCATAACGGCTTCTCCCACCAAGATCCGGGCTTTGTTGATTTGGTGACCAACAAGAGTCCTGATGTGGTGCGCATCTATTTTCCCCCTGATGCTAACTGTCTCCTTTCGGTAGCGGATCATTGTTTGCGCAGTACCAACTACACCAATGTGATCGTGGCGGATAAGCAGAAGCATTTGCAGTATTTGAGCATTGATGAAGCGATTAAACACTGCACCAAGGGCATTGGCATTTGGGATTGGGCCTGTAATGATGACTGTGGGACAGATCCGGATGAACCGGATGTGGTAATGGCCTCCTGTGGTGATATTCCCACGAAGGAAGCTCTCGCCGCGACCGCGATCCTGCGGGAGGAATTTCCCGCGCTCAAGGTTCGGTTTATCAATGTGGTAGACTTGCTGACCTTAATGTCGGCTTCGGAGCATTCGCATGGCCTCTCAGAACGGGAGTTTGACACCCTGTTTACCCCGGACAAACCGGTGATTTTCAACTTCCACGGCTATCCTTGGTTAATTCATAAATTGACCTACCGCCGCACGAACCAGCATCGCATTCATGTGCGCGGTTATAAGGAGAAGGGTAATATCAACACGCCGCTGGAATTGGCGATTAATAACGAAATCGATCGCTTTAAGTTAGTGATTGATGTCATCGATCGCGTCTCCAGTCTAGGTTCGCGAGGTGCCCATGTACGTGAACGGATGAAAAATGCAATCATCGACAACCGCAACTATGCCCACGAGCATGGTATCGACGCGGATGAGATCAACAACTGGAAGTGGCCTGGTTAACTTGATCGCCATACCCAGTGTGCTGAGGACAGGGGTGGGTGGGACCGCCCCACAGAGGGTTTACGCCAGCACCCCGTCCTCAGTTGACTGACAACAGCAACCACCTATTGCCAATTGCCGACCAGGATAAAAGGTGCCCAGAAGAAAGGATTTTGAAAGTCTGGATCTTGCTTGAGGGCAAGTTGGGCATTGCGGAGTGCTTTGGCCTTGGTCATGCCCGGTTTGGTCAGTTCCTGATAGAAATACGCCATAAATTCTGCCGTCGAGACATCATTCACCTGCCACAGGGTTGCCAATGTACTGCGGGCACCCGATCGCACCGCTACTCCTGCTAGCCCCAGCGCCGCCCGATCGTCGCCCCGTGCAGTTTCACAGGCACTCAGCACCAATAACTCCAACGGGTTCTTTTTCCCCTGGGTACGGGAGCGGAGCAACTGGTCCAACTGCTTCACACTAATACGATCGTCCCAGGTCAAGATAAACGTGTCCTCAGCCTGGGAGCTAAACTGGCCGTGGGTGGCCAAATGCACGATCGGGAACGCTTGTTGGGTGATCTGGGCTTGAAGGTTTTCGCGGGTAAAGGTTTGATTAAATAGGACCGCCGCAGGAACTGTCGCCTTAATTTGAACGATTTCACCTTCTACGGCGGGTAAGGGGGAAAAGCCCTGGCGGCCTTCTGCTAACCCCCCCATGAGCGTCTGCACGGGAATCTGGCCGAGGGGTTGACTGGCCAAGAGTTGCAACCCCGGTGTCAGAGCGAGATTATATTGCTCCATGAGGAACTGCTGACCATCGTTTAAGACCGCCATCGGGACATTGCGCAGATAGCCATCCAGGACAAACACCAGGGTTTGGATCTGGTGCTGGGCCAAACTCGCGGCAGCCGGTCGGATAAGCAGGTCATAGAGCCATTGGGAACTGGCTAAATATTCATCCGGGAAAGCACCGGGTTGCAAGGCAAGGCGTAGGTCCCGCAGGGTTGCCTCTAGGTCCGATCGGGTAATGGCGGTGGAGTAGTGCAGGAGGGGTTGGCCGGGGATGGAGACAATCACCGTTAGGCGATCGGGCAGCAGGATCGGGTAGATGACCGCCGCCGAGCGATCGAGATCATCGATTAACTGGGGTTTGGTCTCCGCGCAGGCATCCTGGAAGAAATTATCCAATTCCGCGACTTGCAGCGATTCAACCACCTGGCGTGCCCGTTGCAGGTCTGTCTGCGTTGGATTAGCTCCCCCCACCAGCAGCCCGACAAATTCGCGATAAATCGGTTCCACCTGCTCCCGGAAGGAGAATTGCACCTCTGGGTTCACCGCCACCAGATCCCCTCGCAAACTGGCCAGGATTTGGATCGCTTGACCGTAGGCCGCGATCGCAGCTTCCCGTTCCCCCTGCTCGGCCTGGAGACGCCCTAACTGCCAGAAGAGGGGATAGGCCACCTCCGGAGCCTGAAAAGGTGGGACGAGGGCCAGGGCACGCTGGGTGAGGGCGATCGCGCCCGTGGGTTGACCTTGTAATTCGGCTAAGCGGCCCCAACTCCCCAACCCATAGGCTTGGAGGCGATCGTGCCCCAGGGTTGTGGCTTGCTGGACGGTGGTTTTAATCAGGGCTTCCACGTCGGCGATGGCAATGGCATTGCCCTCATCCCCGGCCCCTCTCCCTGAAGGCGAGGGGAGAAGGGTTAATAAGCTTTCGGCCAGATTAAGACGAATTTCCAGCCCTGTGCGGTTGTTGGGAAGTTGAGCCAAGTCAGGTTTTAGCTCTTGCCACAGGGCGATCGCGGCTGTTTGATCACCCGTTGCGACCCAAAAACTGAGCAGGTTGGCTTGGGCTTGCAGACTGATAGGGAGGTGAGGGGATTGGGCGGTTTGTTGATAGGCCGCGATCGCGGCTCGTTTCGCTTGCTCACGCTGGGTAGTTGTTAGGGTGGGCCGGACCGCCTGTGCCCGCCAGACATTACCCTGCTGGAGGGTGACCATTGCTGTGAGGTCAGCTAAACCAAGGTGTTGAGCTTGTCCACGGGCTATTTCCAGGAGATCTGCTGCCTGATCGAGGTGTCCCAGAACTCTCAGAACATTGGCTAACTGGGTCATCACGAGCACCCGTTCCGGGGTTGCAGCAACTGTGCTTAAGGTATTGAGGGCTGCCTCAGTCAGATCACAGGTGGTCGCCTCTAGTGCTAAGCTGCGCAGCAGGGTTTGACAGGCGCGGGGATAGAGGCCGAGAGCTTGTAGGGCGTGGGCCTGGTTGAGTTCATTCTGCAACTGTAGAGCACTCTGGTTTTGCCCAGCGTAAAGGGCGGCGGCTTGGCTCCAAATATCGATCGCGGCTTGAGGTTGACCCTGCTCTAGCCGTTGTTGGCCCTGGATATCCCAAAGTTGGGCAAGGATGCGTTGTTGGTCCGGGGTTTGGGGTTGGGCGGTCGCCAGGGTGAGCGCTTGGGCAAGGGCAGCGGCAGCGGCAGGTCCCTGACCGATACTGAGGTAGGTTGCGGTTAAATTACCAAGGGCCATTGCCTGGTTGAGGGTATCCCCTTGGGCGGCAAATTGGGCAGCAGCATCGGTGAGGAGGGCGATCGCGGCTTCGGTTTCTCCCTGTTGCGATCGCGCTTGGGCCTGCTGGATCAGGCTAAACGGCGATGGGGCTTGGGCAACGACTGGCTCAGCATGGAAACCGCGCAGTCCGAGAACCACAGTGGCGATCGTGGCGAGGAGGAAATAGCCAAGTCGGCGTAACCAGGTGGAATAGGACATGGGGAGAGAAGGAGGATAGTTTTGAATTTTGAATTTTGAATTTCCTGTAGGTCTTCCGGTTCCTCGCCCCCGCATCAACGCGGTGGAGGGCAGGCAGCGGCTGGCGCTGCGATCCGGTGAGCCTGGGGAGTGGTGAGGTGATCGGGGATGTTGATGTCACCCCGGCTGGCGGTGAGGAGGATTTCGCCGCGATCGGTGACCACCCACCCCTGCGCTGGCACGATCGGTGGACGCTCAGCCCTGGGTGCCTGGGTGCCTTGGTGCCTTGGTGTTGCCTGAGCCTCCCGACTCCCAACTCCTAACTCCCGACTCCCAACTCCCAACTCCCGACTCCCAACTTGCGGTGCCACCGGCTCAATCCACCCGGTTGGGGCTACCCCCTGGGCCAACGGTTCCTGGGGAGTGGGGGGCAATCCACCCCGGCCCGTGATCACGAATTCGCTTTGTTGACCCTGAACACAGGCATTCGCTGCAATCAAGGCCGCCGGATCGACCACATTTTCCGGTAACTCCACTAACCCCTGGCTGGGGTCAATATCCGGGGTTTGGATGTCCACAATGCCGCTGAAGGCGGGTCCCAGTTCGGAGGTGGCGGTGATATCACTTTCTGGCGTTGCCGCCAGCCGAAACTCAGTGCCAAAAATCCCCTGGGCATTGATGATCACCCGGCCCCCGAAGCTTTCCTGGGCATTGGCGGTGATATCGCTGTTCTCCAACGCTGCCAAGACCCCCGTATCGATCGCGATATTCCCCCCCGTTGCTGTCCCGATCGCATTGGTCGTGATATTACTATTGCGGCGCAGTTGGATGTCCTTCGCTTGGAGCGTGATATTGCCCTGGTCACCGGCACTGGTTTCGGCCCGGAGGCTGGCATCGCGGTTCAGCCGAATTGAGTCCGCCGTGATCTGCAAGTCCCCGGCACTGCTAAACCCAGAATTATCACTCACTGAGATCTGGGCACCGTTTTCGACCTGGAGCGTCCCGGTTCTCGCCGTCAGACTACCGGCTGTACCAAAGCCCGTACTTTCCACCGTTGCAAACAGGCCGCTGGGAAAGCCATCGGGAGACGCGCCGGCAATCCGGATGCTGTCCTTGGCCTCAACATCGACATTGCCCGCATCCCCAAAGCCAAACGTCACGGCGAGGATTTGACCGCCACTGTTAAGGGTCAGACGGTTGGTTTCGACGCTGAGGTTACCGGCATCACCGAGGGCCTCTTCCTGCACCGAGGCCGTAATGAGTGACCCATCGGCAAGGTCGATCGCCTGTTCTGTTACCACCGCCAGATTACCCCCGCTGCCGTCGCCAAAGGTATCGACACCAATCTGGGCACCCCCGGTTAACCGCAGGCGATCTCCCACCACAGCCAGGTTCCCACCTTCCCCTGTGGCTCCGGATTCGACCCGTGCGTAGAGGGCGCTGGGGATGGTCCCGGTTATGTTTGTTCCTGTGAGTTCCACGGTATCTGCTGCCACCAGCAGGTTCCCCGCATTCCCCTCACCCTTGGTGCTGGCGGAAATCTGGGCACCGTCGCGCACCTGCAATAACGGGGTGACGATCGTTAAATCGCCCCCTTCGCCAGTTGCCCCCGTATCCACCTGGGCTGTCACCAAACTAGAAGTACCATCGGGAGCCTCGCCAGTGACCCGCATGGCTTCCGTGGCCTCAATCGTGAGACTCCCCGCATTCCCTGCACCCACGGTACTCACCGAAATCCGTGCGCCTTCGGTAATGCTTAGCAACCGGGTTTCGATCGCCAGGTTTCCCCCATTGCCGATCGCCCCTGCCTCCACCGTGGCAAACAGACCACTGGGGGTATTGCCATCGCCTGTTTCTCCCTGAAGTTCGATGCGATCGGCCATAATCACCAGATTGCCAGCATCCCCGGCCCCAAAGGTGGCCACACTCACCTGCCCCCCGTCCCGCGCTCGCAGGCGATCGGCTTCAATCAGCAAATTGCCCCCGGCCCCCGTGGCCTCCCCTTCGATCTGGGCATAGAGACCGCTAGCGGTGCGAAAGTCCGCCGAGGTGCCTTGCAGATCAATCTCGCCCGCTTGGACGATTAAATTCCCGGCATCCCCGGCCCCAAAAGTTCCGGCTGAGATTTGGGCACCGTCCCGCAACTGCAAACTGGGGGTAGTGATCAGGAGATCGCCCCCGGTGCCCGTGGCCCCCCCGCGCACTTCGGCAGTAATCCGGCTGGAGTCTCCGTCGGGAACTTGGCCCTGGAGGACGATCGCCTCGCTGGCCTCGATTAGCACTAACCCCGCATCCCCCTGGCCAAAGGTACTCGCGCCAATGCGTGCCCCATCTCGTACTTCTAGGCGTCCCGTTTGCAGGACTAAATTGCCCCCGGTCCCCGTGGCTTCGGCACTGACATCGGCGGTCACGAAGGTATCGGCCCCGGCCACTTCCAGGTAATCGCTGGCGATCGTCAAATTCCCGGCATCCCCAAAGCCAAAGGTATCAGCGGAAATCCGGCCCCCATCGCGCACAAACAGGCGGGGAGTTTGAATCAAGGTATCTCCCCCACTGCCAGTTGCGTTCGTATTCACCTGGGCACCGAGGAAACTAGTGTCGCCGGTAATCTCCACCGTATCCGTGGCAATCACCGTCAGAATCCCCGCATCCCCCCGGCCAAAGGTGCCAGCGGTAACCTCCGCGCCATCGGCCACCAGCAAGCGTCCGGTTTCAATTTGCAAGCTACCCCCGGTCCCCGTCGCCTCGCCATTGACCTGGGCACGCAGGAGACTAAAGTTGAGGTTCTCACCGTCTACAAGGCGATCGCGCACTACCACCGCATCGGCTGCCTGAATCAGGACACTGCCCGCATCCCCCTGACCAAAGGTGCTGGCTCCCACAACGCCGCCCCCGGTAATTTCCAGCCGGTTGGTGACGATCGCCAAGTTGCCGCCGGTTCCCGTGGCCTCCGCGTTCACATCAGCGGTAATGAAGGTGCCAATGCCATCCACAAGGACGCGATCGCTGGCATTGATGACTAAATTCCCCGCATCCCCCAAGCCAAAGGTGTCCACCGAAATGCGGCCCCCGTCCTCCAGGAATAGCCGTTGGGTGGTCAGGATCGCATCGCCCCCACTCCCCGTTGCTCCCGTATTCACTTGGGCACCCAGGAAACTGCCATTGCCACTAATGCGAATGCTGTCGGTGGCGGTGATGTCCATCAGGCCCGCATCCCCAAAGCCAGCGGTGCTGGCGGCGATCGTCGCGCCATTGGTTAACCGCAGGCGATCGGTGGCGATCGTCAGAAGTCCGGCTTGGCCCTGCGCCTCGGCATTCACCTGGGCATAGAGACCACTAGGGTTATCTTGAATGTCAATATCTTGGGCCTGAATCGTGAGGTTACCGCCATCCCCGGCTCCAAAGGTGCTGACCGAGATCTGGCCCCCCTGGCTGAGTTGTAACCGTTGGGTGGTGATTTCCAGGTTGCCGCCATTCCCTACGGCTCCCGGATCAACCTGGGCATATAAACCACTGGCGGTGCCACCGGGGGTCGTGCCGGTGATGGCGATCGTGTCGGCGATCACTTGCAGATTGCCTGACTCGCCCTGGCCAAACGTGCCAACGGAAATCAGCCCGCCATTGCGCAGGTTTAACTGAGGGGTCGTTAGGATTAAATCGCCGCCGCTCCCGGTAGCCTCGGAATTAACACTGGCGGAAAGGGCACTGGTTGAGCCATCCGCTGCCACCCCGTCCAGGGTGACCGATCGCGTCGCCAGGATTGCCAAACTTCCCGCATCGCCATTACCAAAGGTATCAGCAAAAATCTGGGCACCGTCCAACAGGCTTAAGTCCCCCGTGGTGATGTCGAGACTGCCCCCCTGGCCCGTGGCCCCCGGTTGTACCGAGGCAAACAGCCCACTGGGGAAACCATCGGCATCTTCACCGATCGCCGTAATCCGGTCCGCCGTGACCGTCAAACTCCCGGCCTCGCCCGCCCCAAAGGTATCAACATTGATCTGGGCACCGTCACTAAGATGGAGTTCCTGGGCCGCGATCGTAATATCTCCCCCCTCTCCCGTGGCATCAGCTTCCACCTGGGCCGCAATATTGCCCCCGACCATCGTCAACCGTTCGGTCATCTGAAGGGTTAAGCTCCCCCCTGGCTCATCCCCCAAAGTATTGGCATCAATTTGCGAGTCCCCTAGCAGGGTCAGGTTGCGACTGTAAAGATTGAGGCTACCCCCCTCGCTAATCTCGATCACCGCCCCCTGTAAGAGTTGCATATCTTGAAACTGCTGCACGGTCTCCGGGGCGAGGGTCAGGGTGTCTTCCGTAAACCGGAGGCCCATTTGTTCGTTGCCCGCAACGCTGGCGAGTTCAATCTGGGCATCGGGTGCCAAGAGTTTGCCGCGATCGACGGTGAGATCGCCCCCCACGAGCGCTAGGGTTTGGCCCGGTTGGACCGCTAGGCCAGGATCTTGGGATTGGACTTGAATGGGGGCGGGATTGTCACGAAACCGTAGACCGATCGGGATGTTGATTTCTAACAGCGGTGGAGATTGGGGATTGCTGGCGCTAAATTCAAAATTATCAAACACCACACTATTGGCGGTTGAACCCACAAAGGACCCGGCCAGATCTAGGCGGGCGTTGGGACCAAAAACAATCCCATTCGGGTTAATTAAAAACAAGTTAGCGTTACCCAAAACCCCCAGGGTACCCAGAATATTCGAGCGATTCGCCCCGGTCACCCGACTGAGAATATTGGCAATCCCGTCTGGGTTGGCGAAATAGACCCCGCGATTGGCCCCGACATTAAAGTCCTGAAAGCTGTGGAATAAATTACTGCCCCGACTGGCTCCCCCCTCGATGCGATCGCTGGGAATGCCCTTAATCACATCGGGACGCACGACTGAACTTTCTGGACCCAGGGTAGCATCAGGAACAAGCTGGGCCGAACTGGGACCCCCCAACAGGCACCAGAGACACGGAATGGTCAGGATAGCCAGGGTGGCAGGGCGCGGGGTCCAAAACATGGGCATACTCCACAGGCAGTTAATGAGCAAACGTTGATAAGCAAACGGGAAGGGTGTATTGAGGGCTGAGGGAAGGGTGCCTTGGCCGGGGTCGAAACAGGGCGGCATCCAGGTATTGTTTGACGAGAGTCGCCTCCTGACATTTTCCTAAGGATACGCTGCGATCGCGGCTTAGGTGCAGGTGCATACGGTAGACACTCTCCGGTGGCTCGTCAGTGTAAGTCAGCGTGAGTCAATGCTATAACTACGAGCAATGCTGGCAACGGTCAGGCTCCCTTCTCGCTCGTTATCTATAAGGGCACTGCGATTAATCTGGAACGGGGGGAGTTCAACTGCCCCAACCGACGAGATAACATTGCTTGGGAGCGCCGGAGTGGTATTTCCCGATGTGCCCATAACTGGCTTGTTATCTATAAATTTGCCCCCCTATTTGTCACCTGATCCCATGTCGCCAACCCTTGAGATTCTGCCCGATCGTGCTGCCCTGATTGCCCGTGCCCTTGACTTGATCCTGCCCCGTCTACAAACGGCGATCGCCGATCGCGGTCAGGCCACGATCGCCCTAGCGGGAGGAAGTACCCCCAAACCCCTCTACGAGCGCCTAGCGCACCAGTCTCTCCCCTGGGAGAAGTTGCATATTTTCTGGGGTGATGAACGCTATGTGCCCGCCGATCATCCCGATAGTAATGAAGGCATGGCCCGCCAAGCTTGGCTCGATCGCGTCCCCATCCCCGCTGCGAATATCCACCCCATGCCCACGGCTGCGGCTGATCCTGCCGTTGCTGCCGCAACCCACGATGCGGAACTCCACGCCTTTTTCCAGGTTCCCCCTGGGGAATTCCCGGCCTTTGATGTAATCCTCTTGGGCATGGGGGATGATGCCCACACGGCTTCACTGTTTCCCCGCACAGAAGCCTTGCAAGTGCGCGATCGGCTGATCACCGTGGGTAACAAGGACGGTCAACCCCGCCTGACGTTTACAGTTCCCCTAATTAACGCTGCCCGTTGCGTTCTCTTCCTGGTCACGGGCGCAAATAAACAACCAGCCCTAGCCCAAGTCTTTGCCCCAGAAGCCGACGCGAGCCAATATCCCTCCCGTTTGATTCGGCCTGTTGCGGGCGAGTTAATTTGGCTCCTGGATCAAGCAGCCGGTGTCCGATTGGCAAGTGACCCGACAAGATTTCCTGATGACTGAAACCCGTGCTGATTACGATAGTCCCTGGAAGGAGATTCTGGAGACCTACTTTACTGACTTCATCGCCTTTTTCTTCCCAGCGGTTTATGCCGATATTGACTGGTCGAAGGGCTACGAATTTCTGGATGCCGAACTCCAGCAAATCGTCCGTGATGCCGAACTGGGTCGTCGCATTGCCGATAAACTGGTCAAAGTCTGGCGCGAAAGTGGTAAGGAAACCTGGGTCCTGATTCATCTGGAGTTGCAAAATCTCGATGAAGGCGACTTTGCTGAGCGCATGTTTGTTTACAACTATCGGCTCCGCGATCGCTATAACCTCCCCGTTGCCAGTCTCGCTGTTCTCGGTGATGAAAATCCCAATTGGCGGCCCAACACCTTTAACAGTGAACTTTGGGGTTGCCGGAACGACTTCCAGTTCCCGATCGTCAAACTGCTAGACTATGGGCAGGACTGGGCGGCGCTGGCGCAGTCTACGAATCCCTTTGCGATCGTTGTCATGGCCCACCTCAAGGCCAAAGAGACGCGCAAGGATCTGGGCGATCGTCAGCGATGGAAACTGATTCTAGCCAAACACCTGTACCAGAAAGGGTTAGATCGTACCGATGTCATCAATCTGCTGCGGTTCATCGACTGGGTGATCCAACTCCCCCAAGATTTGGAGAAAAGCTTCTGGCAAGACATCTACACCTATCAGGAGGAAACCAATATGCCTTATGTTACTAGCCTCGAACGCATGGCTAAGGAAGAGGGCTTACAGCAGGGGAGGCAAGAAGGACAGCAGCAAGGCTTACGGCAGGGATTGCAGCAGGGTCTCCGGGATGGGTTGCTTGCAAACATTGACGTGGTGCTGGAGGTGAAGTTTGGTGAGGCGGGTTTACAATTGCTGCCGGAAATTCGAGAAATCGACTCCGTAGATACCCTGCAAATGATTCTGCAAACGCTCCGTACTGCTAACTCCCTCGACGAAATCCGTCAGTTGTACAACAACTGAAACTGTCTGCTCACCCTCACGCCAGCAGCCATGACCGCAAGCCGCTCCGATTACGATAGTCCCTGGAAGGATATTCTGGAGACCTACTTTACCGATTTCATGGCCTTTTTCTTTCCGGCGGTTTATGTCGATATTGACTGGTCCAAGGGTTACGAATTTCTCGATAATGAACTCCAACAAATCGTGCGCGATGCCGAACTCGGTCGCCGCGTTGCCGATAAATTGGTCAAGCTCTGGCGCAAAAGTGGCACGGAAACCTGGGTCCTGGTTCATCTGGAATTGCAGAATATCGATGAAAGCGATTTTGCTGAGCGAATGTTTGTCTACAATTATCGGCTCCGCGATCGTTACAATCTTCCCGTTGCCAGTCTTGCCGTCCTCGGTGATGAAAAAGTGGATTGGCGTCCTCGTACCTTCAACAGCGAACTGTGGGGATGTGGCATTGCTTTCTGGTTCCCGATCGTCAAACTGCTAGACTATGGGCAGGACTGGGTGGCGCTGGAGCAGTCTACGAATCCCTTTGCGATCGTTGTCATGGCCCACCTCAAGGCCAAAGAGACGCGCAAGGATCTGGGCGATCGTCAGCGATGGAAACTGATTCTCGCTAAACAACTGTACCAGAAAGGGTTCGATCGCACGGATGTGATCAATCTCCTGCGGTTTATTGACTGGGTGATCCAACTGCCCCAAGATTTGGAGAAAAGTTTCTGGCAAGAAATTTATACCTATCAGGAGGAAACCAATATGCCTTACGTCACCAGCCTCGAACGCATGGCTGAAGAGCGGGGATTAGAGCGGGGATTAGAGCGGGGATTGCAGCAAGGTCTCCGCGATGGGTTGCTTGCCAACATCGATGTGGTGTTGGAAGTGAAATTTGGTGAGGCGGGTTTACAATTGCTGCCGGAAATCCGAGCGATCGAGTCCGTAGATACTCTGCAAACCATTCTGCAAACGCTCCGCACTGCTAACTCCCTCGACGAAATCCGTCAGTTGTACAACAACTGAAACTGTCTGCTCACCCTCACGCCAGCAGCCATGCCCGCAAGCCGCTCCGATTACGATAGTCCCTGGAAGGAGATTCTGGAGACCTACTTTACCGATTTCATGGCCTTTTTCTTCCCGGCGGTTTATGCCGATATCGACTGGTCGAAGGGCTACGAATTCCTCGATAACGAACTCCAACAAATCGTGCGCGATGCTGAACTCGGTCGCCGCGTTGCCGATAAACTGGTCAAACTTTGGCGCAAAAGTGGCAACGAAACCTGGGTGCTCATTCATCTGGAACTGCAAAATACAGATGAGGAGGCATTTGCGGAGCGGATGTTTGTCTATAACTACCGCCTGCGCGATCGCTATAATCTTCCCGTTGCCAGTCTTGCCGTCCTCGGTGATGAAAAAG
>JBBILC010000073.1:0-6147 GCA_037445115.1 Coleofasciculaceae cyanobacterium bin_20
GCGATAGGTCGCAGTAACGGCGGCACGAATGCGATCGACAAAGGCCCGTCCAGCCACCACATCTACACCCGCATCACGATAATCCATAGGACTAACCCGTTGGCTCACAATCACGCTGGGAAGAACCAGCACCCGTTACCGGGGCAGGGTTGGCCCTGGGTTCACTCCCTTCCTGAGTGTCGCATAAGTCGGCAAAGCATTGGCTGGCAAACCGAGTGAGTCGCGGTATGATCAAAATCAGCCTGCGGCCCTGGGTAGCGCAGGGATGGTTGTGATTGAGGCAGCAGATTAAGGGGGATTCAGGTGACAATGGATGTCATGGCGTTTTTTGAGCTAAGTACGGGCAAGTGGCGATCGCAACGCACCACCCATCACTTAGCCTTCCGGCGATCGGAAGCCGGGGAATCTGAGATCTACGTCAAAGCCTTACCCGCCCAAGACGCCAGTATTATTGAAATTTGCCAACTCCATCAAGTTGACCCACAAACCGCGATCGGGGGAGCTTTTGTCTCCTGGAGTAGCTCAATGGCCTGGGATCAGGATGAAGACAACCATGAAGGAACGACGGTGTTTGCCCTGATCCCGGATGTGGCTAATCCCCGCCAAGGCACCCTACTCAGGGAACGGGGCTACGCCGAAATCATGCCTGTGGCGGGTCAATACCATATGGATGACGAGGATGCCCTGGTGCTGACGACAGAGTATGAAACCATGAGTTCGATCGAGCGCTTTTGGTTCCCTACCCCCAGCCTGCGGATGCGCACCAGCACGGTCAAACGGTTTGGTGGCTTTTCTACGGCCACGTTCTGTACAGAATGGCGGATCGAAGCCGACGATGCTGCTCCGCCCAGCCCCCCAACCTCTGAGCACACTCAGACACCGGTAACCCCAGCCACGGCAACCGTGCCAACCCCCTACCTTTCCTTCCTCGGATGGTAAAGACGGGCCTTGACGCTTATCCTGACGAACCGTACCGATGCGTTTAGCCGGGGACTAGATTACCTCTATGGCGTGCGTTCTCTGGCCCTCCTGCCTGATCTGATTGCAGTGGTGGACGATCGTGAGGGGCGGGGGACTCTCTGCACCTGGATTGGGACCCATATCGACGCGGTTAATGCCCAACTGGATGCCTACGTGCAAGCCTGCCATGCCTGTTTTTTGCCCTGGGAACAGCCCTCTCTACAGGTGTTGGCAACCCCCTTGGCCGCCTCATTTCGGGTAGATGGGGTGTGTAACCTCAAGACTAACCCGATTACGCTCTTAATCGATGTGGGACGGGTTATCCCTCTTGATTGGGGGCGACTGGTTGTGCATGAGTATGCCCATGCCCAGGTTGGCTCCCCAGGACATTATGCCGCCTTTGCCCGATCGCTCACCCACCTCTGCCGAGGATTGGGGTTGCCCCCGCCGCCCCACTCAGCCGATGAAGATGCCCTGAAAACCTATCCCCCTTATCGCTTCACCGCCGATCCACTGGCCTTTTGGCGGGGAGCTGCGCCTGACTGGCAAGCCCCAGTGGCGAGATCCTGAGTCCGTCCCCGATCGTCGCCCCCTAACCGCCACGGGAGTGGCCCCACCGCCCGTTAGACGTGAATCAACGCCATCCCCTTGCCACCACAGCTTGTCCAACTGCCATCGGGCTAATCCCTTGCCAGAAAAGCACTTCAGCCATTTCTGAGCATCAGGTTAAGTTATGTAATTTTTATCAGACTAAATCGAATAATGCGACCCCCCTCCCGATATGATTATGAGTAGTTTTGTAAGATTTCGTAAGAAAAGGGAGATTTTTAGGCGTGGCAATTCCTCTCTTACAATATCCCCCCGTTTCCCAGAATCAGCGGGTGGTGAATTATGAGGTCCCTGGGGATGAACAACCCCGGATTTACTCCACTGACAACCTACTGTCCCCGTCAGACATGGGGAATCTGATTGAAGCAGCCTACCGTCAGATTTTCTTCCATGCCTTTGCGGTGGATCGGGAGAAGTTCCTAGAGTCGCAACTGCGCAATGGGCAAATCACGGTTCGGGATTTTATTCGCGGTTTGCTGCTGTCCAATACCTACAAGCGCAGTTTCTATAACCTCAACAGCAATTACCGCTTTGTTGAACAAACGGTACAGCGCGTGCTGGGCCGGGATGTCTACAGTCAGCGAGAAAAGATCGCTTGGTCGATCGTGGTTGCAACGAAGGGGATTAACGGCTTTGTAGATCAGCTACTCAACAGTGAAGAATATCTGCAAGCCTTTGGGGAAAATATTGTTCCCTATCAACGGCGGCGGATCTTGTCTGGCCGCTCAACTGGCGAAGTGCCCTTCAACATTAAGTCGCCTCGTTACGATGCCTACCACCGGGCCAAGCTGGGCTTCCCGCAAGCGATCTGGCAAAGCTCTGTGCGTCGTTATACGACCTACGATCGTCAGCCTCGCGCTGGCAGCCCCGCACTGTTCCTCAACATGGCGCGTGCCATCAATCCGCAGGGTAATCAACCCCAGCGGCTTTCAGCGCTCAATATCGATATTGAGAAATCCGTTCCTTACCGCAAATAACGGGCGGTTACCCCGTTTGGGGCGACAAGGCATGGGGTAGGTTATGGGTAGCGGACGATCGCAGGGTCCTATCTCCCGGTAGACCTACCCCTCTAGTTGTGACCATCGTTCCCGTTGGCGACGGTCCTATCCCCTAGTATTCCGCTGATCAGCAATCCCTAAAAAAGCCAGGGGCTGTTGCCCGTTTTGCTCCGGCTAATGCTACAGTTTTGTGCATGAACAAGGGAAAACGAACACAAACTCCCGAACTTAAGGTGCAACTGTTGCGGGAGGGCATTGCCGAATCTTTTCACTGCGTTGAAGCAGTGGTATGTGACGATCGCGGGCGCGTCCTATCCGTGGCCGGTAATTCGGAAACAACGGCCTTTGTGCGATCGGCGCTCAAACCTTTTCAGGCCCTAGCGGTTACCACAACAGGCACCCTGGCTCGCTATGGTCTCAACGATCGTGATCTGGCCATTATTTGTAGTTCCCATAAGGGGACCGTTGAGCAAGCCCGACAGGCATTTAATGTATTGTGGCGATCGGACATCGACCCGTCAGCCCTCCAGTGTCCAACGCCACCGGGCAAGCGGAGTCCCCTAGAACACAATTGTTCAGGCAAACACGCCGGGATGCTCACGGTTTGTCGGCAGCGGAATTGGCCCCTGAGCAGCTACACCCAATACAAACACCCGGTGCAGCAGTTGATCCTCAGCAAAATTGCGGAACTGCTGCGGATGCCTGCGGCGGAATTTATCGAAGCGCGGGATGACTGTGGTGCGCCCACCTACTTGTTTCAGATTAGCCAGATGGCCTGTCTCTACGCCCAACTGAGTTCGGGCAATAATCTGGATATGGAGCGCATCATTCGGGCCATGACGGGACACCCCGATTTAATTGCTGGAGAGGGTGAGTTTGACACGGTTCTGATGCAACTGACCCAGGGAGAGCTGGTCAGCAAGGGCGGTGCAGAAGGGATTCAGTGCATTGGCCGAGTGGGGGAGGGTATGGGGTTGGCGATTAAGGTACGCGATGGTGCGAAACGGGCCAAACAGGCGGCGGCCATCCAATTGCTAAAGCAGTTGGGTTGGATTACCCCCGCGATCGCGGAAGCGCTGGCGGAAACCTTTACCAGTATCAGCCCCTACAAACGGCTAGAAGTGCTAGGGGAACTCTCCCTGATCTAAATTTCGCGGCAGCAATCGGTGCTGAGCAGGCCAAGGGAGCAGTGTTAAATAGAATCACCTACTGGGCTGGGGCAGGCAGGACGCCTACCCCACAAGTTACTTTTATTGCCTGATTGCCAAATATTTTCGGATTAGGCAGGGGACCAGACTTGGGCTAGCTGTTCCATTTTTTGGGCCAATTGCACATCCAGGCTGCTAATGGCTTGCCCTAAATCATGGGTGACTAAATCCACGCGGACCCGATTGTAAACATTAAACCATTCCGGGTGATGGTTCATTTTTTCAGCTTCGATCCCAGCAGCCACCATCCAGGCCATCGCGACGGTGAACGAGGCAAATTGATACTCTCGATGTAATTTGCCCTCACGAATCACCCAACCGGGTAGGTTGGCAAGTGCCTGTTGTAGTTCTACTTCGCTGAGCTTGTGTCCCGACATGTTTTTTTTGATTTCCGCAAGGTCTTTTGGCCATTGTAGCGATCGATTGCGCCCAAAACCGATGTCATAGCCCAGCGATCGGGAGAAGGTTGGCAACTGGGAGCAGCGATCACCGGAGGATACGTTAACCCGTAACGCTCTCTAGCAATTCCCAATGGTTATTTTGGGTCATCGCCTCATTGACCATATCAAACATTTTACGGCAGTGGTTATTGATCTGGAGGGGAAGTTCCTCATTCTTCGCCACAAACTTCATCCGAACTTCCTCGTCCGTGGCGGTACTTTTATCAATGAGCACTTCAACCGTTACCAGCTTGGCAAAGGCAACTTTCCCTGGGATTTCCCGTGCCATCATGTAGTCGCCAGTATCATAGATAACGTCAAAATTACACGACTCCAGGACTTCCGTGAGTAAGTTCCGGAGGTTGTCAACAGGAGTTGCGACGGTAAAGAGACCAGTATAACGAGCCATATAACACTCCGGGGATGCAGCACTGCAACGTTGCCACGTCAGGCAACTTAATTTATGATATCGAACCCAGGCATTGATTAGTTTCCCACCGGTAGACCAGGAATCCGGACGGGGCTGGTGGAATAATTGTTATTGTGCGTTCATCGTGCGTCTTGTCAACCCCTAGTTTAGCGATCATGCTAAATGGGCACCCCCCCAAAGACTGATGCCCATTGCGAAGGATTGATTGACGATCGTGCCATCCTGGGTCATTAACAGCCGTCATAATGCCCTCCTCCCTAGGTTGTCAGTACTACCACATGGTCCCTCCCCCTCTGAAACTATCGGCCTAGTTTATTACGAAATTTATCGTTAAGATAATTGAAATTGCCGGGCCCCAATCAGCCGTGGTCGGGGCACACCCGGCAGTGATGTGTTTACCCTCTGCCATGCCGCTGTGACCACCGAAACCTTAAGCCCTAAAACGACTAACCGCTGCCTCTCCCTGGCAACGCTCGCTCAGACGCAACAAACCTGGCGATGGCGCGGCCATCACATTCAATATGTGGACGTGGGAAGTGGCCCTGTCTTGATTCTGGTGCATGGCTTTGGGGCCGCGATCGGTCACTGGCGTAAAAATATTCCCGTCCTGGCGGCGGCAGGTTATCGGGTCTTAGCCCTTGATCTGCTGGGCTTTGGTCACTCTGAAAAACCCCCCTTGGACTACAGCCTCGACCTTTGGCAAGCGCTCCTGGCAGATTTTTGGGCTGAGAAGGTACAACAGCCAGCGGTGTTCATCGGCAATTCGATCGGTGCCCTGCTCAGTCTGATGATGGCGGCGGACTACCCTCACATGACGCAAGCGGCGGTGCTGCTCAACTGTGCGGGTGGCTTAAACCATCGGCCAGAAGAGTTACCCTTGCCGCTGCGTCTGATCATGGGTACGTTCACGCGGGTGGTGAGTTCGCCTTGGCTGGGCCAGTTTATGTTCGATCGCATTCGCCAAAAGCACCGGATTCGCGCCACGTTGAAACAGGTGTATGGCAACCCCGAAGCCGTCACGGATGAGTTGGTGGAGATGCTCTATGCCCCTGCCTGTGATCCGGGTGCGCAGCAGGTGTTTGCCTCGATTTTGACGGCACCTGCCGGTCCCCACCCCCGTGACCTCTTGCCCCGTGTAAGCTGTCCTCTTTTAGTGCTTTGGGGCGACGCTGATCCCTGGACACCCGTCACCGGCGGGCAAATTTTCCAGCAGCCCCACTGGCCAGCCGCCATTGAATTCATGGCTATCCCCCAGACGGGCCACTGCCCCCACGATGAACGCCCCGAAATTGTCAACGATCGCATCCTGACCTGGTTGGCCAACTTCAAGACGGTTCTCTAACCTGTGATCACGCTGAAGCCGAAACCCTTGCCAACGCTGGCCCCGGTGGGGCGTTATGCCCTGATCTTTCTCATCATCGTCTTGGGGCTGTCGCTCCATCGCTACTTCACGTTTTATACAACCGTCTTGAAGTTGGCCAACCAGGACAGGATGCGATCGT
>JBBILC010000073.1:6157-26692 GCA_037445115.1 Coleofasciculaceae cyanobacterium bin_20
CACGTTTTATACAACCAACGATCAGGGGATTTTTAACCAGGTTTTTTGGAACAATCTCCACGGTCATTTTTTCCAAAGTTCCCTGTCCTCCCAACTTTCGACCAACGTCATCCACGATGGCGAAGTCCCTACGGTCTACTATCACCGTCTGGGGCAACACTTCACCCCGGCCCTGCTGCTGTGGCTGCCGCTCTATGCCCTCTGGCCGTCGCCAGCGATGTTGCTGGTGCTCCAGGTGGGCCTTGCGACCGCTGCTGGCTTAGTCCTCTATGTCCTCGCCCGTCAACGGCTCTCGCCCCAACTGGCCACCTGGATTGCCGCCAGTTACTACGGCGCTAATGCGGTGATTGGGCCTGCCCTGGGGAATTTTTATGATGCTTGCCAACTCCCCCTCTTTGTTTTTGGTTTGCTCTTGGGATTGGAAAAGCGCTGGTATTGGCTGTTTTGGCTGGGGGCGATCCTGACGTTGGCGATCCGCGAAGATGCGGGGGTGGTGCTGGTGGGGATTGGGGCCTATCTCGTGCTGAGTAAACGGGACCCAGGGCGGGGAGGGCTGCTGGTGGGTCTCAGTATCGGCTACATCCTGCTGATCACGGGGGGCGTCATGCCGATCTTTTCGGCGGATATTTCCCGGCGGTTTATGATTGAGCGGTTTGGGCAATATGTGACCACGGATGATGCCTCTACCCTAGCGATCGTGGCGGCGATCGTGCGGCAGCCCTGGCGACTGCTGATAGAGTTGGTCACCCCGGTAAGCAGCACCGTGCAGTACTTGCTGGGGCACTGGTTACCATTGGCGTTTGTCCCCGCGATCGCTCCCGCCAGTTGGGTTATTTCAGGTTTACCGTTACTGCAAATCTTCCTGCAACAGGGGACGGAAGCCCTTTCGATTAACGTGCGCTATGCCACCCCGATCATTCCGAGCCTATTTTACGGCGCGATCCTGTGGTGGTCCCAATGGTTAACACGGCCTGCGGGAACGGTAACACCAGGGGAACTAGTCCCAACTGTGGGCCTGCCGTCGCGTCGCTTCCGTCGCTTTTGGGCGGGGTGTATTGCCCTGTCCCTCCTGTTCACCCTGCTAGCCAATCCCCACCGATCGCTGTACTTTCTCATCCCGGATTCGATTCAGCCCTGGGTCTATGTGTCGTTGCCCCGGCAGTGGCACCATGTGAGCCAGATTCATCAGGTCTTGGCGCAAATTCCGCCCACGGCCAGTGTGTCGGCTTCGCGGTTTTTGGTGCCCCAGGTGTCGGGACGGCGGGCGGTGCTCCAGTTGCCCTATTTACAAGTGCGGGATGATCAGTTCCAAGTGCTTAATATGGAGTATGCGATCGCGGATTTCTGGAATTTGTCTTATCAACTGGCATTTGCTGGGGCACGGGCGAAATTGGCGGAAACGTTGACGGTGTTTGAGCAGGCCCAGGAACAGGGATATGCGGTCGTAGCCTATGCCGATGGGGTGGTGTTGCTACAGTGGCAGGGGGTGCCCAAGCCAACGGCGATCGCGGCCTGGGAAGCCCAACAACGGGAGTTGCAATCGCGTTTGGCGGTGTGGGCGGAGGAGTGAGGAAGGAGGAAGGAGAAGGGAAAAGATAGAATGGGGGAGGGGCAAGGATCGGAGTCTGTGGCGATGCGATCGTGCCTGTTAACCTAGCTGGGAGTCAATCGGATGAGTGAATCGGTAACCTGGGACCCGGAGGCAGAGGCGCGGCTGAAGGAAATTCCGTTTTTTGTGCGCCCAATGGCCCGCAAAAAGATTGAGAAGTTTGCCCAGGAGGAATTGGGGGCGACGGCGGTGACGATCGCCATCTACGAGCAGGCAAAGCAGAAGTTTGGCGAGTAACGGCTGGGAGTGGGGGCTACAGTACGACCTCACCAGTGAAGTAGGCCATAGGGAGAATTTTGCCGATCCCCCTTGACGAAGGGATGCTCCACAGGGCACTATGGAATACGCAATCCGGGGCTATAGCTCAGTTGGTAGAGCACCTCAATGGCATTGAGGGGGCCAGCGGTTCGAGTCCGCTTAGCTCCATTAGGTTTCAGACAGCAAACCCCGCACCGTAATGGTTTGGGAGTTTTTAGTATGTCCATACCTTGTCTTATCTGGTCATATTTAGACCCGCGATAACGGACGAATTACGGACTGGTACGTTAATACTCAGGTAGTGGGGGGCGGGTTAGTGCCTTGCCGTAGATTTCCGCAATCATGCGAGCGTTGCTGTGCCCTGCCACCTCAGCCACTTGCAGGAACGGCAGATCCCGGTCTATCTCGCCCTTTGGTTTCTACTGAATGGTCATCAGAAAAAATTGTTCAGCACGATCGATCTGTTCAGTTGCTTGATCTATGGTCACAGCGTCTAATTGTCCGTAGTCGCCCATTGTTCGCAGTTCTTGAGCTTCAATTAAGAATCTGTGGAACTCTACTGGGACTCGTTGGGGTTTTGCAAATTCTCGCCCAAAGGTGGCAATAGGAGCAGAATGCTTGGAAAATGCAAGCCCTTCACCGGCTAGAAAGGCTTCGGCAATGTAAAACATAGTGTAGTAAGCGCGGGAGGTGGCGTAATCTGGATCATGGTTGGCAAGCAGGAGTTTGGATGCTTCTAGGCTCTGTTGTGCTTTGAAAAGTAGGGCGTGTTGTTCATCAACGAATTGAGATGAGCCGTTTCTGACTATCCGATGTCGGTTGACCTTGCAAAGACTTTAGCGGAACCATTTCCCGCAACTGCTTCGGTGTTAGAGGTTGAGCGTCTGGATCGGCTTTAGCGGCAGCCGTAATGATCTTGTCTTCTTCAACGCTCGGCATTCTCACGGTTGGTTGCTGAGTAGTTTTGGACATAGTGTTTCACCTCTCATCGATTTGCTTTGCGCAAGCTAATTATTTGTTGCACTTTACCCCGATCGACAAATGCCACGTAATACAAAATTTTAGTTTCGGGTGCGAGTGCGATCATACGCGGCCCACTGTACTCGTACCAAGTGTCTACCCAGACAAGGGCTGCATCCCAATCAAGGCTAGATGCTAACGCTAGCGATAAATCGTGTTTCACCTAGTTAGAATCATCTTTAACGGGATCGCATTTAATTTAATTGAAGTTCTTTACCTTACGGAAAAACTCGATACATTTCTCGACGATGGGCTACTCGTTCACAAATAATTTGCTTGACTTCTGTATCAATAGTTATCCCAATTCTATAATCACCAACACAAATTTTATATTTGTCGCTATAGCCTTTCATTTTTTTTAATATACCCAAGACTGAATGGGTTAGTGGATTGCAATTCTTGAAATACAATAGATTCAATGCGACTTTGAACACTATCTGGTAGACTAGCAAGTTCTTTCAAAAATCGCTTGGTGTACTCAACTTTCCACATTGTTGTCTTTCAATGATTGGTAGTATGAGTAGGCACTATCACCAGAGAGTAGTTCGTCATTTTCTACTTCTTCCATTAGTTTTGCCAGACCAAAGTTTTCTAAAATCTCTTCGATTTGATTGAATACGTCTATAGGAATTTGAACAGCCAGAGTGCGTTGCTGCTCATCGAGAACATATTGTTTGGGTATGTCGAGCATGGTTAAGCCTTCAGATTTTATCTAAATTGATGATGATGTGCTAACAACATGATAACAACGATCGCGCTAGGTCACCAAGAGCTGAAGCACCCAATAAGGCAAGCTAATACGGAAGATGACCGTAGAGTTCCGTGAGGCTCTGCTTGAGGTGGTTAAGGATAACTTGTTAGGTTCAGTTGCATCGCTGTAAACATTTTGTTCTTGGAAACGTTAACTTGCTGTCGCCAAAGGACGGACGGTTAAAATTTCATCTGGGCGCAGAGCTGCGATCGCGGCAATAGGAACAGCGATCGCGACAATGGATTCACCCGTTGCGTTAAAAACTTCCAGGATACAGCCTTCTTCGCCACCACTGGGATGGGGAACAAAATCAACTAGAGTCGCCACATCTCCGGCTCTCAGCCCATACTCTGGTAAGTCACGGGTTAAAGCAACTTCTTGGTATAAATCCATCATCATCCTAAGGCTCCTTACGAGGCTTGAGGGTTACAAAATAGAATTTGCCATCGATTTGTTTTTGTAGCCAAATTGTAACAACTGGTAAACGTACACCATTAGTACCGATCAGTTCTCCTTTAACTTGGTAGAAAGTTCCATATTCATTACTTCCATCCTCTATTGCCTCTGTTGCTACAGCCTGTGTCTGAATAGCAGATTTCAAAACTTCCGGGTTATTCTGAGTAAATCCAGCTTGAGCTAAAAACTTTGATTTGTCATTCCTTGTTTTTTGAACTAGTAAGTAGTGCGTTATTTTTGTTTCTGCGATTATCGAATCTTTTGGAATCTTCATGTCGAAATTTCTTACTTAAAAGAACTGGCACTAGCCATTCACGGTTTAAGCTCTTATCTGCCTATGACTCAATCTAAATCAAGCTGATCATTATTGCAAATTAAAAGTAAATCGTTTACGAATTGGATATGCTATCTAAGATCCTCCATAAAAAAACGATTTTTAGATCATGCTGCCATCAAAAACAGAATACATAATATTCCAGCACCTACAGCACAAGAAGCTGCAATGAATCTGCTATCATCATCACTCATGAAAACTGCTGTGAATCCAAAAATAGCACTTAGTCCAAAAGAACCGAACAACAAATATTTTAATGTTATTTGGAGAGAGTTATCACTTCTTGTGTTACACCCAGTCATCAACAAGATAATTAAGAGCGACAAAATATATATTCTCGGCTGAAAAATATGGATTCTCCACATCTTCTCTCTAAGTCCTCTCATTTTAAATTTCATAATTCTGTAATCTCCATGATAAAACGATAGCCAAAGACCGTATTGATTCGTCAGTGTTTAAAACCGACGTAGGATATTGTCTCACTGTTAAGATACATCATAAAGCCTCTACTTGTCTTGGCAGATCGATCGCACGCTCATCGCCCGATCGCTATCTAGCCTACAGCAGCCGTCCCCGACCATGCGGTTGGATATACGATGTAAGATTGCACCGTTGCCTAATCGTGTATTCATAGAGACCATCGCCGTGAATAGCTTCAACGCCAAACAGACCCTCACCGTCAACGGGACCCCCTACCAGATCTACTCCCTGCCCGCTGCTGCCGCTAGCCTGGGTGACCTCAGCCGCCTGCCCTACTCCCTGAAGGTGCTGCTGGAAAACCTCCTGCGCCACGAAGATAACCGCACCGTCACCGCCGACGACATCCGCGCGATCGCCGCCTGGTTACAAACCCGTACTTCTAACCGGGAAATCGCCTACCGTCCGGCACGGGTCCTCATGCAAGACTTTACCGGCGTCCCTGCCGTGGTTGACCTCGCTGCCATGCGCGATGCAATGGTTGCCCTAGGGGGGAATCCCGATCAGATTAATCCCCTCTCTCCTGTCGATTTGGTGATTGACCACTCGGTCATGGTCGATACCTTTGGCAGCGCCAACGCCTTCACCGCCAACGTTGAATACGAATTCCAGCGCAACCACGAACGCTACGCCTTCCTGCGGTGGGGCCAGCAAGCCTTCGACAACTTCCGCGTCGTCCCCCCCGGTACCGGCATCTGCCACCAGGTCAACCTCGAATACCTAGCCCAAGTCGTCTGGACCAAAACGGTTGGCGGCGAAACCCTCGCCTATCCCGACACCCTCGTCGGCACCGACAGCCACACCACCATGATTAACGGCCTTGCCGTCCTGGGTTGGGGCGTGGGGGGCATTGAAGCCGAAGCCGCCATGCTGGGGCAACCGATTTCCATGCTCATCCCCGAAGTCGTCGGCATGAAACTCACCGGCCAACTTCCCGAAGGCGCAACCGCCACCGACCTCGTCCTCACTGTCACCCAACTGTTGCGTAAACAGGGTGTTGTCGGCAAATTCGTCGAATTCTACGGCGATGGCCTCAACCACCTCACCCTCGCCGATCGCGCCACCATCAGCAACATGGCCCCCGAATACGGTGCCACCTGCGGCTTCTTCCCCATCGACGCCGAAACCATTGCTTACCTGCGCTTCACCGGACGGGACAGCGATCGCATCGACCTCGTGGAAGCCTACGCCAAGGCCCAGGGACTCTGGCGCGACACCGACAGCCCTGATCCGGTCTTTACCACCACATTGGAACTGGATTTAGGCACGATCGAACCCTCAATGGCGGGACCCAAACGGCCCCAGGATCGGGTCGTCCTCTCCCAAGTCGCCTCCCAATTCCAAACCCAGGACTTCCCCAGCTTCAGCGGTCTGGACTATGCCCAAGCGCGATCGGTCCCCGTGGCCGGTACCGACTACCGCCTCAGCGACGGCGCGGTCGTGATTGCCGCCATCACCAGTTGCACCAACACCTCCAATCCCTCCGTCATGCTGGCTGCGGGTCTCGTCGCTCGCAAGGCACGGGAGAAGGGCCTCAAGGTCAAACCCTGGGTGAAAACCTCTCTCGCCCCCGGCAGTCAAGTCGTCTCCGACTACCTGGAAAAGGCGGGACTCCAAGCCGATCTTGATGCCCTAGGCTTTAACCTCGTCGGTTACGGTTGCACCACCTGCATTGGCAACTCCGGACCGCTGGCAGACCCGATCGTTGAGGCCATTTCATCCCAGGATCTCGTTGTGGGTGCTGTCCTGTCGGGGAATCGCAACTTTGAAGGCCGCGTCAACCCCCAAACCAAAGCCAATTATTTAGCATCGCCGCCGCTGGTTGTGGCCTACGCGATCGCGGGCAACCTCGCGATCGACCTCAAAACTGAACCCCTGGGACACGATCCCGACGGCAACCCCGTTTACCTGCGCGACATTTGGCCCAGCAGCCAGGAAATCCGCGACGTGATGCAGGCCGCCCTCACCCCGGAAATGTTCCGCAGTCGCTACAGCAACGTCTTCGCTGGCGATACCGCATGGCAACAAATCGACACCGCCGCCAGCAAAACCTACCCCTGGCAAAGCCGCAGCACCTACGTCCAGAATCCGCCCTACTTCACCGGGATGGAACCCACCGCCAGTGCTGGGACGATCGCTAACCTGTACAACGCCCGTCCCCTGGCCCTCCTCGGCGACAGCATCACCACCGACCACATTTCGCCAGCAGGGGCCATCAAACTCGACAGCCCTGCGGGCAGCTACCTCACGGGCAATCAAGTCACCCCGGCAGACTTCAACTCCTACGGCTCCCGCCGGGGCAACCACGAAGTCATGATGCGCGGCACCTTCGCCAACATTCGCCTCAAGAACGAAATGGTTCCCGGCTCCACGGGTGGCGTCACCAAATTCATGCCCACGGGTGAGGTGATGTCGATCTACGATGCGGCGATGAAGTATCAAGCCGAGGGCACCCCCCTGATCGTGATTGCGGGCAAGGAATACGGCACTGGCTCCTCCCGCGACTGGGCCGCGAAGGGCACCCGGCTGCTAGGCGTGCAAGCGGTGGTGGCTGAAAGTTATGAACGCATCCACCGCTCCAATTTGGTGGGCATGGGTGTACTGCCGCTACAGTTTCCAGCGGGGAGCGATCGCCACAGCCTCAACCTGGATGGCAGCGAAACCTTCGACCTCACTGGCCTAGAGGATGGCATTATCCCCAGCATGACCGTTACCCTGACCGTGCATCGCGCCGATGGCAGTCAAACCCAGGTACCGCTCCTATGTCGCATTGATACGCTGGATGAGGTGGAATACTACCGGAATGGAGGGATCTTGCAATACGTCCTGCGGCAATTGTTAGCCGCGTAGGGAGCGATCGCAGATATTTAGCGCACCGTTCTTCGACTTGTAAACATCTATAAGCGACCTGCTCCTACACCGTCAGTGCCGGATGAAATGGGGGCAGGTTTTTATTCTGTTAAGGAGCATATTAAGGGGGATTATGAATCTCGAAAAGTTGGGACTTTTAGAGAGTTTATTTACCAGGTGGGATCGGCGTAGAGATTAATGGTGATTTCAGCAGTCCCCTTCGGTACAGCGGTAATACAGGTGCAGATCGATTCACAGTTTTCTCCTATCTCTAGATCGACTTCGCAGGCATGGCACGATCCCATTAAACAGCCCGTAGGAATGGTGATGCCTGCCCGATCGGCAACGGCCAATAGGGGTTCGCCCGGCTCAGCGACGATCGTAATATTGTCGGGCAAAAATCGAATCTGTACAGACATAATTCCTATTGAACCGTCAAAATTGTATGGCCCTGCTGCTCTGCCAATCGTCCTAAGGATCGGCGGGGGGCGACTAAAGTCGTCACTACAAACTGCGGGAAATAACTAAAGTTGTCACTACAAACTGAGAAGAAACTGAGCGGAATTGGTCCAATAGTCAGAGCCTTATTCCTTGTGTGGTCAATGGGTTGCTACGGTAGCTCACCATAGAGATCATAAACATCGGCAGCGGTGATTTTAGCTGGAACAATGGTCCCTAAGCGGGCCTGACCTTGCAGGTAAACGAGGCCATCCACCTCTGGCGCAAAACGGGCCGATCGCCCAACCAGTTCGCCCGTGTGGGGATTTTCCTGCTCTAGCAACACGTCAACCACCTTACCAACCTCGGCCTGATTGCGACGCAAGGAAATGGGCTGCTGCACCTGCATCAGAGCATCGCGTCGTTCGTCCATCACCGCCTGCGGGACTGGGTTGGGTAAATCGTAGGCGGGAGTTCCCGCTTCTGGCGAGAAGGTAAAAACTCCAACATGATCAAATTCATGACGTTGGACAAAGTTTAACAGGTGCTCAAAATGGGCCTCTGTTTCCCCAGGAAAGCCCACAATAAACGTGGTACGCAGGGTTGCCCCTGGTAGGGCCGCCTTGAGGCGATCGATGATCTCATCATTCACCCGACCTTGCCAGGGACGGTTCATCGCCCGTAGGACTTCGGGGTGGGAATGTTGTAGGGGTAAATCCAAATAGGGCAACACATTTGGGGTTTCTTGCATCGCCACAATCACATCGGGGGTGAGGCCCGTGGGATAGGCATAGTGCATCCGAATCCAGGGAACCTCAACGCGTCCGAGGGCACGCAGCAGATCCGCCAAACGGGGTTTGCCATAGAGATCTAGGCCGTAGTTGGTTGTGATCTGGGAGATCAGGATTAATTCCTGGACACCTTCGGCAGCCAGATGCTCGGCTTCGGTGACGATCGATTCAATCGATCGCGATCGCTGGTTACCGCGCAGGTGGGGAATAATGCAAAAAGCACAGCGATAGTCACAGCCCTCCGCCACCCGCAGATAGGCTATCCCTTCCGTCGTCGTGCGATACCGGGGCGTCAACTCATCGGCAATATAGGTGGGTTCGGCGGAAATTTCCCTAACCCGCTCGCCAGCTTCCGCCCGCTCGATGACCTCCACGATCTTGTGGTAATCCCCTGTCCCCACAACGGCAACCGCTTCGGGGATCTCTTCCAGCAACGTTTCCTGGAAATGCTGGGCCATACACCCGGTGATCACAATCTTCTTATTAGCCTCCGCCAGTTCCACCAGCGTCCGCACCGACTCTTCGCGGGCGGCCTCAATGAAGCTACAGGTGTTAACCACCACATAATCGGCCTGCTCTTCGTCGCTATCAACCGCATAGCCCGCTTGGACCAGCAAGCCGAGCATATGTTCACTATCAATCCGGTTTTTCTCGCAGCCGAGGTGGGAAATGGCGATCGTTGGCTTGGTACCCATGCGTTCTCATCTTTGGGCTAGGCGGAACATGAATTTAATAAAACTAACCCGGTTCTCATCCTAGCTTAGCCGGAGAGATTCCGGTTCCTTAACCGTAACCGATTCGCCCCCCATTGGCGCAGCAGCGACTGGATTTACCACAAAATATTCGGCAGGATAAAGCCGCAACTGAGACCTAATCCACTCCAGAAATGGAGTTTAACCGCAATAAATTTGCAGTTTTTGACCTGGTATGGTTGATTGTGGTATTCGCCCACATGCTGACACAGGTGAATCGCGATCGGGATACCCACCGCACTTAAGAGTGTCCACCAGGGGAATAACTGTGCCACAGCCGCCACACCAACCAGACCATAGCTAATCCCGCAAATCCAGGGCAACAACTGGGCCGATCGCAGGGTTCCTAGACTCACAACTGGCGATCGCTTACCAGCGGCCAGATCATCCTCGACTTGATGGAAGTGGGAGCAAAACAAAATCAAACTGGTGACAATACCCACAAACAATGAGGCCAGGAAGAGGACGAACCATTCTCTCAACTCAGAGGGCCATGTTTGGGTTTGGCTATAGTAGGCAGCGGATACGGCCAGTGGCCCAAAGGTAACCAGACAAATCCACTCCCCTAGCCCCTGATAGCCCAACCGAAATGGTGGTCCTTGGTAGCTATACCCCAGGGCACAGGCGATTGCAATCAGGCCCAGAATTGTCCCATCCTGTTGTTGCCAGACAACGGCACCAATGCCCAGGAAACCAGCCGCTAGGCAGAAATTGGCAATCCAAAACACGAGGGATTTATTGCCAGTTAAATTGACGACCGAATGGGCTTTGTTGACATCAATCCCTGTTTCTGAATCAAAAACATCATTGCTGAGGTTGAGCCAAGCCACAATCAAAATAGCGGCGACCAAACAGGTCAGCAAAACCCCAAGTTGGATCGTCTGCACTTGCCAAACCGCAATCGCGGTACCCACCAGAATCGGAATCACAGCCACGCTATACATGGGGGGCTTAATCGCAGCGAACCATAGTTTACGGCGATCGGGGGGTTGGGATTGGGCTGCCGGAGAGGGAACAAGGGGAGGGGTCATTCAAGGATATTTAAGCAGAGATAATCAGGCTCCTCTCAGTTTACCAAGCAGAGTCTACCGAACAGCGTCTACCGAACAGCGTCTACCCAGCAGCGTCTACCCAGCAAGGTATCCCCAGCCAGGTATCCCCAGCAATATCCCCAGTCAGCCCGTCGCTGCCATCTCAATAGCAGGACAAGAGAGGAGGACGAGGGTGGTTTAGAACCTAGTCGCCTTACGGGATACCCTGCTGCCGTGCGATCGCGGTTTGTCCCAGGAGCGATCGTTGCCGCAGAGACCGCCACTGTCGCCACAAATCCTGGGTATCAACCGCTTGGGCACCATAACGCCAATTCATATAGGCATCCGTGATCGCCGTGATCGTGGCCGCCGTTTCGGGTTCATAGACGGTCTGCACCTGTTGGGCAAACTCCAACGGCGTTTGGGCAGCCCGTTTACGGTGACCTTGACTGGCGGACCAGCGCAACATTTGTTGATAAAGACTTTCCATCTCCGGCAGGCGAGCCAGCCAACGTTGGTAGCGGAACCTGAGCCACCCTTGGAAGCTGAGCCAACCGAGGAAACCCATCGCAACGGCTGCGATCAAGCCCGTGAAGACCCCTAGCCATCCCTGGGCAAACTGCCCCAGAAACCAGCCGATCGCCTGAGCCAGGGCCGTGGCCATCAAGCGCAATACCCCGGTCACGAAGGCGGTGATCGGCGGCGGGAGCCAGCCAGCGATCCACTGCCAAAATTGCTTAAGGACGCTGAAGGTATAGTCTTCTTCCGGCGAAGGGGGAATCAATTCATGGCCGGGGATGGGATCAAACCCAAACCAGCCATAGCCAGGGAAATAGACTTCGGTGATGGCATAGGCATCGGTATTGCGCACGATGTAATAACCCGTAAACGGGTTAAACTCACCCGCACCAAACCCCACAGCTAATCGCGCCGGGATACCGATCGATCGCAGCATCACCGTTAAGGTTGTGGAGAAGTGATCGGGATAGCCGCCCCGGAAGCGGAATAAAAAGGCTTCGACCAAGTCTTCATCTGGCTCCAGATAGGGCAAATCTGGTTGAATCTGGTAGGTCTGTTTGAGGGATTGGGCAAGGTAGAGGGCTTTTTCATAGGCTGAGGTGAGGGGCCGACTGGCTGTGGCTAGGATCTCCTCGGTGCGCTCACGGATTTTGGGACTGATGGAATCGGGCAGTTGCAAATAGTAGGTCCGGGTGCCGGGGGGATAGTTACCTTCCGCCTCACCCAGCATGGTGCGATCGCGCAGGGGGACTTGGGAAACGACGGTATAGGTTAACCCTTCGCCCAGATTCACCGGCGATCGTAACCCCCCTTCCGCATCGATCGCCACCTGGTCCGTGGGGAAATAGAGCCGTTCGGGCACGGCCATCGCGGGAATCAGATTGGGTAAGTCAGCAACAATGGTGTAGGTTTGCACGGTCTCTTGGGTTGGCCCCTCGGTCAAGAAGCGGGGCAGGAAAAACTGGGGCGACCAAAACGGGCGATCGAGAATGGCGGCATCGTCGTTACGGGAAATTTCCCAGCCCTGGCCAGTGTAGTGATCGAAGCCCAGCACCCGCCAAAATCCCTTCGCCTGCGATCGCACCCGCATGACGATCCGAGGGGTCATCTGCCCCCGCAGGTTTTGGTCCATTTCCGTATTGAAGCCATAGTAGAAGGTGTCATCCATCACGCCAGCTTCACCATCCCGCCCCCGACCACGCACCTGACCCGCGCCCATCCCATCGCCATTGCCTTCCTCATCAAATCGTCCACTGCCCGTAGGACCGCTGACATAGCCAGGGTTAACAATGCGGCGGGCATCAAATTCACCTTCTAACTCGATCGGGGCACTGACGGGAAAGGTTTGGAGTTGATAGCCCGGTAGTCGGGGCAAGAAGGCAAAGACGATCAAGCCTAGGGCAACGGTTACGACCAAAAACAGGAATAACCGTTTAGGGGGCAGTTCCGGAAACGGCCACCCATGCCGTCGGGACTGCCCAGGGGTGCCCTTCGGTCGCTGGGAACCGAGTAGGCCCAACCGCGATCGATAGTCCAACACCAGGATTGGTAAGGCCACCGCCAGAAAGGCCAGCAGGATCGGCGCAAAGGCCAGGGTTTGGCTAAGGGTGGCGGCTACACTGAGCAGGATCAGGCCAATGATCATGGAGTAGCCGAGATCCCGGCGGCGGGGGAGATCGAAGCTGTGGAGAACTTGCAGTTGGATCAGCAACTCCGCCAAGACCAGACGGGTATCGTTCAAACGACCGATCAGGGCATTAAAGAAAAAGACTAGGGCCAGTAACATCCCGATTGCGATCATAAACTTAGTCGCAATATTGCGTTTCCGGCGATGCTGCCAACTCCAGAAAGCCCCCACCCAACTCAAGGGAATGGCCCAAACACTAATGCCACTCTGGTCCACCACATCCGCTGCGGCCAAATCCGTCGCCAGGATGCCAATACTCACTAAAACCTGCACCAAAACCCGCAGCAGGATCGAATCCTCGATCTCGGAGAAGGGGGAACGATCGGGAACTGCATCCGGTGGCATGGGATGTAGGGTGTCATCGGGATGACGCGAGTCGCCACCAGCGACGGGACGGGAACGGGACGCCGTTAGGTTCGAGGAAGGTACCATAGTGAGGAGTGCCGACGGGTCAAGCCGGAGGCTGGGGACAGCCGCCAACTATCGCCAGCTTAACAAATCGGCACGGGGATGCCGTTAGGGGACTTGCCAAATACGCTGATGGTATTGACTGGGTTCCGCGTAGGGATCGGGGGCGACCTGGGTAGGGTCGTGGGGGTGAGTGTGGGGGTGAGTGTGGCTGTGACTGTGGGGGTGAGTGTCCCCCAAGGCCGCAAGCCGGAATTTGCACATTTCGCAGTTCATTTGCACTTGTCCGGTTTGGGTTTCCAGTTCTCGCTCCCGCAGGATATTGAACAGGTGGGGATGCAGGCCCATTTCGGGTAAACACACGATGTCGGTATTGGGGACAGTTGCTTGATATTGGGCCGCGATCGTTGCAATTTTCTTGACTAAAATCCCGGTAAACAGGAAGTAGGGTAAAACAATGATTCGCTTGGGTTGGTAAAGACCTGCTCGCCGTAAGCCTTCTTCCAGGCGGGGATGGGTGATGCCGATAAAGCAGGTTTCCACGGTTTGATACCCACTGCCTTCCCAAAGCAAACGTGCCAACTTGTAAACATCACTATTGGCATCGGGGTCGCTGGACCCGCGCCCGACAAAGAGCAGGAGAGTATCGGCCCGATCGCGGTGCTTGGGGTTGTGTTCGGGGCGATCGAGTTCGGCTAGCCGCGTTTGCCACAGGTTCAGCATCAAGGGGGTGATGCCAAAGTGGCGACCATAGTGGAAGCGGATATGGGGGTGGCGTTGGCGGGCGCGATCGAGTTCATTGGTCACGTCAAACTTGTTATGGCGAGCCGCGAAGAGCAGGATGGGGAGGACTGATAGATCGGTGTAACCTTCCGCGACACAGCGATCTACCCCTTGCTGGATCGTCGGTTCCGTCAACTCCAGAAAACAGGGAATAACCGGACGGCGGGTGTCTAGGGCTTGATAGGCAGCCGCAAAGTCCAACAATTGCTGGCGACCATCGTCATCACGGGTGCCATGTCCAATCAACAGCAAGGGCCGCTGGTAGGGCAGGGGAGACCAGTCGCTGGCCACTGCTGGCAAGGCTTGGCTTTCCCGTTTGAGCAGGGAATCCACAAAGACCATCTCCGAAACACTCCTTACGTTGAACACTTGACGTTGAGCACTGGAATCATTCTCTAGGCGAGATGCTGCATGACCGCAGTGCTTTGCCATCTTAACGGATTGCCCGATCGCCGGAAATGCCGGGGTAGGGGACACCAGACTAGGGTTGAGACTATCCACGCTCACCCGCACTCTCGATTCAGGCTCTTGATTCACGATGGAGACGATCGCAGCCATGATTGCCCCCGATCGTCTCTCTGGCTTGCCCTCGACCGAAGCGCTACCCGGCTCTGAACGGCCATCGCCTTCCATGCCTAGTCAAGTATCATTGACGTCAGACATCAAAATGGCCGCAACACGACCGAAAAATAAATCCCCTTTTCCTGGAGCGTGTTGTCCCCCTTCTCTACGTCGATGAGGGGAATCCCATAATCCAGCCGCACCGTGAGGGCATCCCCCTGCTGCCAGCGCAACCCTAATCCGGCTCCCAATAAGGTACTCGTGCGCAGGCTAGGATTGCCGCGCTGGTTCCAGGCCGTACCAAAGTCGATGAAGGGGGTTAGTTGCACTAGGGTTTGCTCACGGGGAACCCGCAGGATCGGGAACCGTAACTCCGCTGAGGCAAACACCCCGCTATCACTCAATAAATAATTCTGGGGATAGCCACGCACCGTGTCCTGTCCCCCTAGCCCAAATTGCTCTAGTGGCACCAGCGGATTGGCGGCCAATTGCAGATCCGATCGC
Organism: Coleofasciculaceae cyanobacterium bin_20; assembly: GCA_037445115.1. Taxonomy (GTDB): domain Bacteria; phylum Cyanobacteriota; class Cyanobacteriia; order B231; family B231; genus Trichothermofontia. The sequence continues at coordinate 21,387 of JBBILC010000073.1, forward strand.
AGTAATACCACCGTATCCGGAGCCAACAACCGTAACCATTGCGCCTGCCCCCGCCATGCCAAGAATTGCCCATCTGGTCCCTCATTATTCACTGTGGCATTGAATAGGCTGGTACCTAAGCTGAATTGCGATCGCAGGGCTAATACGCTGCGGCTATCACGATCGAGCCATTCCTGGAAAAACCGGGCGATCGACAGTCGCGTTTCCCCCTGATCATTGGCTCCCGGCGATAGGGGAAAGGGCGTATCCAGCAGGTAATTAAAACTTTTGCGACGGGCAAGGGTGAGGCCCATTGCGAACTCCTGGCTAGGGGTTTCGTACAACGGCTGGCGATAGGTGAGTTCGTAGTCCCAGGAATTGGCCTTAATATCCAACACATCAAAGGGGGGGGTAATCACCGTACTGTCGTTGTAATCGACATAAAAACTGAGGGTGCCGTTGCGGGCATTGATCGGCAACGTGTACCGCCCTTCAAACTCATCACTGCCATCGGTGTTGGCATAGGTGAGCCGCAATTCATCCCCTAACCCTAGTAGGTTGGCCTCAGTCACCGTACCGCCCCGCCGGAAGGTGCCCACACTGGGGTTACGGCCATTATCCGCCTGAAGATCTACGTGGAAAGAATCAGCCTCAGCGACTTGCACCTCAATAATGCTCGTCCCCGGCTGTACCCCTGTCGCTAGTTCAGCGGAGATATTGGCAATCAGGGGGTTGAGGCGCAACAATTGCAACGCTTCCAGCAGACGGTTGACATTGAGCGGAGCCTGAGTTGCGATCGCCAGCCGACTGCGAATATATCCCGGCCTCAACCGCTGGTTACCTGTAATATTGATTTGCTCAACCGAGCCTTCAAGAATCTGGATGGTTACTGTTCCCCGATCCAGGGTTTGAGGCGGAATGAAGGCTCCGGAGGTGATAAACCCCTGATTAATATAGTGTTGGGTAATGGCCGATCGGGCTGCCAATAGTTCGGAAAAACTGAGGGGTTTCCCCACAAATTCCGTGATTACTGCCGCCAATTCCGCATTACTAAAGGCGGTATTTCCCTCAAATTCAAAGGCATTGACGACGATCGTGGCGGGAATATCCCCGTCGGGGGCTGCTTCCGAGGGCTGTGCTGGCACATCGGGTAACGGTGGGCTTGTGGGGGTGAGGAAATCCTCTGGCCCTAGCGGTGTCAGGGTGGGGGGATCTACCAAGCGCGGTGGTGTCCCAGGGATAGAGGCTGGTGGATTCTGGGCGATGCTCCCGTGGCGCGGCGGCGCGATCGCGGTGGGTGGCGCGATCAGTAACGAATTGGCAAGGGGACCTGAGGGGGGGCCGGCTGCTGATACTGATTGAGGAGGCGCGATCGGATTAGCGATCGGGGCGGGGATTGATTCTACGTCAGCAAGCGCGATCGTGGGGCTACTGAGCCAACTCCCCATACTCACCCCCACCAGCGTCAAGCTTGTTTTCCAGATCGGGTAGGCATGATCTCGGTTACTACGATGTGTTTGCCATGCCACCAAAGCCAGTCTCCTAACCTGTCTAGCCATTGGTTATCTATCCCATGCTAACCGCTGCTGATCCGTCCGATGTCGATCAGCATACGGGTATCCTGCCAAATCTCCAACTGCTCCGAGTGAGCTACCGTGCTTGGGACGACGCGCCTTGACCCAGCCAAACGTGTACTAACCCTGCACGGCCTTATTTTTGTGCTCAACCCCAACGGTGCGATCCGGTTACGTTCACGCTGCATCGTCGATTACAATCGCTCTGCGCCACCTAGACCAGCACCAGTAGTGACTCTATCCCTTCGTAAGGCGCTCCTAGATTAGGACTGGATCACAAATGGGCATCCTGTGGGTTGATCAAATTATTAGTAATTCCTACTGATAAATACCTCAACTAAAGAGGGAAGATGCCCAAGGCGACGGCGAGTACTTACGGACAAGAGTGAATCGGTAGGCTTTGTGTCTAACCAGCTAGCCTCAAAAGATGGTTGAGTAAAGTTGACGAATGCATGGGGTTTATGCCTATACTTATTGCTAATAATTCTCATTAAACTATCATGACCCTAGCACGCAAGGTTCTTTGGCTGAATTTGAGCCGTCATCTTGGTTGTCTACATCGTCCCCTCCTGCGGGAGTTAGTTAACTGGACATCCGTCCTGCGGTGGGATTACGTCCAAGGTCTGGATGAACCCGCCTCACTGGCCCTCCCCCTAGGGTTGCTGCGCGAGTTTTTAGTCGATCATGGCCAACCCGTTCACTTGGCAGGACATGGGTTGAGTGGGGCATTGGGATTGCTCTATGCTCGCCAGTATCCGGAGCAGGTGGCATCCTTGACCTTGTTGGGAGTAGGCCCCCAGCCAGCCCACTGTTGGCAATCTTGCTATTATGCCCATCGCCGCTTGTTGCGCTGCGATCGCGCCTTGGTGCTGTCAATTATGGTGTCCCAGCTTTTTGGAGAATCCGTGCGATCGATCAGCCGGGAGTTGGTGGGTCGGCTCCAACGAGATCTGGATGAAACCCCCTCGCCCCATTCCTTGCTATATCAGGGGGAGATTGCCGAGGGGAGTGTGCCTGTCCCCCTCCTGATCTGCGGTAGTCAGGATGATGCCATTGTGGGGCCAGAGCGATTGAGTCAGTGGCAGACTTGGTTACACACCGATCACGGCGATCGGATGTGGTCCTGCCCCAGCGGTCGTCACTTTTTCCACTATTGCCATGCCAAATTAGTGTGTCGGGTGGCAGTGCAGTGGTGGCAGCAACAGGAGAGACTCACCGCTGACGGACAGCGATTGTCGTCCTCCCGGCCTATCAGTGCAGACATCGTTTGACTTGTGATCGATTAATCGAGGCAGGTGAGCGATCGCAAACTAGGAAAATGAAGACCGATCAAGACGATCCAATGCTATACTGGAAAACTGTCATGCACGGTTAACCCGTGTTTTGCCGATGTAGCTCAGCGGTAGAGCATTCGATTCGTAATCGAACGGTCACGAGTTCAAATCTCGTCATCGGCTTGCCTAGAAGTCTTATATAGCAAGCGTTTCACGTTATTTGCCCCATTGGTGGGGTAGATGCGGTCAAATTTTACCGGTAAAATTTTATGGGTCGCCAATTGAAGCGTGAAGGGCAACACACCAGAGGACTAGCCAAACGGGACCCATAGGAGTAGCCTGAAATTTCATCACAAACCCAGTTAATCCGATGAGTTATCATCAGCCACCCTCCTGCACACCATGACTTTTGCCGATCACCCAATGCCGCCGGAAAAAACGCGCTAGGGCCGACTCCTCCAACGCCAAATAAATCGGACGCCCGTGGGGGCAGGTGCGGGGATTGCGGGTTTGTTGCCATTGCTCCAACAACGTTTGCATTGTCGGCAACGTTAACGGTGTCCCATTGCGAATCGCACTCCGGCAAGCTGTGGCTACCTGCGCCGCTTGCAGATCTCCCGCCAAACTTAGCTCCACCAGTGCCGCACCACAGTCCTCCCGGCTGGCCAATAGGGCTGGGGCGTGACGGATGGCCCAGAGCGTTTCCCCAAAGGGTTCCACCGTGATTCCCAACCGCTCGAACTGCTCTCGTTGTGCCGCCGTTAAGCCCTCCAAAATCACAGGCGGCTCCAAGGGTGTCAACTGCCACCGATCGCACAACTGCTCATACAACACCCGCTCATGGGCAATATGCTGCTCCACCAACCACAACCCACTCGGATGCTCCACCAAAATATAGGTTTGATGCACCTGGGCGATCGCCCGCAGGGAAATTAAAGAAAACGTTGAATTTTGAATTTTGAATTTTGAATTTTGAATTTTGCCATACTCCGCATCCGCTTCAGCACTCTTCAAAACCTGTTGAATGCGATCGCTATACAACCCCCCCGTCACCTCCCCCGTCACCTGGGTTTGGAGTTGGAAGATCTGTTCAACGGCGGCCTGAATCTGGGCCTGCCAGTGCTCCAGGTGATGCAGGTAGATCTCGGCTTTAGCGGGATGGCGGTGCCAATCGACTGCTGCGGGCGGGATATAAAGGTGCAGAAAACAAACCGGATAGCGATCGCGAGGGAGCGTACGCCCAAAAGCATTGAGTAAGGTCTGCTCCAACTCTGGCGACTGGATGGGACGCCCATTCACCGCAACCTTCACCCAATCGGGACGACGACGATGACAACGATCCGGTAACCCCAGCACTAGGCTAAGGGAGGCACTAGGCGAAGCGGGGGGCTGCGGAGTCTCGGATATGCCTGGTAACGCGATCGCCTGCGTTAGTTCCCGCAGATCCCCCTCAGACACCCCTCGCAGCAGTTGGGGCAAAACCACCCGTGCGGAGGGTCCTGGATAGAGACTAAACCAGGGGCGATCGTGCTGGGAGACCTGCCAAGTGATGTGGGGATGACAAAGGGCAAGGTGCTGGATGGTGAGTTGTACCGCCCGTAGTTGTTGGGCGATCGTCGGTAAACTTTGGCAACGACTGGGCCAGCGACCGAAAAGGTTATCCACCTGGGCAATCGTCCCAGGCGCGATCGCGATCAACTCAACCTGTTGCGGATGCCCCTGGGCATCGTAGGTGACCCCCCAGCCCGTACTCAGTTCTGGCCCCCCCTGGGGACGGCTACATAGCCGCAGATCCGCCAATTGAGCCACACTGTGCAGCGCTTCCCCCCGAAAGCCCAAACTGGTAATCTGCCAGAGATCGGCTCCACTGCGAATTTTACTGGTGCGATGGGGAAGTGCCGCCTGTTGCAAATCCGTCAAGGTCATCCCCGCGCCATTATCCGTGACTTGCAGCCGTCTTTGTTCAGGCCAGAGGGCGATCGTGATCCGCGTCGCGCCCGCATCGATCGCATTTTCCACCAACTCGCGCACCGCCGCCGCCAGCGAGTCAATCACTTCCCCCGCCGCCATCAGCGACACAACATCATCCGGCAGTGGTTGAATGCAAGCGACCATTGCCCCCACTCTAGCGTGTTAACGCCAAGATTCGATCAAAATGGCAATCGCAAACGAGCAAAGGGTCAAAATTGTCCAGCGTCCCAAAAGGCCAGCTACCCAGTCAAACCAAGCTTCGACAAACTCAGTGGCATTAAACACGACACCCAGGACCAAGGCAACTAAGGCCAGAAAAGTTGCCATGAATAAGCCTTTTAGGAGGAGACAGGCAACATTAAACAACATAAATAGCACCCCAGATTGATGGTTCTGTGGACCGTTCCTAGGGAGATTGAGCGGTAAAACACTGAGTGGCAAAATGAAGTGGGCCAACCCAGAAGTGTTGAATGATAGGAAATGTGTTAAAAAATAGCCTCTAATCGTG
>JBBILC010000074.1:0-26617 GCA_037445115.1 Coleofasciculaceae cyanobacterium bin_20
CACGATTAGAGGCTATTTTTTAACACATTTCCTATCATTCAACACTTCTGCTAATGAACATTAAATATGACGCTGAAGCCGACATCCTTATTTTTATTCTCCGTGAGGGCTTTCCCATTAATGCCATCTCCGAACCGGGCGGTGTCATAGTTAGTTATGACGAAAACGAAGAACCCATTAGTATCGAATTTCTCAACGCCTCCAAACGTCAGCTATTTAACCCCCAAGACCTGCAATTAACGATCTCAACGTGAGCAATGGAAAAAATCAATAACAATTGAGAATTCAAAATTCAAAATTGGGTATCAATCCGAACTACCTCTGAGGACAAGACACCATGAAACCAACCCTAGAACAGTATATCGTTACCCCTGATGGCACCAAAACCGCCGTCATCCTACCCATCGAACAATATGAGCAACTCCTGGAAGACCTGCACGATCTCGCCATCGTTGCCGAACGCCGCAGCGAACAACCCATTAGTCTAGCTGAACTAAAGCAGAGGCTAAAACGCGATGTCACCCTATGAGATCAGCTTGCAGCCATCCATCGAGAAAGACCTACGCAAATTATCTGCCGAAAACTGCGATAGGATCTTGACTCGCATCGAGGCATTAGTTAATGAGCCATTCCCCGTCCAAGCGATCAAACTTAAAGGAACGGAAGGGCTTTATCGCATTCGCGTAGGTGACTATCGCATCATCTACGAAGTTGATACTGATGCTGCCTGCATCTTGATTCACTATATTCGCCATCGTCGCGATGTCTATCGAGACTTACCATGAAATACACCATTATCATCCAATGGTCAGAAGCAGACCAGTGTTATGTCGTGAGTCTGCCAGAATGGGGTGAATATTGTCATACCCACGGCGACACCTACGAAGAAGCGCTCCAAAATGCCCAAGAAGTCCTGGAACTCCTGGTCGAATCGGCTGTAGAAGCCGGTGAAGCACTGCCCACGCCAAAGCAATTCTTCCAGGTTGCCTGAGTTTCTTATCCTGAGAACCTGTTTGAAAATTCATGTGGCATTGTAGGGGCGGGTTTTACGAAAATCTGGGGAACTAACCGATTATCTCAACGAACCCGCCCTCGCCCCCAGATAGAATCTATTCATCCCCCATCTATGAAAAATTTGGATATTGTGGATAGATACAATGCTGAATGTGCCCAGATACCACCGGGCGGGTTTATTAAGGTTGTCCGTAGGCAGGCAAATATCACGGTGAACCCGCCCCTACCATGATTATGGAACTGCACCATGCCCTTTGATGGCCAAGCCTTTCTCATCGACTTCGCCGACAAGCAGGGCCACACCTACGCAATGGAAACAGTTCCCGCTCACCAACTGCTCCTGCTCCTCCATGAACCCCAACTAACCAACGCCTAAAACAACGATGAACGTTAAATATGAGGCCGAAGCCGACATCCTTATTTTTATTCCCCGTGAAGGATTTCCCATCAATGCCATCTCCGAACCAGGTGGCATCATTGTTAGCTATGATGAAATCGAGGACCCACTAGCATTGAAATTATCAACGCCTCCAAACGTCAGCTATTTAACTCACAAGATCGACAACTAAGCATTGTAATATGAACGACTGTATCTTGATTACCCTAGATCTTGATTTCTCTGATATTTGTACCTGTCCACCTCATCAATATCCCGGTATTGTGGTCCTACGAACAAATCGCCAAGATAAAGAACATCTGATTGCACGGTTACAAAGTCTTATGCCAAAAACAAAAAATATTGAATTGTATGGTTTTGTGATAAAGATCAAGATTGAATATCACTTCGTCACGAATTTACCAGAAGTGATCAGCAATGAGAAAATTGCAGAAATTTATCATCAGTGCTGTCAAATTGAGTCATTTTGGAAGTTTCTGAGGATGCATTTGAAGCCAGAGTATTTAATTAACAAGAGTGCCAATGACATTACGATTCAGTTGTATAATTGCTTGATTGTATTTAACTCTATTGCTAGGTGTTTCAGAGATATGAGAAATGAATTATTAGATAGATTGTGTTATTTGTGAGAGTGTATGGATCAAGAATTCAGTCATGTACACTGGATTGATCTCATCCTGGAAAATTGCCTATTTTGGACAGTTATGGTAACAATCACCTAAAAATATAAGTTTTTGTGTCAGATTTCAAGATTTTTGATCCTTTGCCAGACAGTTTCGACAAGATCAGGTCGATCGCAGTCAAACCACTCAATACTTGCATCGGCGCGGAACCAGGTACGTTGCTGTTTCGCAAATTGGCGTGTATGCAGAATAATTTTGTCTCTGGCTTGCGCCAGCGATAATTGACCTTCCAGGTATTGCATTACCTCTTGATAGCCGAGGGTTTGCAACAAAGGCAGATCAGCCCCATAGCGATCGCGCAAGGCCATTACCTCTGTCACTAGGCCCATCTCCAGCATTTGTTCAGTTCGAGCCGTGATCCGCCTGATGAGATCATCCGGAGTCGGCGCATCAAGACCAATCTGCAAAATTGGGTAATGCGGGGGGGACTCGCCCTGTTGCTGGGAAATCGGAATACCAGTCACGTAGAACACCTCTAGGGCACGTAGGGTGCGACGACGATCGTGGGGATGGATCTTGGTCGCTGCCGCTGGATCAACCTGTTGCAGCATGGCATAGGTTTGGGGTTGGTCCAGGTGTTCTAACTGCGATCGCAACGCTGGCTGCGGCGAGACCTTCGGAATTTTCATCCCCCGAACAATGGATTTAATGTAAAGTCCAGTCCCTCCCACCAAAAGCGGTGGTTGCACACAACTCATCGACGTGATTGCTTGGGCAGCATGATGGCAGCCGCGAATCAGAGCTTGGGCTTGGGCTTGGTACTCGGAAACCGTGAGCGTTGTAGTGGGTTCAGCAATATCAATCAGGTAATGGGGCACTAACTGTTGTTCCTGCGGCAGGGGTTTCGCCGTTCCAATATCAAACCCACGATAAACCTGCCGGGAGTCTGCGCTCAGAATAACCGCCGATAACCGTTGCGCTAAACTCAGGGCAAGCCGCGACTTGCCCGTGGCTGTAGGGCCACAAATCACAATCAGGGTGGGAACAAACGAAAACATAGACAGTACAATTGAATTACAAAATCCCGATTAACCCACAAGCCTTGGCCAAGGCCGGGAGCGCTCTATTGCACCCCTCCTGAAAATCCTACTGGAAAGGACCCTAGCGGCGCGTTTAACCCTTTTGTGTTAGAATTTTGGCGGGTTTTTAACTCTCTTGGCCCGAAGGCCGCCTCAAGTCAAATTTAGGAGCGATCCATCCATGACCACAGACTACGGTGCCGAACAGATTCAGGTACTTGAAGGGCTTGAACCCGTTCGTAAGCGTCCGGGGATGTACATTGGCAGTACCGGGCCACGGGGATTGCACCACCTAGTATACGAAGTGGTGGATAACTCTGTCGATGAGGCGTTGGCGGGTTACTGTACCCATATTCAGGTGGATCTGAATGCGGATGGGTCGGTCACGGTGCAGGATGATGGCCGGGGGATTCCCACGGATATTCACCCCCGGACGGGCAAGTCGGCCCTGGAAACGGTGATGACGGTTCTCCACGCAGGCGGTAAGTTTGGGGGCGGGGGCTATAAGGTCTCCGGGGGCTTGCACGGGGTCGGGATCTCGGTGGTGAATGCCCTCTCAGAATGGGTTGAGGTAACGGTTTGGCGCGATCGCCAGGTTCATAAACAACGCTACGAACGTGGAGTCCCCGTTACCGAATTGACCACGGAGGCAGCCCCAGGTAACCAAACCGGGACCCAGGTGGCTTTCATGCCCGATGCCCAAATTTTCACCACGGGCACGGATTTTGACTATGCCACCCTGGCCGGTCGGTTGCGGGAGTTGGCCTACCTCAATGCGGGGGTTGAAATTCGCTTTACCGATCGTCGTCAAGCAGAACCCCGTCAAGACATCTTCCACTATGCGGGCGGCATTCGTGAATACATCGCCTACATGAACGTCGATAAACAGGTGTTGCACGAGGAAGTCATTTACGTTCAGGGCGAGCGCAATGGCGTCCACGTCGAGGTTGCGCTTCAGTGGTGTGCTGATGCCTATAACGACAATTTGCTGGGGTTTGCCAATAATATCCGCACGATCGATGGAGGCACCCATTTAGAGGGTTTGAAAGCGGTTCTCACCCGCACGATTAATGCCATTGCCCGCAAGCGCAACAAGCTCAAGGAAAATACCCCCAACCTGGGGGGCGAAAATGTCCGCGAAGGTTTGACTGGTGTCATTTCGGTTAAGGTACCGAATCCAGAATTTGAAGGCCAAACCAAGACTAAGTTGGGCAATACGGAGGTTCGAGGAATTGTTGATTCTCTGGTGGGTGAAACTTTAACTGAATATTTGGAGTTTCGACCCGCGATCGCAGATTCAGTCATTGATAAGGCGATCCAAGCCTTTAATGCGGCGGAAGCCGCCCGTCGGGCGCGGGAATTAGTGCGCCGTAAATCAGTGCTGGAATCCTCAACGTTGCCGGGTAAATTAGCAGATTGCAGTTCTCGTGATCCTTCAGAATCGGAAATCTATATTGTTGAAGGTGATTCCGCTGGTGGAAGTGCAAAACAAGGGAGAGATCGTCGTTTCCAGGCTATTTTGCCCCTACGTGGTAAAATTCTCAACATTGAGAAAACGGATGATGCCAAGATTTACAAAAATGCAGAAATTCAAGCCTTAATTACGGCTCTGGGTTTAGGTATTAAGGGAGAAGATTTCGATGTTTCCCAGTTGCGTTACCACCGCATTATCATCATGACTGATGCTGACGTGGATGGTGCCCACATTCGGACTCTGTTGCTCACCTTCTTCTATCGCTATCAACGATCGCTCGTGGATCAGGGCTACATCTATATTGCCTGTCCGCCCCTCTATAAGGTGGAACGGGGGCGTAACCACTACTATTGCTACAGCGATCGCGAACTCCAAGAGCGCCTGAGTAGCTTTCCCGAAAATGCAAACTACACGATCCAGCGCTTTAAAGGGTTGGGGGAAATGATGCCCGAACAACTTTGGGATACCACCATGAACCCAGAAACCCGCACGCTCAAACAGGTGGAAATTGAAGATGCAGCCGAAGCCGATCGCATTTTCACTGTCCTGATGGGTGATCGTGTGGCCCCGCGTCGGGAGTTTATTGAAACCTACGGTCCTAAGCTGAATCTCACCGACTTAGATATTTAGTTTAGAGATTTAGGCAGAAGCCATGAGTGTAGAACACTGGACAGATGAGCGGTTGGATCAACTGGCGCGGTTAGTCGAATCAAATGCCCGCCAAATCGAATCCAATAGTCGCACGATTCAGGCCCTCGCTGACCTTGCGGCTGAGGATCGCCAGGAACGGGCTGCCATGCTGCAATCGATTCGTGAGATGCAGCAAGAGATCCGGGGGGTACAAACGGAGAATCGCCGGATTCTCGACCTGTTGTTGAATGAACGTCGGGACGAGCCAGAGGACTAGCGATCGACTTTCCCTGACGCTATCCAGAATTTGTGGCGTGGGATCGCCAAGCCTCGCAGGATCGGGATCAGACTCCCCTAAGGCGCAGGGTCTGGCAACTCAACCGTGAAGGATTGTCCCCCAACCGTGACGCGATCGCCCGTTCTTAACTGACGTCCCCGTTGGGTAACCCGTTCCCCATTCACCCTTACCTCCCCCCCCTGGATGAGTAGCTTGGCCTGTCCTCCTGTGGCCGCCACCCCAACCCACTTGAGGAACTGGTCCAGCTTGATCAGTTTTGGGTTACCTGGTTCCATGCAGGTGCCCTCTGCCTACGCTTAAAGGATACGCTTTGCCTGCTGCTAGCATACAGGAAAACTGCCCTGGGATGGGCTACGGTCGGAACAACAGCTACTTTCGCATCGGTTGGGATTGGGTGAAAATGATCTGGGAAAACCAATGGTAACTGATACAACAGGTGTGCTTTCAGGACCACCACAACCCACAGTCAGCCAATGCACCGCGCAAATAGCATGACCAGCGCACGCACCAGATCGCGTTCAAAGCATGAATCGATCAATGCAAGGGGCCGGTTAAGTGTTAAGTCAAATCCAGATGAGTGAGTAGTCTGTCATGCCTAAAATGGGGACTTGTCGGTTGAGATCACGTGTGCGAAACTCAACACGTGCAACGGCTTTGTCGGGTCGCACTGCGTTTGATCCAAGCTACCAAATGAACCTTGACAGACTACTACAAAACCAAACTTGATAGATCACTAATGTTTAACCGTGATGAGGTGAAACACCCTGTCCTTAAATCCCGCTTTCAGGAGACGACGCACGCCTTCAGAGATTCCCACGAGATGGTGTTGGCTCAACGCCCTCAAGTCGTTTACCCAATGCCCCCAAACAACCCCCACTGGGAACCTTGCCAAATACATCTCGCAGACTTTTAACTTGTCTAGCATGGTTTGAACCTGGCGATCGTGGATGGCCAATTGGGGCAGTAGACAGGTTTCTTGATGTTGACAACTATCACATAGCATCATGCTTTCTCCAGCGCAAACGCGCTCCTCATTCACATTTTTGCATTCAAGGTCATTAGTTCCTGCAAGTTCGACAGATGATTACTTCCAAGCTTTTATTTAGGAATTGCCGTCCTAATCCTAGCCTAATTCTAGGCAATCGACTGCTATCTGGAAATTTTCATAAAACTTCTTGGTTGGATTGCCTGAAATAACAAGAACCTTCCTCCTTCCCTGAGAGAAAGACCTTCTACATCCACTCTCAGGAGAGCGATCGCTACCCCCCAAGTTCAACTTAACGTTAGCTAGTTACAGCTCGATGCGACGGAACGTTGATTGACCTTTTTTGACTCATCTGCCTTTCCTATCTTGCCGGATCAATCTAGACTTGGCTATCCAGAAGCGTGAAGAGTTGCGTCAAGTTTCTACAAGTAATCTAAAGGAGTATGCAGATTTGTAAAAATTATGAGGAGCATTTTGCTGAGCAGTGGCGTAATGGTGGGGCCAATGATCGTAGGGATTATGCAATAACGACTGCATGTAGTGATAGCGACATCCCAGGAAGGCTTAAGAATGTCATTGCTACGCGTTGCCCTTCTTGAGGGGGCCAAGCAGTGCGACTGGCGGCATACCACAATGGGCAGTAATCACGGGTTGGATGTGTTAGGTCGCTAGACGCTGCCTTTAGGTGCAGATCATGGTCTTAAATCCCAACGGCCAGCAGTGGCAACCAGCTATCCGTTATCCTCAGGACAAGGGGTACGCAGCAATCAATTCCCGGCAGATCCCAATCAAAGCACCAACCAGCAACACCATCGAACTCAGGGAACCGATCGCAAAGCCCGGTCCTCGCTTCTCCGTCGCTTGATAGTAGCCGATCGCATACACAATCCGGCCAATCACCCACACAGTCCCTAAGGCAGCCCCCCAGCGCGGGTCTACATAAAGGCAAAACAGCCACATCGCCGGGAGAAAGAAGACCATTTGTTCCAGAGTATTTTGGTGAACACGTACCACCCGTTCAAAGTCGGGATCGCCCGTCATTTGTGGCGGGGGCACCTTGTACTTAAAGCGGGCACGGCCCACATTAATCGTGATGACCAAGTACACCAAAAGCGTTGCAACAGTAACCAAGGCAGGCCACGGTGACATAAATCGTCCTCAAGCAAACGGCAAACTAACCTTCAACATTCCCTAGCCCTGACCCAAGTTCAGCACCTTAGCCACGGTTTGCACGTCCTTATCGCCCCGTCCAGAGCAGTTGATCACAATGCGGGGGCTACCCGTCAATTGGGGGCAGAGGTATTCCAAATAGGCGATCGCGTGGGAGGTTTCTAAGGCGGGGATGATCCCCTCCAAACGCGAGATCCGTTGAAAGCCCTCTAGGGCTTCGCGATCGGTAATGCTGTAGTATTCCGCCCGTCCGATTTCCTTAAGGTAACTATGCTCTGGCCCCACACCGGGATAATCCAGGCCCGCGCTAATCGAGTGGGCCTCTAGCACCTGCCCCTCATCATCCTGGAGGAGGTAACTCATGGCACCATGCAGGACCCCCACTTGCCCTTGGGTTAGGGTGGCCGCGTGTTTTGGGGTATTCACGCCTTCACCCGCCGCTTCCACCCCAATCAGGCGCACCGTCGGTTCCGGCAGAAATTCATAGAACAGGCCCATCGCATTGGACCCACCACCTACGCAGGCGAGGAGGATATCCGGCAGTCCCCCCCACTGTTCCTGGCACTGGGCACGGGTTTCCTGACCAATAATGGCCTGGAAGTCGCGCACGAGCATGGGATAGGGATGGGGACCCGCCACCGAACCCAGGATGTAGTGGGTGGTTTCCACATGGGTTACCCAATCCCGAATTGCCTCCGAAGTCGCATCCTTCAGCGTCCCCGTCCCTGCCGCCACCGGGTGTACCTCGGCTCCCAGTAGACGCATCCGAAATACATTCAGGGCTTGCCGTTCCATATCCTGGACACCCATGTAGATCACACAGGTCAAGCCAAACCGGGCACAGACAGTCGCCGTGGCCACCCCATGCTGGCCCGCCCCTGTTTCGGCAATAATCCGCTGCTTACCCATGCGTTTAGCCAGTAACACCTGACCGAGGGCGTTATTGATCTTGTGGGCACCTGTATGGTTGAGATCTTCACGCTTGAGGAAAATTTTAGGACCGCTACCATCGGGGCGGGCGTAGTGGGCACTCAGACGTTCGGCAAAGTACAGGGGGGTAGGCCGACCCACATAATCCCGTAGCAGGGCTTGATATTCCTGTTGGAAGTTCGCATCGTGCCGATATTGCTGATAGGCTGTTTCCAATTCCGTCAACGCTGGCATCAGGGTTTCGGGCACATATTTGCCCCCAAAACGCCCAAAGCGGCCTAGGGCATCGGGAACAGTCGTTGACGGTGCGCTACGATCGATCAGGGGAGCTTGGGTCACAGGTACATTCCGGCAAAAATCACAGTCTTTATCTTAACCCGCATCCTAGTGACGTTATGCCTGATGGTAGCTACTTGGAGGTCTACATGAAGACGATGTTCGGTAGATTCGTAACCGTGGGTATCTTGCTATTTCTGATCTTCATGGCGATCGGGGATGCCTTGCCCCCCCCGCTCCGACAAGCTAGTCAGAACACTAGGGCAACCCTTAACGCCTGGATGGTTAACCTGATTCCCAATTGGCAACCGAAGACCCAGCCCTACGAACGCACGGAAGACGCCCTCAAGGAGGAGGAGCAACGTGTCCGACAGGGTGAGAAATCGCGCTAGGGAGTGGTCACCAACCCCAAGGTAGGGCTTAAGGGGCATTAGTCAGACTGATTCAGCCCCAGGTGGAACGCCCATCAGTGCAGCGTCGGTGCAGCGACTGGGTGACCCGGATACCGTGACTGGTAGGGTTGCCGGTTTGTCTGGGGGCGGGGGCAAGCTAGGTGAACCGCCGCCCTAGAGCGCCCCGGCTGCGGTGCGATCGAGGACGCCCCCCCCCAAATGGGACGTTATATTCATGGCCTGTAACACCGGCATTTCCCCCGCCCCGTGGGGATAGTCAATGACACTGACACAGCCATTGCCCTGCTTAAAGGTCCAGAAGGCTGCCGGGCCTAAACCAAATAGGTGGCAGAGAATCGCCTTGTTTACCGCATCGTGGGCCACCACTACCGTGGTCCAGAGATGGGTTTCTGAGTGCTGTTGGCTCAGGGTTGCCGCTTGGGCCACAATCTTATCCCAGGTGGCTGCCGATCGCGCCCAAACCTGGTGCAGATTTTCCCCTTCTGGCATCTGGACGGTTTCGGGGGTTGTTTGCCACTGGCGCAGGAGTTCCCCATCGAACTCACTAATCTCGGCCTCGAGTTTGCCCTCCCACAGACCGTGGCTGATTTCCAGTAACCCGTCTTCGAGCAGGAAGGGGGCATCGGGATGGTACTGGTGAATGGCTGCCGCCGTTTGTTTGGGGCGCAGGAGGGGACTGGTGATGATCTGATCGATCGGGGTTGATTGCAGAAATTCGGCTACCTGTTGGGCTTGCCGGAGTCCCGTCGGATTCAGTTCCACATCAATTTGACCCTGGAAGCGTTTCTGGCGGTTCCACTCGGTTTCCCCGTGACGGACTAGGAGCAGGCGCGGGCCATTGCCTTCCGGGCGGGGCTTAGGTAGGGCTTGCCCCAGATGGGCTAACAGGTTCAGTGATTCCAGTTGCACCCGATCGCCCCACCCTCCCGCAAAGTTGAGCACATTCACACAACAGTTCGACTGCTGCACCGAGTGGTAGTACTGGGGCGGCAAACCCAAGGCTGTACTCAGCAAGGCGCGATTGATGCCATTGTGGGCCACGATCAGAATGGTTTCACCGCCATGCTTCGGCAAAATCTCCTGCCAAAACTGGGTAGCCTGGTCATAGAGGGATAGGACGGGGAAAAAGGCTTGCCCATCCCGGTGCTGCATTTGGAACTGGTGCGGGGCGTGCTTCCAGGTGTGATAGGCGTCGCTAAATTGGGCCTGAATCTCCTGGCGCAGGCCCCCCTCCCAGGCGGGCAAGTCGA
The DNA here is from genome assembly GCA_037445115.1 of Coleofasciculaceae cyanobacterium bin_20. Classification (GTDB taxonomy): domain Bacteria; phylum Cyanobacteriota; class Cyanobacteriia; order B231; family B231; genus Trichothermofontia. Next base: position 10,540 of record JBBILC010000074.1, read on the forward strand.
TTTCCAGCAGCCCGGCGGTCGTGGTCAGGGGTGGGTGGGGCGAGGGTAATCCGGCCCGAATGACTTCAGCGGTGACAGAAGCCCGTTGCAAGGGACTGCTATAGATCTGGGCGATCGTCAAATCCCCTAGGGCGGCGCTCACCTGCTGGGCCGTCGCCCGACCCGCTTCGGTGATGACGGAATCATTACACCGCCCTTGGATACGGCCTTGGGCATTATAGCTACTCTGTCCGTGCCGGACTAAAATGACGCGTGTGGCCAGGGGTCTATCCTCCGCAAGCGATCGAGCAACAACAGTTCACACTATTCACAACAACATTCACAACAATTCGTTGCGTTTTGCCATGCCCCCTTCCGAGGGATTAACCCGGCACCCCCACAGGCGGTACCCAAGTTACCAGATTTCAGCTTATCGGAAAGCGCCCACGCCAGAAACCCCCGACATTGGCGTTAATCCTCGAAATTGCTGATAGGGCAACGATGGGCCAAAGTTGAGATGCGATAATGCCACTGGGGTAACGGGCAGGAACCCGCCATTGGCTTGGCCCCTTGTCCTTTGCCCGCCTCGGCCATGACCGATGTCAGGTGCCAGGGGGAACACCACGAGAAAAATCCATGACCACTAAACGGCTTGTCTTGACCGCCCTAACCCTGATTACCAGTTGGATTATCGGGTTAGCCTTGCTGAGTAGCTGGCATCAGCCCCAGATCCAAAGCCAATTAGAACTGTACCAAACCAATCTGGTCCTACAGGCAAGTGATTGGCAACCGTTGATCGTCAGTCCTGCGGATCAGGATGCGGATCAGAATACGGCCAAGGATCGGGATACGAGCCTGGATGCGGTGTCCAACACCGTACCAGGGGAAGAACCCGTGGCGGCATCTGGGTGGCGATCGCTCCTGGGTCCCGATCCGCTGAGTGCTTCCCTGGCGCAGTACCAAAAGGTGCGGGACTCGGCGGTGGAGACGCTCAAGCGGGCAGAGCAACAGGCCCAGCTAACCCAGACAAGCGAGGTCACGGGGCAACGCCCAAGCAGGGGTTCTGCACAGGCGGCTAAGTTAGCCCGCCAAACCCAGCAATTGATCGCCGATCTCGATCTCCATCTGGGCCTACTCCAGGTTCAGCAGGGGGAGACGGCAGCGGCGATCGCCACTTGGGCGCAGGTGATCCAACAAGCTGACTCCCTCAATCCGGCAACGGTGGCAATGGCTCAAGTTCTTTGGGGGTTTTGGCAAGATCCGCCCCAATTACTGCCCGATGCCAAGCGGCGTCTGCAACCGCTGGAAGGGTGGTTCCGATATCAAGCGCTGCACCGCCTCTATCAACTGCAACAGCGTCCCGAAGCGCTAGCGCAACTTGAGATTGAGCAACAACAGGCAGCCCAACGCGCCCTTCTGCGACTGGCGATCGTCAATAGCATTCCTATCCTGGGGTTGCTGGTGGGGAGTGGTCTGCTGATTTTTCTCATCCTACAACGTCTGCTGCGGGGGAAGGAGGCCCTGCTGGCCCGTCACCACGATCGTGTGTGGCCAACGGCGTGGGATGGGGAAACCATTTGGCAAGTCCTGGTTTTGTTTTTCCTGGGGCAATTTGTCGTTGGCCAGATCTTCCTGCCGATCGTCTTGCAAATCCTGGGTATCCAGCCAGCCAACCTTTCCAGTTTGGGACAAGCCCTGTACTACCTGGCGGTCTATGCCCTGTTGATTAGTGTGGGCCTGAGCGCCGTCTATTTCTCGATTCGGCCCTTTTTGCCCCTACCGTCCCCGTGGTTTTCCCTGCAATGGCGCGGTAACTGGGTCTGTTGGGGCGTTGGGGGCTATCTAGTGGCGCTACCCTTAGTCATTCTGGTGTCGTTGCTCAATCAACGCCTTTGGCAAGGACAGGGAGGTAGTAATCCGCTCCTATCAACTATTTTGGCCAGCCAGGACTGGTTAGCCCTGCTGTGTTTTTTCATCACCGCCTCGATCGCTGCGCCCCTGTTTGAAGAATTCCTCTTTCGCGGCTTTTTGTTGGCCTCCCTAACCCCCCTGGTGTCGGTCAACGGGGCGATCGTCGGGAGTGCCCTTGTCTTTGCCGTGGCCCACCTGAGCCTATCGGAGGTTTTGCCCTTGTTTGTATTGGGGTTAGTTCTGGGTGTGGTCTATACGCGATCGCAAAATCTACTGGCTCCCATGCTGTTGCATGGCCTCTGGAACAGTGGCACCTTAATGAGTTTGGTCATTTTGGGTAGCGGTCATTCCTAAGGCCAAAGGCAGCCACCAATGGCGATCTGCCCTGTGGCACAAGGGCAACGCATCCCTCTCCCGGCTAGCGCAGCGAGAACTGGAAGGCTTAAGATCGTGAGTTTTTACCCAGGTGCTTCTAGAATAGGATACAAATAAGGCAGATAGTCCCTGTTTTGGGGGCTGGGTGAGGAGAGCTTAAGGAGAGCGGGCAAGGCGGAGCACGGATCAGGGACTGCTTAACCCTCACCGCTGGTGGCCCATTTCCACCCATCCCATGCATTGTTGACACGCAGGTGCCGAGAGGCTTCGGATTTCTATGAGTAGCAGTGAATCGCAAACCAGCAACGTGCTGTCCGATCGGGAGTTGCAAATTGTTGAATTAGTTGCCTCTGGTCTCACCAATCAGGAAATTGCCGCCCGTTTGGATATTAGTAAACGCACGGTGGATAACCACATCAGCAATATTCTCACCAAAACCGAGACGGAAAATCGCACCGCCCTTGTCCTCTGGGCGCTTCAGTGGGGCAAGGTCTGCCTTGACCAGTGGAACTGTTGTGTTCTGCCCAATGCCACGCCTGCGATCGAGCCAGAAGTCCGTTCAGAAGTCACGCCCGACTAGTGGCCCGTTCCATGCGTTGACATCCCCCTGCGCTGAAGGCGCGGGGATTCCTAACTAGCGAACAGACTTAACTGCACGGCGATTAGGGGGGGTAAACATGAAGGTTTGCCAGGTTGATAGTCACGACTTTAGTCGTTACAGCCTCACAAAAACGGTATAGAATTGCCTTTCCGAGCAACTATTGCAATCATCAAGGGTTCGTGAAGGATTGTAGTGCAGGCTTCTAGTCTGCGCGGGCAGGATGCTTGTGGTGCAGGCTTCTAGTCTGCGCGGGCAGGATGCCCACCCCACGCTTGTCAATTACCTGGGATTGCTATAGTCAGGATCAGTCGATCACAAATTGAGCCTGGAATAGCTGTCGCGGCTGTCTGGATGGCAGGCGGGAAGCCTACTTCTCAATCGCTTTGCGATCGCCTGCGTTTGAACACCTGCTTTGTCCGCGTTAAGCCGTTTTTCCCGTCCTGACTCCCTATGGATGCATCCTTGTCTGCCTATCAAGTTCAGTTTGGAGATATGCCCTTGGCCGTCTACCGTGAGGTTGCAGCCCATCTGGCGCAGGTGACGGGCGTGACCACGGACCTCCTGCCCCCCGTCAGCGATCGTCCCTTTGCCTATCCCCATAGCCAGGTTGGGAGCTTGCAGATACATTACGACGCCACAGCAACCCCAGCCAGCTCTGCGCGGGTTGAACAGATTTTGGCGTACTATGGTCAACGCTATGGTTTCTGGCTCCTGCATTCAGGAGCAGCCGTTGCGAACGCGGCCAGTGACGATTCTGACCAGTCGTAATCCTGGCTAGGTGGCCAGTGCTGCCTGTGCTGTGTGCCCGTTCAGTCCGCCCATTCAGTCAAGGTAAGCCATGCGTGGGACCCGCGATATCCTTCCGGAGGAAGTTGTCTATTGGCAACAGGTAGAGGCGATCGCCCGTGAGCAGATGGCCCTAGCCGCCTATCGGGAAATTCGGACACCGATTTTTGAGCAAACCAGCTTGTTTGAGCGGGGCATTGGCGAGGCGACCGATGTCGTCGGCAAGGAAATGTACACGTTTAACGATCGCGGGGGGCGATCGGTGACCCTGCGGCCAGAGGGCACAGCCGGGGTGGTCCGGGCCTTCATTGAGCATGGTTTGCACACCCAAGGGGTACAGCGCCTTTGGTATATCGGTCCCATGTTTCGGTACGAGCGTCCTGGTGCGGGTCGCCAGCGTCAGTTTCACCAGCTTGGCGTCGAGGTGCTCGGCAGTGCCAGTGCCCGGGCCGATGCGGAGGTGATTGCCTTAGCCACGGGCTTACTGAACCGATTAGGTCTGACTACGTTACGCCTTGATCTCAACTCCCTGGGGACTGCCGACGATCGCGCCCGCTATCGCCAAGCCCTAGTGGACTACCTCACGCCTTACCGTGCCGAGCTTGACCCAGATTCCCAAGACCGCCTCAGCCGCAATCCCCTGCGGATTCTCGATAGCAAGGACCCACATACTCAAGCCATTGTGCAATCAGCCCCCAATTTACTGGACTACCTCTGTGCCGACTCCCAAGCCCAGTTTGCCCAGGTGCAGCAACTCCTCACGGATTTAGGGATTGCCTACCAGGTGAATCCCCGGTTAGTGCGTGGACTGGACTACTACACCCATACGGCGTTTGAGATCCAATCGGCGGAATTGGCGGGGCAAGAAACCGTATGCGGTGGGGGACGGTACGATGGCCTGGTGGCGGAACTGGGGGGACCGGCAACGCCAGCCGTGGGCTGGGCGATCGGGCTAGAGCGGCTGATTATCCTGCTCCAACAACGCCAAGCAGCCCCCGCCGCTGAGCTTGATTTTTACCTCGTCTCCCGTGGGCCACAGGCGGAGGGGCAGGCGATCGGGCTGGCCCAAGCCCTGCGGCAGTTAGGGTTTCGGGTGGAGATGGATCTCAGTGGCAGTGCCTTCGGTAAGCAATTAAAACGGGCCGATCGCAGCGATGCCGTAGCCTGTTTCATCCTGGGGGATGCCGAAGCCGAGGCCGAAACCGTGCAATTGAAATGGCTGCGTTCCGGCGAACAGCAAACCCTGCACCAGCGGGATGTGCCCAGCAAAGCGGCTGAATTACGGCAGTACGTGATGGCCGCTCGCCAACCGACGCCATAGGTAACCAGAAAAACTGGAAACACTCGATACAATGGGGGTACGCGACGAGTGTGCTGCCGACCTTAAAATTTGGGTAGGTTAGGTCAAACCCAGTGTGGCCCAACCCAGCCAGTGGGTAGATTGGGTCTACCAGACTCAACACTCAGCGACACCCCGTCCTCTTAAGCACGACAGTCCACTCATCTGGCAACAAGTGTTTTTACAATAGAATTTTTGCATGTTGTTTTGGGTTTGGTTAATCCTTTTGGGTCTGATCACCTACCTGGTGATTCGGCGGAGTGTGGCGCATTTGACACGCACGCCCGTCTGGCTTCTGTGGTTGGTGATGATGATCCCAGCCCTAACCTGGGTGGGTTGGGCGCTCCTCTATGGCCCACGACAACCGATCCCCACCGTGCTGGTCATTACCCCTTTGGTGGTTTCGCCGATTCTCTATTGGATGTTGGTACAACAGGGACGACTACCGCCCCCCACCCCCGTAGCTAAGCCCGAAGACTTGACGCTTGAGCCAACGGGTTCTGAGTTGCCAGAAACGCCCGCGACGGCAACCAGCTTGCGCCCGATTACCAAAGATGAAGAAGCGCAGCTCCATAGTTGCTTCCCGTGGTCGGTCTATTACCTTCAGGATATTGAATATCGCCCCCAAGCAGTGGTCTGTCGGGGGCAGCTACGCACCGATCCCGATGTCGCCTACGAGCGGGTGCGGGATAATATTCAGCAATTTTTTGGCGATCGCTTTCTGGTGGTCTTTCAAGATGGGGGCAACCAAAAGCCTTTCTTTGCTTTGGTGCCCAATCCCCAGGCGGGTAGTCGGCGGACAGATGCGGCTCTGAGTCGTCCCTGGACCGCCCTCGGCCTGCTGCTCATTACCGTATTCACAACGACCTTAGCCGGGGTGGGGTTGGCGGGGGTAGACCCGGACACGGCCCAACGGGACCCCAGTCTCTTGCTACACGGCCTGCCCTACGCGATCGCCTTACTCACGATTTTGGGTACCCACGAGATGGGCCACTACCTCACGGCCCGCTATCACCGCCTGCGGGCCACCTTGCCCTACTTTATCCCGGTGCTACCCTTCAGCTTTTTTCCCTTGGGAACCTTTGGGGCCTTTATCCAAATTCGATCGCCGATTCCCAATCGTAAGGTTCTTTTCGACGTGGGCATTTTGGGACCCATGGCGGGGTGGGTGGTTTCGCTGCCATTCCTTTTCTGGGGGATGTCCCACTCCCAGGTCGTTCCGATCTCGTCGGAATTGGCTGGAATGGGCGGCTTTAGCTTTCAAGAACTTGACCCAAAAATTTCTTTATTGCTCACATTGATTACGAAGGGCATTCTCGGGAGTGAGTTGCACCGCAATAGTGCGATCGCGTTGCATCCCGTGGCGATCGCGGGGTGTTTAGGTTTGGTGGTTACGGCCCTGAACCTAATGCCAGTCGGGCAGTTGGACGGCGGGCATATTGTCCATGCCATGTATGGGCAGCGGGTTGGAGCCGCGATCGGGCAGATTGCCCGCCTCCTGATTTTGCTCCTCTCGTTATTGCAACCCTATTTGCTGATTTGGGCGATTATTCTCTTCTTTATGCCCGCAGCCGATGAACCGGCCCTTAATGACGTATCGGAACTAGATAATTGGCGGGATTTCTTTGGCCTGTTGGCCCTGGGGTTATTAGTCCTGATTGTGCTCCCCACTCCAACGGTTGTGAGCCGCTGGTTGCTGGGTTAACCCAAACTGGGGGCAGGGCTAGGGACGGCGTGCAGGCTATATTTCTGACGCTCTTGGGTGAGGAGGTCGATCGTATCACCGAGGGCTAGGGTGAGGGTTTTGCGGGTTTGTTGATGGGCAGCCTGTTCCCTGGCAAGGTCGTAGCTAAGCTGGACAACGCGCTGCTGGAGGGTGGTGCAGGCCAACCAGAGCGACTGAAAGGCCGCTTGTGCTTCGGTGAGGGTTTGGGCACAATCGCCCTGCGCCTGTAGGGTTGTCAACCACATGGGCATCGCCCCATCCGCCGACTGATCGCCATTCTCCGTTTTCCCGTTTCCACCCAGGGGAGATTGGGCCGCTAGATCTGCCCGTAACTGGGCGATCGTGGCTTGGGCGGCAGCGGCATCCGATCGGCGTTGTTGGGCTTCCGTTTCATAGAGTTTTTGCCAACGTTGGGCCGTCGCGGCCATCTCATCCCGTGCAGCTTGCAACACCATGACCTGTTGTTGCAACGCCTGAATTTCCGTTAACCATTGCAACGTTTCTGAGTTCATACGCCCTCTTCTCTGGCCAATAGGTGTCCAAGATACTAACAGAAAAGCGGGAGGGCTTCATCTGGCAATTCAAAATTCAAAATTCAAAATGCATAATTTGTGAGGTCGGCTAAGAAGGTGGCTACGGCCTGGTTAAATGCCGCTGGCTCCACGAGGAACGGCCAATGGTTGCCAGGAATCTGGCGTATTTGCAGATTTTTCAGGTATTGGCGGTAGGGCTTCAGTTGCCATTCACTGCGATTGAGGCCCTGTTCCGGTTGCAGGAAGAGGCTGGGCACCGTCAGGGGTTGGGTGAGTCCCGCCACCCGGCACACATCGGCAAAAATCTCGTCACGGGCTTGTACCACAAACTTACTCCCCCACTGCCCATTGGGTTTGCATTCCAGGCTGTCATGAAAAGCAGTGGCTTGGAGGGTGCTCCAACCCCGGTATTGCTTCAGACCACGGGCAACGGCTGCCGCTGCCTCGTAACTGGCAAAGGGACCCATTGTTTTTAGAAAGGGCAGTACACGATAAAGGATGGGGAAAGTTAGCCCCATCCAGTTGGGCATCCGATCGATAAAAAAGGGATCAACCAAAATCAAACTCCGCACGCGATCGGGCCATTGGGTTGCCCAGACCGTTGCAATCTGCGCTGACCAAGAGTGGCACACCAGATGGGCGGACTCCCAACCAATGGCCACCAAAAGGGCATTCAGGTCAGCAACGATCGTCTCGGTTTGATAGCCCGTAGCGGGCTTGTCACTGTCGCCGTGGCCTCGGAGATCCGGGGCAATGCAATGGAAGCGCTGACCTTTGGCTGACGCTGATCCTGTGGCGAGGGATGCGCCTAGGCTGGCCCAAACCCCCGCATGATCGGCAAGGCCATGCAGAAACAGGACAGGATCACCGACTGCCGACCACTCTAGATAGGACAGGCTGATGGTGGGTAAAGACACCCGGTGGCGTTGGGGAAGCAGGTCAGTCATGGTGTGTGGGTAGGAATAGCGGTTAGCGCTCAGGGAATCATAGCGATTGTCTGCTGTCTTAATAAGCTACCAATTCTTGACATCACGCCCGATCGGGGCGGTGTTAACCAGGAAACATCCTATGATTGGGGCAGTTGATGAGTGCGGCACCCCTATGGCCAGTGAGAGTGAATATATCCAACGGGATGAGGCGACCCGTGTGCGGGTCCTGAGCGAAGCCCTCCCCTACATCCAACAATTTACTGGACGCACGATCGTCGTTAAGTACGGCGGCGCAGCGATGAAGGACGACAGCCTTAAGGAGAAGGTGATCCGCGATATTGTCTTTATGTCCTGTGTCGGGTTGCGCCCGATCGTGGTGCACGGAGGTGGGCCGGAAATTAATAGTTGGCTAGATAAGCTCGGCATTGCGCCCCAATTCAAAAACGGCCTCCGGGTGACGGATGCACCCACGATGGAAGTGGTGGAGATGGTCCTCGTCGGGCGGGTGAATAAGGAAATTGTCGCCATGATTAACCAGGCGGGCGGCAAGGCGGTGGGTCTTTGCGGTAAGGATGGTAACTTGATCACGGCTCGTCACCAGGGACAGGCGGACATTGGGTTTGTCGGTGAGGTGAGCAGTGTTGATATCAGCGTATTAGAGGTCCTGGTGGAAAAAGGCTATATCCCCGTCGTCTCTAGTGTGGCGGCGGATGACACAGGGCAGGCATACAACATCAATGCCGATACGGTGGCGGGGGAAATTGCCGCTGCCCTAGGGGCAGAAAAGCTGATCCTACTGACGGATACAGCGGGGATTCTCCGTGACTACCATGATCCGTCCACCCTGATTAATCGGCTTGATATCCAGGAGGCCCGTCGCCTCATTGAGGTGGGCATTGTTGCAGGGGGGATGATTCCGAAGGTAACCTGCTGTGTACGATCGCTCGCCCAGGGGGTGAAGGCGGCGCATATTATTGATGGTCGGTTGCCCCATGCGCTGCTACTGGAAATTTTTACCGATATGGGGATCGGTTCCATGATTGTGGCTTCAGAATTTATGGCTTGAGGAACCATCGTTGCATCTGCTAGGCGCTGAAATATTTAGCTGTGGGATGGTAAGCCACGATCGCCGTTGTTGATTGCTCTGGATACAGTTGTTCGCTCTCATCCATGTGCATCCCAATGCGATCGCTCTGCAACAACGTTAGCAACGTGTACTGATCCTGAATATTGGGACAGGCCGGATAACCAAAGCTATAGCGGGAGCCTTGATACCGCTGAGCCAAAATATCGCGCAGGTTATCGGGGTCGCGATCGCCAAACCCTAGTTCCTGCCGAATCCGGGCATGGGTCCACTCTGCCAAAGCTTCCGCCACTTGCACCGCGAGGCCATGAAAATAGAGGTAGTCGGTATATTGGTTGGCATCAAAGAGTCCTTTGGCATATTGGGTGGCAATTTCCCCCACGGTGACAGCTTGCATGGGGAAGACATCGATTTTTCCCGACTCCTTGGGCGCGTAGAAATCGGCAATACACAACCGTCGGAGGGATTTTTGACGGGGGAATTTGAAGGTGGCGATGGGGGTTTGGGTATCGCCGTTGGGTTCATAGAGATGCAAGGAATTCCCTTCTGATTGGCAGGGGAAATAACCATAAATCACCTGGGGATGCAGCAGGTTTTCAGCGATAATTTTTTGCTTCCAGGTCTCTAAAAGGGGATATACTTTCTCCGCCAAAAATTGATCGTACTCCTCGCGGGATTGCTCCTTGGGTTTGCGGAATTGCCATTGACCGGCAATTAATGCCTGTAAATCCAGATATCCAAACAGTTCCTCTAGGGGAATATCCTGGGGCTGTAGTACCTGGGTGCCCCAGAAGGGCGGAGTGGGGCGATCGATATCGATGGCAACGGCCTGCGATCGCTGGGTATCCTCGACGGCTGGCTCCTCGGTTTGTGCAGAGGACATGGGCATTGTTTCGGTTTCGGCCTTAATTTTTGCCTGACCATTGCCACTGCCAACTTCATCCAAAAAGCCCTTAGCATCATCCCAATTCCCAGCCGCCTTCGCAGGCATTAACTTGTCCATGAAATGCAGATCGGAGAAAGCATCTTTGCCATAGACCACTTGACCATGATAGGCATTCTGGCAATCCTCATAGACAAACTTAGGCGTTAACGCAGCCCCACCCAGGATCACCGGCACCGTAATGCCCCGTTCATTAAAGACCTCCAGATTCTCCTTCATAAAGGCTGTTGATTTCACCAGTAGCCCACTCATGGCAATACAATCGGCCTGGTGTTCCTCATAGGCCGTGATGATGTTATCCACGGGCTGCTTAATCCCCAGGTTAATCACCCGATAGCCGTTGTTGGAGAGAATAATATCCACCAGGTTTTTGCCAATATCGTGGACATCCCCCTTCACCGTTGCAATGACCACCGTCCCCTTGGCATTCCCCGCCGCATCGGATTTTTCCATGTGGGGTTCCAAAAAGGCCACCGCTGCCTTCATCGTTTCTGCTGATTGCAACACAAAAGGCAGTTGCATTTGCCCGGAGCCAAACAGTTCACCGACAACTTTCATCCCATCGAGCAAAAAGGTATTGATAATTTCCAGGGGCGGATATTGGGCTAAGGCTTGTTCAAGGGCGGCTTCCAACCCAATCCGTTCACCGTCAATAATATGCTGTTTGAGGCGTTCTTCCAGGGTGAGGTTTTCCGTAGACTTCGATCGCGCTTCCTTCGCACTCACCCCCTCGAACAGGGTGGTCAACTTGGTCAATGGATCATAGACGCAGATATCGCCCTCAAATTGGCGTTGATCATAGATTAACTGACGGCAGACTTCCTGGTGTTCCGGTTCAATTTTCGCTAGGGGTAAAATCTTCGCGGCACTGACGATCGCGGCATCCATTCCTACTGCCATCGCTTCATGTAAAAACATCGAGTTCAACACAATCCGTGCTGCGGGACTCAGGCCAAAGGAAACGTTGGAAACCCCCAGGATAATGTGACAACCGGGTAACTCCTCGCGCATCCGTCGAATGGCGGTAATCGTTTCCCTGGCATTCACCCGATCCTCTTCAATCCCGGTGGAAATCGGCAGCGCGAGGGGATCAAAGAAGAGTTCATGGGCAGGGATACCGTACTCCAAGGCATCACGATAGGCCCGTTGGGCAATGGCAAATTTTTGGTCCGCCGATCGCGCCATGCCCTCTTCGTCAATGGTCCCGACAATCACACCGGCCCCGTAGCGTTTCGCAAGATCAAGAATCTGGAAAAAGCGCTCATCGCCATCCTCATAGTTGGTGGAATTGAGCAGGCATTTCCCCCCAGCTACTTTTAATCCGGCCTCCATCTTTTGCCAGTCGGTGGAGTCGAGCATGAGGGGTAGTGTGACATTCGTAACGAGCCGGGAAACGACTTCATGCATATCACGCACGCCGTCGCGGCCCACATAGTCCACGTTGACATCTAAAACATGTGCCCCTTCTTTCACCTGCGATCGGGCTAGGGCCACTAATCCATCCCAATCTTCCGCATTCAGCAAGTCGCGACATTTTTTCGAGCCACTGGCATTGAGGCGTTCCCCCACAATTAAAAAGGAATTATCCTGCTCGTAGGGTTGGGTAGAATAGATCGATGCCGCAGCAGGGACATAATGCAGAGGGGGACGATTCGCCGCACCCGTAGCATCATAGTGACGGACAGGTCGATCCTTGGGGGTTAAGGTGTTCGCAATTTCCACCAATTGGGCAATGTGATCGGGTTGGGTACCACAACAACCGCCGATCACCTGAACGCCGTAATCTTCCACAAACCGCGTTAACGCTAACCGCAGTTCCATCGGCGTCAATTTGTAATGGGCATGACCGCCAATATTTTCGGGAATTCCGGCATTGGGAATACAGGACACGATAAAGGGGGAATATTCGGCCAAATAACGAATATGTTCTGCCATGCGATCGGGACCCGTGGCGCAGTTTAAACCCAGGATATCAATGGGATAGGGTTCCAAAATCGCCAACACACTGCTGATATCCGAACCCACCAACATTGTGCCCGTGGTTTCCATCGTCACCGACACCATCAAGGGCAACCGTTGGCCTTTGGCTTCAAAGAGTTCTGAAATTGCATTCAATGCCGCCTTAATTTGCAGCACATCCTGGCAGGTTTCCACAATCAGCAAATCGGCACCGCCATCATAGAGACCCAATGCCTGTTCATAGAACGCCGCTTTTAAGGTATCGAAATCAATATGACCGAGGGTGGGTAATTTCGTGGTGGGGCCAATTGAACCGGCCACAAATCGGGGTTTTTCCGGTGTGGAAAATTCTCTCGCCACGTTTTTTGCCAATTCCGCTGCCGTTTTATTCAACTGATAGGCTTGGTCGGCCAGATCGTATTCCGCCAGCACAATTGAGGTTGCGCCAAACGTATCGGTTTCGATCACATCCGCCCCCACCGCCAGAAAGTTGCGATGCACCGTTGCCACGGCTTCCGGCTTTGTGATCACTAGGTATTCGTTACAGCCCTCATACTCCGGCCCGCCAAAGTCTGCCGCCGTCAGGTTTTGCAATTGCAGCGAAGTCCCCATCGCGCCATCAAACACAATCACGGGACGCTTAGGATCATGCAGTCGGGTGAGAAAGGGGTGAGTCATGGCGGTGAAGGCAGTTGGTGAATTTCCGCAGTAATATCAAGAGAGGTTGTCTCTTTTTCTCAGTATGACCTAATACCGACCTATGAATACTCAGTCACAGACCAGTCCGTCGCAGCCCGATCGCATCATTATCTTTGACACCACCCTGCGGGATGGGGAACAGTCGCCTGGAGCCACGCTGAACGTGGACGAAAAACTGACGATCGCACGGCAACTGGCACGACTGGGGGTCGATGTCATTGAAGCCGGGTTCCCCTTCGCCAGCCCCGGTGATTTTGAGGCGGTGCAGAAAATTGCCCAACAGGTAGGCACCGAGGATGGCCCCACGATTTGCGGTCTCGCACGGGCGACGAAACAGGATATCCAAGCCGCTGCGGAAGCCGTGAAACCCGCCGCTAAGGGCCGCATCCACACGTTTATCGCCACCTCCGACATTCACCTGGAACACAAACTGCGCAAGACCCGCGCTGAAGTGCTGGAAATTGCACCGGAAATGGTGGCCTACGCCAAGTCCTTTGTTAATGATGTGGAGTTCTCGCCGGAGGATGCCGGACGTTCGGACCCAGAGTTTCTCTATCAAGTCCTGGAACGGGCGATCGCGGCGGGGGCGACGACGGTCAATATTCCGGATACCGTGGGTTACACGACGCCGGAGGAGTTCGGGCGCTTGATTCGCGGCATTAAGGAAAATGTGCCCAATATTGACCAGGCGATCATTTCCGTCCACGGCCACAATGATCTGGGCCTCGCCGTCGCTAACTTCCTGGAAGCGGTGAAGAACGGGGCGCGGCAGTTGGAATGTACGATCAACGGCATCGGCGAACGGGCTGGGAATGCGGCGCTGGAAGAGTTGGTCATGGCGCTCTATGTGCGGCGGCAATACTTCAATCCCTTCCTCGGTCGTCCGCCGGAATCGGAGGAACCCCTCACCCGCATCGATACGCGCCAACTCTATAAGACCTCGCGTTTGGTCTCGAACCTGACGGGGATGTTTGTGCAGCCGAATAAGGCGATCGTTGGGGCAAATGCCTTTGCCCATGAGTCGGGGATTCACCAGGATGGGGTCCTCAAAAATAAGCTCACCTATGAGATCATGGACGCCCAGTCGATCGGGCTGACGGATAACCAGATTGTCCTGGGTAAGCACTCCGGGCGCAATGCCTTCCGCACCCGCCTGCGCGAGTTGGGCTTTGAGTTGGGCGACAACGAACTCAACAAGGCATTTATTCGCTTTAAGGAACTGGCCGACAAGAAGAAGGAAATCACGGATTGGGATCTGGAGTCGATCGTCAATGATGAAATCCAGCAACCGCCGGAATTCTTCCGAGTGGAGTTGGTGCAGGTGTCTTGTGGGGATCAATCCCGCCCCACGGCGACAGTGACGATTGTGACGCCGGATGGTCAAGAACTGACGGATGCGGCGATCGGGACGGGTCCGGTGGATGCGGTCTATCGGGCGATTAACCGGGTGGTGAATGTCCAGAATGAGTTGATTGAGTTCACGGTGCAGTCGGTGACGGCGGGGATTGATGCGATCGGGGAGGTGACGATTCGCTTACGCCAGGGCGATCGGGTCTTCTCTGGTCATGCGGCCAACACGGACATCATTGTGGCTTCGGCCCATGCCTACATCAACGCCCTAAATCGCCTCCATGCCTCAACCCAAACGGAACCCCGCCTGAGTGCCCAACATTCGCAGTTGAGTGTGTAGCGCGATCGGGCCAGCATCGAACTAAATCACCAATAATGGGAGCCGCAAGGCTCCCTGCTGGCATCAGAACTCCATTAAAGCTTTATCAGAAGAAATTTTCTATGGAATGGCAATCTTGGCCTAGCCTTTCCTTAAACCAGCGGGAGAAGTTGCCTGAGCAGCCTGGTATTTATGTGGTTGTAGATACCGATGATCAAGTTTGGTATGTAGGTAAAGCAGTCAATCTCAATGCACGTTGGTATAGTAAAAGTCATCATAGATACAGACAACTAAGTAGAACAAATAATAAGCGAGGATATAGGCTTCATTGGCAAATTTTTACAATTGCTGAACTTAGCGATAAAGAGCAACAGTACATTGATCTTTTTAAACCACACCTTAATTATACCCGTGTTAGAAAATATGCGAAAAAGGCTATCCAACCTCATCAAGAGATTAGTCGGCTTCTGAAAGTTATCAACAGGAAAACTCTCTTATTTCCAAATATTAGATCTTTAGTACTTGGCTACTATACAGAAATAATTGAAAATGAAGAAACATCTTTATTGGATGAGTATGTAGTCATTTCCATCGCAGTTGGCATAAATGATCATGACGGTCCAATTATGAACTCATGTCAAAAATCCTTAAGTAAAAAGGGTATCAGTATCAAAGGATGTTGGAAATACTATGAAAGTGATGATATAGAAACCACTTCAGGAAAACCTGTGGTAATACCTATCTTTATCTTAGAAAATGTTGTTTATCAGTTTTTATGTTGTCCCAACCTTCTAATGAAGTTAGAAAATTGTCTGTGCGAGCTAGAGAATATAGAGATTGCACAACAAAGTGTCCTGGCATTAAAAGACTTAAGCATTCTCCCTGAGCTTGTTGTTAACAATGGGCGTTTCACACTTGCTAGTGAAGATTATCTACGTTTTCGGATGCCAGATCTAAATCCGATTCAAGACTTATTAAACTAATTAGTAATTGCCCGCTTCAATCCTTGTGTCAGGTGTTAACCATGCTTCTCTTGCCGCTTTATTGCCAGAAGCTCCATCAAGACATTAGCTGCTCTAGAGCAATTGTACGGTGACCAGACTGGATACCCTTGGTTCGCGACAACGAAGTTGACATCTTCTTCCGGTCCATGACAATGCAAACCTCTACCCAAATCTCAGAACTATCCATCAAGCCGATTCTTGATGCTTACAAACAAGCTTTAGTTGAGCACTATGGTGCAAAATTCAAGGGACTGGTGCTGTTTGGCTCTGCTGCTCGTCAAGAACTGACTCCCGATAGCGATATTGACTTGTTAGTCCTTCTAGAAAAACCTTTAAATCCTTCTCAAGAACTCCGTACCATCGTAGATATTTTGTATCCATTACAGTTGGAATCCAGTCATTGGATTTCTGCTAAACCTGCTGATCCGGATGAGTTGGAGGCGGGTATTACCCAGCTTTATCGAAATATCCAGAAAGAGGGTATTTTTCAGAAGTGTTGAATGATAGGAAATGTGTTAAAAAATAGCCTCTAATCGTGTAA
>JBBILC010000075.1:0-26346 GCA_037445115.1 Coleofasciculaceae cyanobacterium bin_20
CTCTCTAATGAAGTACTGTCAAGCCTTGCGAACAAGGGGCTTAAGCCCCTTGTCTATACCTCACCGGGTATGGAAGTGCTGTATACAGTATGCAAATAAACGCTCGCAGGTGTTGTATAGCCGGACTCAGACTGCTGGGAAGACAATGTTTTTCTAGCCTTTGATGGATACTCATCTCCCTTGCACCAGACGCTTGAGCCAATTGCCTATCCCTTACCGAGCCGTCGGACGACTAAAGTCGTTACGACGAACTTCACGATCGTTGATTGTTAGCTGATCGAGCCGCAGCAAGGTTTGGAGGAGGACATTGGCCCCCGCTGTACATTGCTCTGGGGTGGTGTATTCGGCCTCCGCATGGCTCAGCCCTGCCACACTGGGCACAAAAATCATCCCCATCGGGGCAATCCGGGCGATTTCCTGGGCATCATGGCTGGCACGGCTGGGTAAATAGGTATAGCTGAGGGCCAAGGCTTCGCAGCTTTGGGCGATCGCCCGCTGAATCTCTGGATGAGCCAGGGCCGGATCGTTGTTCAGGCAAGGGGTGAGGTGGATCTGGGTTTGGGTTTGGGCCGCGATCGTCGTTAACTGTTGCTCCAGTTGGGCCACTAACTGATCCAGGTGGGCATTGGCCAGATCCCGCAGATCCACACTCAGGTCCACCTGTCCGGGAATTACATTGGCGGCATTCGGAAAAACATGGAGCATCCCCACCGTGGCCACCTGTTGCCCCGGCGCATGGCCGATCGCCTGGACCGCCAGCACGACCTGGGCGGCAGCAACCAGGGCATCCTGCCGTAAATCCATTGGGGTGGTCCCCGCATGGTTGGCCCGCCCCGTGATCCGAATCTGGTAGCGCCGTTGGCCCACAATCCCCTCAACGATGCCAATCTGTTGACCCTGACTTTCCAGGACGGGTCCCTGCTCCACATGCAGTTCCACAAACGCGGCTATCCGACCGAGGGGCAAATAGGCTTGTGCGATCTCGTCCCAGTTGCCGCCGATTCGCCGGAGACAGGTGCGAATATCTTCGCCATCCGATCGCCGATAATACGCGGGGTCAGGGACCACACTGCCCGCGATCGCCTTACTGCCAATCATACTGCCCTCTTCATCGGTGAAGACAACCACGGCTAGGGAATGCTGTAGACGGATCGGCTGTTCTGCCAAGGTGCGGACGGCCTCTAGAGCCGCCAGAACCCCAAAGGCCCCATCGTAGCGCCCCCCGGTGGGGACCGTATCGATATGGGAGCCAGTCATCAGTAGGGGTAAGTCAGGGTTGGTGCCGGGATAGGTGCCGATCAGGTTACCCGCCGCATCGGTGCGCACGTCCATCCCGGCTGCCGCCATCCAGGTTTGCACCTGGGCACGAGCCTGCAAGTCTTCGGGGGTATAGGCGATCCGGCGCACGCCCCCCCCTGCCAGTTGCCCGATCGCGGCTAACTGCTCTACCGACTGGGCCAGCCGCTCGGCGTTGATCCGTAATCCGTCCAGTATTTGCGCCATTGGTCTTCCTAGCTTCAGACTTTCCCGATATTTCCGGCAATTACAGTACCCTGTCTCCAGGCCCCAATAGCGTAGCCAGTAAGACGCCTAGTGATCTGTCAAGCTTAAGATTAGGGCTGCGACTGGCTCAGCCCGCTCGTGCAGCGTCCCCCAAGGGGAAACGGATGATTGCCCCGGTCATCCTGAGCGTGTCGCAGTCACCCTGAGCGTGTCGAAGGATGTTAGCGCCTATCTGCAACCCTAAAGTTTAGGACTGACCCACCATTAACCTGGGGGGTACGGGCCAGCCAGTTCCCTAGCTGATGGTACCTTGGCGCATTTCTAACCAGTGTTGCCGATATTGGTCGATCGCAGTGGCCCCTAGGGGGTGGAGGAATTCACAGCGTTGGAGCAGGTCCGGGGGGGGCAATTGCAGCGATCGCTGTTGTAACTTATCGGGCAGATGGCTGCGATCGGGGGTAGCAACGATCGGGGAGGCGGCACGGGTAATCAAGGCCAGTTGGGCGGCAATATCGGCTTCCCAACAAAAATTGATCCAGGTGTCGGTGAGAGCGGCGGCTGGGTCTACAGCCTGCCCTGGGGGTCGGGACGGACGGACCCAGAGATCGTTCCAAATCGCTGTGCCCGATCGGGGCATCACCACCCGAATTCCCCGGTTATAGTCCAATAGGGGCAAAATTTCGTTGGACCAACCCACCGCCAGCCAGGTATCCCCCAACAACAAGGGTTGGAGGTAGGTGTCAGAGCTATAGAATTTGACCTGCTGGTTCAAAGTGCGCAGGGTCGATCGCAGGTCGGGGATGCGCTCCAAATCCCCCTCATTGTAGGAATAGCCCAGATGCTTCAGCGCCAGACCAATGACTTCGCGGGGTTGATCCAGGAGCGAAATCCGCTGCCGTAGTTCCGATCGCCAGAGATCTGCCCAGTCCGTTGGCTCCCAGCCTAGGCGTTGAAAGGCGGCCTCGCGGTAAGCGATCAGGGTGGTGCCCCAACGGTAGGGGGCTGCCCAGACTTCGCCATTGGGAGTGAGCATCCCGTGACGATCGCGGCGCACCAGGGCTTGCCACGGCTCAGGCACCTGGGACCAGTGGGACCAAGGTTGGGGTTGGAGGGGTTGGATTAACCCTTGCCGAATCGCGGGTGTGAGCCAGTAATCCCCTAGGGTAACCAGATCGGCGGGGTGATGGGTAGGCCGTCGGGACCCGAATCGCAGCCAAGCAGGTAAGGAGGAAGCCTGGGATGTCTGGGATTGGGCTTGGCGTTGCCATTGCTGTAACTGGCTAAATAAGGTGGCCAATTGGGGGACTGGCGTCAATTGCAAACGGGGACGTTGCTCCACAAGCTGCGCCGCATAGCGCTGAAAGCGATCGGGCAGTTGGGCTGGCAGCGATCCTTTCAATGCCTGGATGGTCAACGGGGCATTGGCACCGCCCTGACAGCCGCTGAGGCCCTGTTGCAGCATCACTCCCGTCGCTGCGAGAAGGAAGTCCCGTCGTCGCATGATCCTAGGCACTCACCTGGCGATTTTCGAGGCCAAACCCCACTAAATTGATAACCGTTGGTGGCCGATCTGGCTCACTGGGTCGCTCGTAGGTGACGATTGTCCGGAGGCGGGTATGGCTATCGATGAAGCGCATTTGATCCACCGCCACCGATCGCCGGTAGTAGGTCGTCATCTCCAAGGTCTGGCGTGTGGGTTGGTAGGTGAAGCGTCCCGTAATGGCACCCGTTTCAGAATAGCCCTGATCGCGCAGATAAAACCCTTGTAGCCATTCATCCCCCCCCATCCTGGGGATCTGGGCGGTGAGGGGTAATGGCGGCAAAGCCACCTCTAGGGGCTGGGGATGGGCATAGGTCGCCGGGATAAACAGGGCTTGGAGGCTCATGGAGACTTCTTCCCCGGTTTCCGATTGGGTCTCAAAGGCGATCGCAAATCCAGGGCAATTGGTTTCTATCTGTTCCATACTCGCCGTCAGCCGGGATTGAATGGGGTCGTTCACCGCCAAGAGGGCTTGTTTTGCGGCTAAGTCGAGGGCCGTCACGCGAAACTCAGTATAGGACCGCTCGCTTTCCCCCTGTTGAGTGAAGTGATAAATTCGTTCGGTTTTCCAGGTACCGGTACAGGCAGTGAAAAATTCTTGAAAACTGAGCATGGTGAGGGGGATGGTTAACGGTGGGTAGCTCTACTGAAATCATTTTGGACCAGGGATTGGGGGGCAGGGTATACCTTTTGCTACCCGCACCTTTACAGCCGTTCCCTCTCTCATGAAGTACTGTCAAGCCTTATAAACAAGGGGCTTAAGCCCCTTGTCTGTACCTCACCCAGTATGGAAGTGCTGTATAGCGGGCGATTACCTCTGTATCCTCCGTACCTCTGTGGCGAACAGGAAACCAAGGAGGCACGGAGAGTCCAGAGAAAATCCTGACAACCTGGGAACAAAGGGCTAGGATTTAACTGACTTCAGGTAGTTCAACATGGTATCCACGTCGGAGACTTCAAAGGGATCTTCGGGACAGTTATCACTAAAGCCCGGTTCCATGAAAACCTTCTCGATCTGGCAATCGTTGACAACCATTGAATAGCGCCAAGAGCGGGGACCAAAGCCTAGGTTTTCCTTGTCCACTAGCATCCCTAATTTGCGAGTGAATTCGCCATTCCCATCGGGCAGCATAAAGACATTCTTGATGTCTAAATTTTTGGCCCATTGGAACATGACAAATGCGTCATTTACTGACAGACAAATCACCTCATCAACCCCAAGGGCTTTGATTTCATCATACTTGCGATCGTAACCAGGCAGATGGGTGGAAGAACAGGTGGGGGTGAAGGCACCGGGCAGGGCTAAGAGAACAATGCGCTTACCACCAAAAATTTCCTGGGTGGTACGGTCCTGCCACCGAAAGGGATTGGGACCTTCAACGGATTCGTCACGGACGCGGGTTTTAAAGACAACATCAGGAATCCGATCAAGTACCGCTGGCATGAAATACCTCCACAATCATTCGTAATCAGCGTGTCTAGAGGCGGATAGCGACCCTGGCTAGGGCGGGGCGGGTGGAACCCCACTGCGGGGGCTAAGTTCCCCAGGGCCGTAGCCAGTCAGGGATGCTGATCTCTAGACTGTCTTGAGTCTAGCGGGTTTTGGCCAGCCTCGGTGCTAGGCGAGGGGCAAGGAAAACCGAAAGGTGCTGCCCTGCCCCAATTGGCTTTCGACGACGATCGTCCCCCCCTGTAATTCCACGAGGCGTTTGGAAATGGCTAACCCAATGCCCGTGCCGCCGGAGTCGCGATTCCGGGACCGATCGGCCCGCCAGAAGCGCTCAAACACATGGGGCAGATCCTCAGGGGCAATCCCCTGTCCCGTATCAGTCACTGCAATCCAGGCTAGTCGCGTAGGTCCCATCTCCACCCAGGCTTGGACGGTAATGCTGCCCGTGGCGGTGTAGCGTAGGGCATTGCCCAGTAGGTTAATGAGGATCTGCTCAACCCGTTCCGGATCAGCCAGAATCAGGGGCAGGTCGGGGAAACACTTCAGTTGCAAGCTGGGACCCCCGTCCGGGATCTGATCGGCGAACTTAGCCGTCACCTTGGTCAACAGGTGGGCAAGCGAAAAAGGCTGGGTGTGGATCGGTAGGTAACCCGCTTCGGCCTTAGAGAGTTCTTGCAGATCGTTGACGAGCCGTCGCAGACGGGTAGTCTCATTGGCCAGCCGGAGGTAGATTTCGGGACTGGGCGCGATCGTGCCATCTGCTAATCCTTCCAAATACCCCTCCAGGACCGTGAGTGGGGTACGCAGTTCATGGGTGAGATCGCTAACCAAATCCCGACGGCGCTGCTCTACCCCTTCCAGGGTTGTGGCCATGCGGTTAAAGCTAACGGCTAAGCGGTTTAATTCCGGAATTTGGTAGGCGGGTACCCGTGCTGCCAGTTCACCCTTGGCAACCTTGCGGGTAATTTCCTCCATCTGTTGCAGGGGCTTGCCAATCCAGCGGGCCGCAAGATAGCTCATGAGGCCAGCCGTCCCACCGCCGACAATGACTGACCACAAGGCTCCGCGACTCCAGGCAGTTTGAAAAATCTCAACCAACCGGGGCCGAGCGACGCTGAAGTTAAATCCCAACCCTTCCAACCGCACCAATTCCCAAATCAGGAGTTTGGGTGTATAGAGCTTACCAATCATGAGTAGGGTACTTAACCCCACAACCATGACCGCCATGTGGGACAGGAATAACCGAACACGCAACTTAACTTTAGGCATATCTGCATTGTAGTCGCTCTGGGTGGGCCAACCGCGCCTGGGATAGACTAGAAAGCTTGGGAATATCAGCGAAAAACAAGTTTAATTAATAAGATATACGACTACTTTTTCTATAATTAGAATCTACCATCTGTGTAATATTGGAAAAATCGATACTTGCAAGCAACTAGGTCTGTAGTGACGACTTTAATCGACAAAGAATCCATCACTGAACTCTTCTAAATCGCCTCTATAAAATCACCGCTACAAGGAATCAATCCTCAATACTGGCTCTGCCCTGACCGCTCAGCGACTAAACTAAAAGATAGAAAATCGATGGATTGCAAGGAGACAGTATGACGACTCCCCAGACGGCGCGGGAAGTATTCCGGGCCGCTTACGAAAATCGGTATACCTGGGATACGGGCTTTCCGGGCTTCCGGGCGGATGTGACCCTGACCCAGGGGGATACGACCCATCACGGGCAAGTCCAGGTCAATCCTGATTTCACGATCGCAGTCAGTGGTATTGCCGCTGAAGATATTAAGGCTAACCTGGAGGCCCGCCTACGGGATTTGGTCACCCATCGGCGGCGATCGCCCTTTGAGCAAGCCCACGGCAAAAATACCTTCAGCTTTGGGCAAACCGAGGCCGACGGCACCGTTGAAATTCTCGTCCAGGGTGAGGCAATGGGGTCCCACTATCGGGTGCGCGATCGCCAAATTGTTTTGGTTCACCGGGTGATGGGCCAGATGGCCTTTACGATCAACCATCACGAAAGCCTGAAGACCCCCCAGGGGTATGCGGCCACCCGCTATGACGCTGTATTTAGCCATCCTGAAACCCAACAAGTCTTCCGTTTGGCTAACTTTGAAGATACCTATGAACCTGTCGATGGCTACTATCTCATAACCCGCCAGGTGGTCCATACCCAAGAGCCGGGGCAAGACCCCACCACGATCACCTTTGCCTTCAGCAATATCCAATTACTCAGCCCGATCGCGGTTTAAGGGCATCCCGCTAACGCCTGCTTAACCCAGGAGCTGGGCGCGATCGCCGGGGGGTGCAATCGGTTCGGTGATGGGCGCGGCGATCGGCGTCAGTTGGGCCAGTTGCATTCCCCGCACAGAATTCACCAGGTAAATTTGGCTACAGTGGGCGAGGTCATCGCGGGATAGGGTGCGTTCCCGTACCTTGCCCTGCTGCAACAACCAGGCCCGCAAGGTTCCGGGCAGCAGCCCCGACTGGACGGGAGGAGTATACCACTGGTCCCCTAATCCAACCACCAGGTTCGCTCGGCAGGATTCCGTGACTTCTCCCCGCTGATTCCACAGGAGGACATCATCCCACTGGGGGCAGGCCCGTTGGGCGCTTTCATAAACCCTGCGCTGGGTGGTTTTGTGATACAAAAAAACGTTCTGGGGGTCGATCGGCATCGGGGCAAAGCCGACCTGTAGAGGACGATCGCTGGCTGGTGTGGGTAAAACCGTTGCTTCTTCCGATATCACGCCCGATCGCGCCACCCGCAGGCGAATCTTGTGGGGAGTTGGGGGCAGCGATCGCGTTAAGGCATTGAGCGACTCACGCACCTGATTTAGATTGAGGGGAAAATCAAAATAACGGGCTGATTGCTGGAGCCGTTGCAGGTGTAAATCCAGCAGGAAATAGCCAGTTTCCGGGTCCCAACGCAAAGATTCTAACAGCTCGAACGGTGGATAAGGGGGCTGCAATACTTGCGTTTTAGTACCACATTCTTGCCACTCGCTGGTGACCTCAGAATCCCACACAATGCCCCCACCTGTACCGTACTCAGCCTGTTGCTGCTCCTTATTGATTAAGACTGTCCGGATCGCCACATTAAACTGGGCAAAGTGCTGGGGTGCGACCATCCCGATCGTGCCGGTATAAATCCGGCGGGGTGAGGCTTCTAAGTCGGCAATAATCTGCATTGTTCGGATTTTGGGCGCACCGGTAATGGAGGCACAGGGAAACAGCGATCGCACAACCTCCACCCAACTAGCATCGGTTAACGCCTGGACCGTTGAGGTCATTTGCCAAAGGGTGGGATATTGCTCGATCGCGAACAGGTCTGTCACGTGGACCGTGCCCAGTCGCGCAATCCGCCCCAGATCGTTGCGAATCATATCGACAATCATGACATTTTCGGCCTGGTTTTTGACCGAGGCCCGGAGGGCTTCAGCCGCCTGGAGATCGTCGTGATCACTTAATCCCCGGCCAGCCGTGCCTTTCATGGGACGACAGGTAAGGGTGCGATCGTGAAGCTGAAAAAAGAGTTCGGGTGAAGCACAACAAATTGCCCAATCATCCAGATTGAGAAAGGCACCATAGCGACAGTTCTGGGCCTGGATTAACTGCTGGAAATAGGTCCAAGGATCGGCAGTAAAGCGCGATCGCAGCCGCAGGGAAAAGTTAACCTGATAGGTATCGCCCTGGGCAATATGGTGCTTAATTTGGGCAAAGGCGTGCTGGTAAGCCGCCGGGGTGATCGTAGCTGACCAGGCTGGAGGCATCACCGGAGCGGTGGGCATCGCGGGTAAGTGAATCGTTTGAGGAGCCGAGTAAACGCCAAACCAGGCGCGGGGAAAATCCACGTCCGGCTGTACAACAAAACTGGGATCAAAGGCGGGGGCTGCTTCATAACTGAGCCACCCAACCGCATAGTAGCCCTGGCGATCGACGGCCTGTTGGACCGCTTCTAAAACGGAGATCACCTCAGCCAAATGGGTTGCGACCAAAACCGCCACAGGGCGTGAGAAATAGAGCCAATGTTGAGCCTGGGCATCATAGAGAACAGCCTCATTCGTGGCAATCACGTTCGGCGTGAGAAGATGGGGCAGGGGAGAATTGGCAGCAATCGAAGCAGTCACAAGGCTAGCACCCACTATGATCAATTTAACTGGATTTAACTGGACTGAACTGGGCCTACAGCCATTCCCTCTCTAATGAAGTACTGTCAAGCCTTGCGAACAAGGGGCTTAAGCCCCTTGCCTGTACCTCACCGAGTAGGGAAGTGCTGTAACTGGACCAGGCTATGGGGCACTGGGTAGCGATCGCGGTCGATCGTGCCACAACCCTGCGTTCGCGTAGCATCTCCCTCGGAGAACCGGTCTATTCATAGATCTTTGCATGAGATAGTTTGACGCCAAACACCTATGACCGACGTATCTGACGTATCCAATCTGCGCCAACATGCACCCGCCACCCAACGCAACCGGGACCCCATTCTAGCGGTTCTCCAGGACGTTCTACCTCCCAGCGGTACGGTGTTAGAGGTGTCGAGTGGGACGGGGGAACATGCCGTGTTTTTTGCGCCACGTCTGGCCCCGCGTGGGTGGCTCCCTTCTGATCCCAGTCCTTTGGCTCGTGCCAGTATTGCCGCATGGCGAGAGCATTATCCAGCGGCCAATTTGTATCCCCCGATCGCCCTGGATGCCGAGGAGGCGCGCTGGCCGGTGGAGCAGTCGCCGTTACCTGATGCGTTACAAGGGTTGGACCTACAACAGCAGCCCATTCGGGCGATCGTTAATATCAACATGATTCACATTGCCCCGTGGTCCGCCTGTTTGGGTCTACTCGCCGGAGCAGCACGCATTCTGCCCGTGGGTGGCATTCTTTACCTGTATGGTCCTTTCATGCAGGGGGGACGCCACACAGCGCCCAGTAATGCCGAGTTTGATGCCAATCTTCGCGCTAGAAACCGGGATTGGGGTATCCGCGATCTTGACGCGGTGACGGCGATGGCCGCGACCCACCAGTTTTCCCTGCGCCAAACGGTCCCGATGCCAGCAAATAATCTGTCGGTCATTTTCGAGCGGACCGCGATCGGGTTGGCGGAATAGCTTCTTTGTACTATTATAGCCGCAGGCTGGATGGGGTTACGAGGGTGGGTCGATGAAGATGATGGCTTGCTCCCGATGAGGGCGGGTCGATACAGACAATGGGTTGGCCAATAAGAGGTGGGTGCGACCCGCCCCTACAGAATCCTTGGGCAACAGGGGGGTGGAATGTGATCGGAGGATGGGGATATATAACGGCGATCCTGACATAATCACGACTAATGATCGGTTTAGGAACAAGGGAATCACGATCGTGCCGTCTAATGCACTTGACAGACTCGAACTCGATCCAACGCAAACTGGGGACTATGGTCGGCCTGAGATTAATCAACTGCGCTTAGAAGACCGGATGGTGCATGATTGGTATCGGTTTGTGCTGTCGTTCCCTCCCCATTTGGTGCAAACCTATTTAAACAGATTTGCAATTCGTGCCAATCAACAAGTTCTTGACCCCTTTTGTGGTACGGGAACAACGGTGGTTGAGTGCAAAAAACTGGGTATTCCCAGCGTGGGCATTGAGGCCAATCCAATGGCCTGCTTTGCCGGGTCCGTGAAACTGGATTGGACACCGGAACCCGATGCTTTGCTGGCGATCACCCAAGACACTGCGCTCACCGCCGCCGCCCTCATGGCAGAATCTGCCACCCTACGATGCTTATCCCCTGCCTGCGAAGAACTGCTCCTGAAGAATTCAATCAGCCCCCTTCCCCTTCATAAAACCCTGATCCTTCTAGATGCGATCGCACAGCATCCAAGAGGTCGATCTCCGGAAAATACCCGCCATCTCAAGCTCGCCCTGGCGAAAGCGCTGGTCACCACGATCAGTAATCTGCGCTTTGGGCCAGAGGTGGGGGTAGGGAAATTAAAAGAAGATGCGCCCGTGATTGAAGCTTGGCTCCAGGAAGTCAGCACGATCGCCCAGGACTTAAGACAATTGCAAGGGCTAAAGGCGGTTCCCAGCCAGATTCATGCGGCAGATGCCCGCCAAATCCAAGCGATCCTCCCGCCCCAAGCGATCGATGCCGTCATTACTTCTCCCCCGTATCCGAACGAGAAGGATTACACCCGCACAACCCGCCTCGAATCAGTCTTATTAGGCTTTATTAAAACCAAGGCGGATTTGCGCACCTTCAAGGAACGTTTGATTCGCTCTAATAGCCGCAATGTGTATAAATTAGACACCGACGATCGCTGGGTCAGTCGGCATCCCGGTATCCAAACAATCGCCCAGGAAATTGAAGCTCGACGGATTGAATTGGGTAAAACAAGTGGGTTTGAGCGCTCCTACCACCGGGCGGTAAAACTATACTTTGGGGGGATGGCGAAACATTTAGCCGATTTGCGCCCTGTCTTACGGGCCGGTGCCCAACTGGCCTATGTGGTCGGTGATCAACGCTCCTATTTACGGGTCATGATTCGGACGGGCCAACTTCTCGCAGAACTAGCAGAAGGACTCGGCTATGAGGTGCTGGGCATTGACCTTTTCCGTACCCGTGCTGCGACTGTAACCAAGGAACAGGTCAGGGAAGAGGTGGTTTTACTCCGTTGGCCAGGGCAATGGCCCGATCGTCCCTATCCCTTTAGTGATGACCCCTTTTGCTAGTGGTGCGATCGCGACAGTCCTCAATGTCCTTAGGTCCTTAATATCTCCATAACCGTCCTGGGAAGCATCGATAAGGTGACGGGTCTGGACCGATTGCAGCCTGACCGCTGGGCTAGGCGTTCAGGGGCCTGACAACGGTGCCGGCAGATTTTATTAGCTAGAGGCACTGGTGTAAAATCGTAATGCAAATTGCCAAAACTGATGGGAGAAATACAAGAGGGCGATCGCTAATCCAGTCGTTGCCAGTAACCAGCCTCCAGAAACGCGATCGAGCATGGCCTCGGCTGGGATTGTAGTTAAAAAGACCACCGGAATCACGAACGTAAAAAAGAACCGGTAGGCCGCCGGATAGGCCACGATCGGGAATCGGCCCGCATCGAGCAACCCCCGTAGGACCTCTGTTACGTTATAAATCTTGACAAACCAAATGCTGGTCGCCCCCAACATAAACCAGAGACTATAAAGGCTCAGCACCCCGCACAGGAGGGGGAAAAGACTGAAAAGATAGGCCCGCAGCCCAATCCCCAGATGGTTACCCGCATAGGCAATGACGGCAATCCCTGCCAACACATCCGGTAAGCCCCACGGGGAAATGGCGCGGGTGGATAACCAAAATTGACTACTGATCGGTTTCAGCAGTACAAAATCTAGGGTACCCTCCTGTACCTGGGTCACAATCCGGTTTAAATTTGGCACCAGGAACGTGCTAGAAAGTCCCTGTAATAGCGTGAAAACGCCCAAAACTAAGAGGGCTTCCTCCCAAGACCAAGTGCGGAAGGTATAGCCCGTGCGGTAAAACAGAAACAACCCAAACAGACTACCCGCTAAATTTCCCATACTACTCAGGGCCGAGATGATAAAGTTCAGGCGATATTCCATTTCCGCTGCGATCGCCGTACCCCAAAATAGCTGCAATACCTGCCAGTAGCGTTGCATTTTGGCTCCTAGAAATTAAATTGAGTTCTCAGGTTACCCACAAAAATAGTTGGGTTACTGTCAAAGTTATTGGGATTGAAGACCCAATAAAGGGAGGGCACGATCGCAATATTCGCGGTCAGCGGTAAATAATAGGCCGCTTCGAGATCGTACTGTGTCCCCCCATTCCCGCCACCCGAGGCCAGGAACTGACGACCCTCCAACACATCAAAGGGCATGACCAACGAAAGCGTCCCTAAAGCGCCCCGCTTACCCAAATCGGGAAACGCAAGGCCGATCTGGAAGGCTTGGGAATTGATCTCACCCCCATCACGATCGCGATCCTTCGGGCGGATTTCCACATTGCCGTAGCCGTAGCGGCCAAAGACCCCAAAGCGCGGCATAATCAACCAGTCGGCACTAATCCCAAAGGTATTCCCATAGGCCGGTTTAATCGAACCGCCAAAGCCATCATCTGCAACCCCATAGATCGGTTCACCCGTCGCGCCGCCAATCCCAATCCCAGTGAGATTACCGTTTTCATCCAAGATGGGAGTATTGGGATCACTGGTCGAGCGGTTATATAACAGGCGAATATTGGCATTTTTACTTGGGGAGAAGGCCAGTTCGGCAGTTAACGTATTGGTGCCACTCAACCAGCCCTTGCGGGGATTTGCGGACGTGTTGAAGCCAAATTCGGCGGGCAAAAACTCCGTATTCTCGCCCAAATAACCAAAGCGGAAGGCCAATTGGCTGTTCATACGCCAAAGACCGATCACACCAGAACCGCGATCGAGGGTATTGGTGAGGGTACTGCCCAGCGAGTTAAACGTCCCCGCCCCGGTTAGGAAAACCGTAAACACATTGTTATCAAAGTAGCGATACCAGTTCACCCTGGGACCCACGACGAGGCGAAAGTTGTCGCTCACCGGGAACTCATAGAAAAACTCCCGCAGGATAATATCATTGCTCCCAATTTCTGGACTAGAAGTCTGATCCGTAAACGGGACGCCAAAGGTGTTGTAAAGTCCTGCCGACGTAAAGTAATTAGCTGGTGAATTTCCATTCCCCGCAACGAACTGGGTAACCAGCAAATCTTTACCGGAAAACGAGGTCACCAAAGATAGCCAAGTCACATTACTCAAGGTAATTTCAGGATTATCTGTCACCTTCAGCACCACTGGACGCTGGGTCTCGCTGCTGCGGGCGGCACGGCGCAGATTGAGGGGGGTGGCTAGGCTCTGGGCTTCCACCCGAACATCCGCCCCAGCGGTTGCTCCCGTCACGTTGAAAAAGGCCAGTCCTTGCAGTTTCGTCGTGGCAGAGAATTGACTACCTTCGAGTTGGGCAACCCGACCCTCCAGGTTGTCTATTCGGCCCCGGACCATTGCCAGTTCCGCCGCGAATTCTGCCATTAGGCGTTGTAGGGTGGCGACATCTTCCTGCGTTGCCCTGTCCGCTGTAGCCGCCGCGATCGCTTCATTAATCCGATCGAGACAGGCCTTCAACCCCGCCGCAAACTCATAGCGGGTTATCGCCCGTTGGCCCCGGAAGTGGCTGTCGGGATAGCCCACCACACAGCCATATTTCTCCACCAGGGATTGCAGGGCTTGGAAGGCCCAGTCTGCGGGCTGTACATCCGATAGCTGGGTCACCGAGGTCACCTGGTTCATGCTCGGCGCAATGACCTCATCCAAACGGGTGGTGGCTGGTTCTAAGTTCGCAACCGATGCGTTCGCCGGAAGCACCAGCCCAGACTCGGATGGGGGCAAAGTAGTCGGACCCAGCAGAGGCGCTGGTGGGGTTAGTGTTGGCTTAGTTGGGGCTGTCAGGGGTGTGTCCGTCTCAACGGGAGTTGCCACGGGAACTGCGATCGCGCGATCGCTAGCCCCTAACATTGCCAATACCGTTGCGGACAGCACGAACCACATTCGCCCAGGAGTACTCATGCTGATCTGTATACAGCACTTCCATGCCTGGTGAGGTACAGACAAGGGGCTTAAGCCCCTTGTTCGCAAGGCTTGACCGTACTTCATTAGAGAGGGAACGGCTGTATTGAGCATCATATAGAGCTAGATATATAGACTGAGATGTTCAACGCTATGGGACTTCATATTAACGTGAAGGCGATCGCCCGATTGCATGAACGCACAGACGATCGCCGCAGAGTATTTATACTGTTTGGGATGGCTGCCCCGGCTGTTTCAATAGCAGGCAAGATGCCGACACCCCACAGTCTTTTAAGGGCACTTCGATGAATCTGGGATAGGGGCAGTTGACCTGCCTCAATCGGCGGTATAACCTGGCTTGGGAGCGCAGGATGGGTATTTTTGAGGTGCCCTTGATAAAGCCCTAGAAGCTAAATTGGGTGCGCAAATTCCCCACAAAAATGGTTGGGTTGTTGTCAAAGTTGTTGGGATTAAAGATCCAATAGAGGGAAGGCACGATCGCGATATTCCCCGACAGTGGGAGATAATAGGCGGCTTCCAGATCGTACTGGGTACCCCCATTACCCCCGCCCGCCGCCAGAAACTCACGACCATCCAGCACATCAAAGGGCATGAGGAAAGAAAGGGTTGCCAAGGCCCCCTGCTTGCCCAGATCCGGGAAGGCCAGCCCTACCTGGAAGGCTTGGGAATTGATGTCGCCACCATCGCGATCGTCATCCTTCGGGCGGATTTGCACATTGCCATAGCCATAGCGGCCAAAGACCCCAAAGCGTGGCGTAATCAACCAGTCGGCACTAATCCCAAAGGTATTCCCATAGGCTGGTTTAATCGACCCGCCAAAGCCATCATCGGCAACCCCATAGATCGGTTCGCCCGTCGCGCCGCCAATCCCAAACCCCGTGATATTGCCATTCTCATCCTGGATCGGCACATTGGGATCACTGGTCGAACGGTTATACAACAACCGAATATTGGCATTCTTGCTCGGTGAATAGGTCAGTTCCGCCGTCAGCGTATTAGTGCCGCTGAACAACCCGGTGCGGGGATTGGATGAGGTGTTGAAGCCAAACGCTGAAGGCAGGAATTCTGTATTCTCACCCAGATAACCAAAGTGGAAGGCGAATTGATCGCTCATTTTCCAGAGGCCGACCACCCCGGACCCGCGATCGAGGGTATTGGTCAAGGTGCTGCCGATCGAGTTAAAACTGCCGCCATTGAGGAAGAAGGTGAAGGCATTGCCATCAAAGTAGCGATACCAGTTGACCCGTGGCCCCACCACCAAACGGAAGTTATCACTCACCGGGAACTCATAGAAAAACTCCCGTAGGATCACGTCATTGCGGCTACCAGAGATCTCCGGCCCCGCTGTCTGGTCGGTAAACGGAACCCCGTAGGTGTTATACAGCCCCGCCGAGGTGAAATAGTTCGCCGGCGAGTCGCCATTTCCTGCCGCCAACTGGGTAACCAACAGATCCTTGCCCGTGAACGAAGTCACGAAGGAGAGCCAAGTTAAATTGCTGAAGGTGATTTCCGGATCATCCGTCACCCGCAGGACAACTGGACGATTCGTGTCGCTATAGCGGGCTGCTGGACGAATTTCGCGGGGACCTGCCAAACTTCCCGCTTCCACCCGGACATCATCCCCCGCTGTGGCTCCGGTGACGTTGAAAAAGGTTAAGCCCTGGAGCTTGGTCGTCGTGGAGAATTGAGTGCCTTCCAACACGGCGACTCGGCCCTCCAGGTTTTCCACCCGGCCCCGGACCATTGCCAGTTCCGCCGCAAATTCCTCCATCAAGCGTTGCAGCGTTGCCACATCTTCCTTCGTGGCCATGTCAGCAGTGGCAGCAGCAATCAACTCATTGACGCGATCGAGACAGGCATTCAACCCGGCGGCAAATTCATAGCGGGTCATGGCCCGTTGGCCCCGGAAGGTGCTGTCCGGATAGCCCACAATACAGCCATACTTTTCCACCAGGGATTGGAGCGCTTGGAAAGCCCAGTCCGTGGGCTGTACGTCCGATAACTGAGTGACCGAAGTGACCTGGCTCATACCGGGGGGCATGAGTTGTTCACTCAGGCTCGTCGCCGCCGTTTCCAGGTTGGCAACGGACTCGATCGCTTGCAATGTCTGACCCGATTCTGAGGGAGCGGCAGGGACGGGGGGCAATGCCGCCGCGTCACGGGTTGCCACTGGGGCTAGCTCAGCCGGGGCCGTCAGTGGGGCAACACCTTCAACCGTTTCCACTGGCGTGGCGATCGAGCGGCCACTGGCCAGACACACCCCCAGCAGGGTTACCGGCAGCGCTAACCCAATGCGCCAGGGCACGGACGCACTAAACATAGGACTAAACATAAAAATGGGGTCCTCACACACGGGAAGAGATTGTTGTTAGCTATACAGTACCAAGCCCAAAACTCGGAATTTGTAGCCTTTAGTACGTTACCCCAACCCCCCGCTTGACCCTAGAATCTGGCCCAACAGCCCCCAGGGTATGATCGCCAGAAACGTGCCCTCACGCTTGCACGATCGTTGATCCCTCCCAGTGACCTCAATGCCATGTTTTCCACTCGTTTTTTCCGCTTTTTCCAGCATTTAAATCTCAAAACCCTCCAACGGGTCATCCGAGGCATTGGTCAACGGCGGTTAATGGGCCTCTCGGCAGAAATGGCCTACAACAACCTGCTGGCCCTGTTCCCCATGTTGGTTGCCATCCTTGCGGCGATCGGGATGCTCGACATTCCCCAAGCCCAGGTTGATTCCCTGGCCCGTCAGTTCCTCCACCTAGCCCCGGAGGAAGTGGCCAGTCTATTCGAGACCTTTATTAACCAGATCCAGGTGCCCCAGGGACGAACTGTGGTGACTCTCAGTATTTTTGCGGGGGTATGGGTGGCATCGGGAGCATTAAATGTGGCCATGAATGCAATGGATCAAATCTGTGAAACCCCACTGGCGCAGCGACGCCCGTTCTGGAAAGCCAAGCTCATTGCCCTGGGACTGACGATCGCCACCTTGGGCCTAGTCCTCCTGGCCTCCTTCCTCATGTTTGTCAGCGATTTTATCCTCCGCCTTGTCCTCAGTTACCTGGAAATACCTGGAATGGGAATCCTCCGCCTGTGGCATTGGGTACGCTGGGTTTCCTCCCTGGCGATCCTCGCCTTTGCCTTCAGCCTGATCTATCGCTTTGGGCCAAGTCGCTGGCTGCGGGGCAACCCGATCCTGCCTGGGGCGCTGATTGCGGCTCTCCTGTGGGCGATTATCTCCCATTTCTTTCGTTTGTATGTGTCTACCTTTGGCAACTTCAGCGTCACCTACGGGGCACTGGGGGCAGGGATTGTCCTGCTCCTGTGGCTCAACCTCAGTTCCCTGACCCTCCTGATTGGGGCTTATCTCAATGTCACGGTGGGGAAGGAACTCAACCCGCTACGGGGGGGGTAGGGGAATCGACGTGATCGTCCCCCAATCCTGACGGGACAAAACCCGTAGTTTCCCGCTGCCCGTTCCTAAATATTAGTGATATGCTTAAGCGAGTGTGTCGGTTGGTAAGTGTGAAGCCAGACCTCACGATTTCGGTTATC
The DNA here is from genome assembly GCA_037445115.1 of Coleofasciculaceae cyanobacterium bin_20. Lineage (GTDB taxonomy): Bacteria > Cyanobacteriota > Cyanobacteriia > B231 > B231 > Trichothermofontia. The sequence continues at coordinate 17,642 of JBBILC010000075.1, forward strand.
CGAACTTCCCGCGCTGGGAAAACATTCTAAAATTTCATCAGTAGCGGTGATTTAGAAGAAAGGTGCTATACTTACCGACGGAAATTAGCTTCTCGGTGGTATCGGCACTTCCAAGTCGCGATATCGCGTCCGACGCGAAGCCAATCTGTTGAAATTTGTACAATTTATTGAATGGATAAGAAAGGTATGACCCACCTGGTTGCTCACCCGATGGTCAAGCTGCAACGGAAAGTTAAATCCCTGGTAGACTCACAGGTTCTCAAACCCAGTGATAGTATCTGGAAGATTGCCTTCCTCTATGGCGATGACTGGTCGTTTTGGAAGAAAGAATTGGAGGACTTCGATTTCACGATGCAAGATCCCGTCAGTGAACTGCTGTCGGTTGAAAGTTGGGAAGAAGACGACTAGATACGGGTAAGGTCTGTGTTCCCTACGGGTCTGTTGACCCACTGCGGGGAAGCCTTCGTCTCTAGACAGCTGTTCTCCGGGAATAACGAGGGGCTAGATTTCTAGCTTTTGCGGATGTCTAAGAACGCAATCAGGCTATCCCTCAAGGAATCAATCTCAATTCATTAAAAAGCCTCTATATTGCCGATCGCTAGCTTAGGACGGGATATAGTGGCTTTGTGTTGGTATAGGGGCTTGACGCTATGGAGTGCGAGATAGCCGTCTTGGCTGTTGGCCTTCGTTGTTTTGGCGGACTGAGAAGTTGTTCCTAAGGTCCAGATATGGGGGCTTTGACGACTTTAGTCGTCACTACAAACGTCAAGCTATCGTTCTTTCATTCTTTACGGGATTGCATGGCCTCGATCGCCAGAAGGCTCACGATCGTGCCCGCGATGGGGACAGATAGGAAAATCCCCAGGAGACCGGCAATGCGGGCACCAACCATCAGGGCGAAGAAAACGATCACGGGATTGAGGTTTACCGTATGCTGCATGACCCGTGGTGCCAGGAGATTATCCTGAATTTGCTGGAGTGAGATACTGACGGCGACGACTGTGAGGGCATTCAACCAGCCCCCTTGGACTAGGGAAATGAGGCTAATCACGATCACGCCCAGGGTAGCCCCGATCCCTGGAATGGTATCCAGAATACCGACAATAATCGCCAGGGGGAGGGCAAAGGGAATGCGCAAGAGGGAAAATAAAATCAGGGTTGATAAGCTCAGAAATAGGCACAAAAGTAATTGACCTTGGAAAAAGCCCAGGAAACTGGTTTTAATCGCGAGGGCAAAGCGATCGCGGTTGCGATCGGGGACTAGACGTAAGCCAAAATGCCACAGGCTTTCCCCATCAATGAGCATAAAGAACGTCACCACCAGAATGATGATAACGGTGAAGAAGGTATTGGGCAGAGCTGCTAAGGAGCCAGAGATGAAAGTAATGGAGAAGTTCAGGGCATTTTCGACAATACGGCCAATGGTTTGGAGATCAATCTGGATATTGAGCCGCCCTAGCCAGCCTTCGATCGTACCCAAAAGGTTCTGATCCGCACTGACCGCAAATTGAATACTTTCAATCAGCCGCTGAACCTGGTTGACAACAGTTAATAGCAAAGCGGAGGCGATACTCAGAATAATCAACAGGCTGGTAATAATCACAACCCCCAACGCAAACCCTCGGCCAATAAATTGCTTGAGGTAATGCACGGGATAGTTCAAAAGAAAGGCCAGGATTGCCGCGATCGTAAAGGTGAAAATCACGGTTTGGAAATATTGCAGAAGCGTCACTCCCGCCCAACCTGCGGCAAAAAATAATAAAAACCGGATTAGACCATTGGTTTTAACCTTAGCCCACAGTGGCTCACCCTCAGGTAGATTGGGCACATCGTTGGGTGCATCAACCAACGACTTATCTTCCTGTAATGGCTTGGGAATCGCAACATCAGCCAACGATTCATCGGTCAGTGGCTTGGGTGCATCATCCATACGTCAATACCTAGGGCAACAGGGAACTTCGGGCGGCATAAAGGAAGATGCCAGTGCCACGGCATGATCTATCCTTTAAATTCCTTAGATTCTAAGGCATTACAACGATCGCTGATACTCTGCCAACACCTGGGGCAAGTGATCATAGCCATCGACGCCAATCACCGGGATGATCTGCGATCGCACCTGGGCAACCTGCTGCCAGAAGGTTTCCGCGCCGACCTGGCCCTGAATAATGGTGAGCAATCCCGCCACCCGTCGCCATGCCACCGCCGCCATTTGCTCCAGCAGGTAAAGCCCCAAACAACCGAGGGCGATCGCGGCTTCTAGGTTTTGCTGACTGTAGTGCGCCTCTGCCAAGTAGGCAAAATTCAAGGCTTGCAGATGGAGATCCCCGGCATAGCGGGCGGTTTGTAACCCCCGTTCCAATTCGGCGATCGCGGCTTGGGGATCTTGCAACACCAAATAGGCAATCCCCAGGCTATGGTGGCACAGGGCCAAACTGGGCACATCCCCCTGCCGTTCCGCTAACTGTACCCCTTGCTCCAGGTAACGCACGGCGATCTCGTAGGTTTCTGGGTCGACATTTTCCTGCTGGGCTGCCAATACCTGGCTGTAGCCCAAATTTGCCAGGGCATTGGCCTCCCCCGCCCGATCGCCTACCTGTCGGGCCAACAATAATGCCCGTTGACTCTGGTCGATCGCGGCCCCGTAGTCCTGCTGCGCCGCATAGGTCCGGCTCAGGTGATTGAGGTTGGCAATTTCACAGGTTCGATCGTCCGCCGATCGCGCAATCTTCAGGGCTTCTTCGTGAAACGCCAGGGCCACTTCAGTGTTACCCAACACCCGCTGTGAATCCCCCAGTAGCGTCAAAATCCGGGCTTTCTCCTGGGTGCCTGGGGCCTGTCGCAGGGGCACATCCAGGTAATCCAACGTGTCCCGTAACCGGGCGGTGGAGAATAGGGCAAAAATGCCGCCATAGAGGGGGAAGTAGGGTTGTTGGGCAAAGGTCCGTAGGATCTGGAGCATGACCTGGAAACAGGCGTCTGCCAGGGTTGATGGCAACACGGTTGAGGTGATCGTTGCCCGCTCCACCGTACTGGCCAACTGGCCCCAGAGGACCGCAAAGGTCAGAAAAGTCGTGATCGAGAGTTGCTTCCCCAGTTTGGGATCATAGGGTTGGCGATCGAACCAACGCACCAAGCCCCGTTGCAACCATTGCAGGGTGATCGTCAGAGCCAGCCAATCCGCTGCGGTGAGATCCGACGAGGCCGCGAGAAAATCCGATACGGGGTGATGATTGGCGAGGGTGGTCAGGAGCGATCGCAGCCAGGGTTGTTGGGTGTGCTTGGCCCACAGCGCCCAGGGTCCCCGTGGTTCCGATGTTCCCCCGAAGCCCAACGGATTGCGACTTTGTTCATACAGCCAACTGACCAGATGGGGTTCTAGGGTTTCCCAATCCGCTAATCCCTGCGCGATCGCTGTGGCCAGGGTCTGGGTTTCGGCATCCGAAGCCGATAGCAACTGCTGGGCGAGCTGGCGCACCTGGTCCGTTGTCAAGGGTTGGGCCTGGTTAGGGTCAATAATCTGGAGGATGGTTTGGAGGCGATCGGGGTCGTCAGCGGCCAGGATGGTCTCCGTGGCGCTCACCAACGCGGCTTTTACCCGATTCTGGGTCTGCCAGCGTTCCCACTCGCCTTGGATGGTCTTCAAGGCTCGGAGTTGGCGGGTGGCCTTGGCCTGCTTCAGTTCATCGGTTTCCGTATCGGCAAGCTGCTGGGTTTGGCTCACCTCAGCGTCTAGACAGCGTTCAAAAATTTCCCCTGTGCCGATCGCCACGGCTTCATTGAGCATCTGGTAGACCTGCTCTTTGGAACGGATCTGGCCCTTGAGCGTCATCGTCACGATCTGGGTAATCAGGGCACGGTAGCGATCGGGTCGGGGAGTGGCTTCCGGCGTCGGCGTCATAGCTGTCCTGTAAAGACCGCTTCGGCTGGTCCGGTCATATAGACCCGCTGATCGGCACTGGACCACTCGATCAACAACGGTCCCCCCGGTAGCTCCACCGTCGCCCGCCGATCGCAACGATCGGTGATGACCCCCGCCACCAACGCGGCACAGGCTCCCGTCCCGCAGGCTAGCGTGATCCCAGCTCCCCGTTCCCAGACCCGCATTTTCAGATAATCGGGTCGCACCACTTCAATGAATTCCGTATTAATCCGTTGGGGGAAAACCGGGTGGTGCTCAAATTGGGGACCCAGGGTTGCCAGGGCGATCGCCGCCACATCGGGAACAAAGGTAATGCAGTGGGGGTTGCCCATACTCACGCAGGTGACTTCCCAAGCGCGATCGGCCACGGTGAGGGACTGATTCATCACCCGTTGGTCCGGTGCCACCAGCGTCGTGGGAATTTCCCCCGCCAACAGGCGCGGCTCTCCCATATCCACCGTCACCTGACCATCTGCCTCCAATTTGGGTGTAATCACCCCCGCCAGGGTATGAATCCGATAGGCACAGGGTTCGGAACGCCCCTCTAGGGTTGCGATAAACTTGGCCAAACAGCGAATGCCATTGCCGCACATCTCTGGCTCTGAACCATCGGCATTAAAGATGCGCATACTATAATCCGTCCCCTCCTGGCCAGGAAGGGCAAAGATGACGCCATCGGCTCCCACACCGAAGTGGCGATCACACAAAAAACGGGCCTGCTCTGGGGTGAAGCAGGGGTCAGGGGTGGCGCGATTATCAATTAGGATAAAGTCGTTGCCAAGTCCGTGGTATTTGCTAAATTCAAGCACAAGTTCCCTGTAAGCTGAACGTATAAGGTTGTCATCATATTCCTAAAAGGCATTATGACTGAATTTGATACGAACTTGCCGAGCATTCGCCAATTGCAAGCGTTTGTGAAAGATAAGAAAGAGGTCGAGGTTAAGCTGGTCACTGATGATCTGCTCGTTGGTCATGTTTTTTGGCAGGACGCCCAATGTCTGTGCCTCAAGGATCAGTATGGTCAAGAGGTTATTATCTGGCGGCAGGCGCTGGTTTACCTCAAGCCCAAACCCTGACCTAGGTGTAATGACAAGACGCCTACTCCATAATTCGTTCTGCCCGCAGCATAGGTTCATCCAGACGACGATGGAGCTTAAAGCCTAGCTTCGTACAGACCCGTTGCATGGCATAGTTATCCGGCAAAATGTCTGCCAATACGGCGCTGCGGTTTTCATCCTGGGCAATTTGCAACAGTCGCTGCAAGAGTTCTGTCCCCAAGCCCTGACGTTGGTAGGGATCACTTACCAGCATGGCGAACTCAGCTTCACGGGTGCCGATCAGTTTGCTCAAGCGACCAACCGCCAGAATTTTATGCTCACCGGTGTTGGAATCTGTGTGATCAGCGACGAGGACGATCGCCCGATCGTAGTCAATAAAGCAAATGCGGGTGAGGCGATCGTGGGACACACGTTGACTTAGTTTGATCAGGTGGGCATAGCGCAGATAGACACTTTCTTCTGACAGGGTTTTGTGGAATGCAACCATGAGTGGCTCATCCTCTGGCCGGATCGGGCGGATGGTGACCTCTAGCCCCGCCTTAAGTTGCCAATGGCTGACATACTGGCTGGGATAGGGCCGAATCGCGGGTTTGGGCAATTGTGGCGCGTCCGTATCCGGCGCGTGGATCACAATTCGCGCATCCAATGCCAACAACCCGGATGGACTCTGGGTCTCTGGGTCTCTGGGTCTTTCACCTTCCTGCGCGGTCGGCAACGGAGCCGCCAGCAGTGGGTTAATATCAATCTCCTTAATCCACGGTTGCTCACTCACCAAGTGGCTAAAGCGAACCAAGAGCTGCTCTAGGCCCGCCAAGTCTACCGCATTACGTCCCCGCACCCCCTGTAACGCCCGATAGATCAGGGTTTGCTCCATCATCCGCCGTGCCAAGGTTGTGGTGAGGGGCGGTAGGGCCAAGGCGCGATCGCGGAACACCTCCACCAACTGCCCCCCCGTCCCAAACAGCAGGACAGGACCAAATTGGGCATCCAGACTACTGCCCACAATCAATTCATACCCTTCCAGATTCACCATTGGCTGGACGGTCACCCCCTGAAACGCCGCTGCCGCGCCCATGCGTTCCAGATTTTGGGCGATCGTGTCATAGGCTTGGCGCACCGCCTCAGGGCTGGTGAGGTTGAGCTGCACCCCCCCCACATCGGTTTTATGGGTCACGCTCTCCGAATTCAACTTCAGCACCACCGGATAGCCCAACTGCTCCGCCTGTGCCACGGCTGCCTCGGCACTGGTGGCCAGATAGGTGGGCACCGTCGGAATTCCGTAGGCATTGAGGACTTGCTTGGATTCCAGCTCCGTGAGCAAAATACGATCGCTGGCCCGCACCCGTTCCAGAAGGGATTGGACCACTTGCTGGGCGGTTTCGGTAGCTTCCTGAGCCGCTGCTTGGGGTAAAACGGGCGTTTCGTACAAACTCCGCAGGCTGTAGGCATACTGCCACATGTAGTTAAAGACCTGGGCCGCTGTATCGGGGTAGGGGAAGGTGAAAATATTGGCCCGGTTGAGGATCGCTTCCCCTGCCGCCACGTCATCGCCTCCCATCCAACTCGCCAGGATCGGTTTTACTGGGAGGGGGGTGGTTTGCAGGCTTTCCACAAGCCGCTGGGCGGTTTGGGTCGGGTCGGTCATGGCTTGGGGTGTGAGAATAGCCAACAGGGCATCACTGTCGGGATTCGCCAGCGCCACGGCGATTGCCTGGGCATAGCGATCGGCATCGGCATCCCCCAGAATGTCGATCGGGTTTTGGTGGCTCCAGTGGGGCGGTAGAGATTGGTTAAATTGCGCAATCAGATCTTGAGACAAGGGCGCGAGTTCCCCGCCGCCGCTAATCAAGTGATCCGTGGCCAGGACGCCGGGACCGCCCGCATTGGTGAGGATCGTCAGGCGTTTACCCTTGGGACGGGGTTGTTTCGCCAGGACTTCGGCCATGTTGAACAGGTCGTTAATCGTATTCACCCGCAGGACCCCACAGCGCCGGAAGGCTGCGTCTAGGACTTCATCGCTCCCCGTTAAGGCTCCCGTGTGGGAGGCAGCCGCAGCCGCAGCCGCAGCCGTGCGTCCCGCTTTAATTACGATAATCGGCTTGGTCAGGGCGACTTCGCGGGCGGCGGAGAGGAAAGAGCGGGCACTCCCGATCGACTCCATATAAATTACAATGCTGCTGGTGTGGGGATCGTCCCCCAAGTAGTAGATCAGGTCGCCCCAGTCTACGTCGAGCATGGAGCCGATCGAAATAAAGGCACTAAACCCAACATTTTCCCGGAAACTCCAGTCCAGCACCGAGGTACACAGCGCCCCGCTCTGGCTAATGAAGCCCACACTGCCAGGGTTAGCCATCGCACTGGCGAAGGTGGCGTTCAACCCGGTCAGGGGATTCATCACCCCCAAACAGTTGGGGCCAATAATCCGCATTTTGCCCTTCGCGAGGTCCAGGATCTGATGTTCAAGTTCGATCCCTGCGACGCCAATTTCCTTAAACCCAGCGGAGATGATGATCGCCCCCTTGACCCCGGCATCCAGGCATTCCTGAATTACGCCGGGAACCGTGGGCGCTGGGGTGACAATGACAGCCAGATCCACGGTTTCGGGGACGGCGGCAATGCTGGGATAGGCTTTGATGCCCAAGACGCTCCGTCGCTGGGGGTTAACGGGAAAAACGGTGCCCCCAAAGGGATTGCTCACCAGGTTCCACAGGAGGGTGCGGCCCACACTGCCCGCTCGTTCCGTCGCCCCAATCACCGCGACCGATCGCGGACGGAAAAGCGCATCGAGGGGTTGGTGTTCGGCCCGCAGGATATCGTAGGCGGGATCAAGTTTGTAGGGAGCAGTGGTGGTCACCATGACGGAACAATTTCCCAAGCACAGACAGTACAGGTAGGGGCTAACGTATTAGGGTTCTAACGGGTTACCCCCCTCCGAGAAAAGAGCCTGGTGAGTACATCATGGCAGCCCAGCCCCAGTCAGCCTAGCCCCAGTATAAAAATGCTGCCCAACGATCGGGCAAAATCTTTTAATCTCTAAAGCTTTGTGAGGAATTGTTTGCCTAACGGGTAATTTCCCTGCGCAGACACGCCGTCAATGCTGACTATAGCAATCCCAGTTGACTTATGAGCGTGGGATGGACATCTTGCCCGTGCAGGCTAGAAGCCTACCTCATAACTCTTCACGAATCATTTAGGATTACTATAGCTTCAGTTTAAGGAAACCTTGATGCCTTACAGCCGTTCTTTCCCTAATGAAGTACTGTCAAGCCTTGTAAACAAGGGGCTTAAGCCCCTTGTCTGTACCTCACTAAATATGGAAGTGCTGTAAGGGCACTTCGATTAATCTGGGATGTGGGTAGTTCAACTGCCCCAATCGATGGAATAACGTTGCTTGGGAGCGCAGGATAAGTATTTTCGAGGTGTCCTATAATTAGACAACGTTTCTAGTGTGGGATTAAGTCTGAAATGACTAAGATTGTGACTACTAACGCTGAGAAACTTTATGTTTACTGAACTACCGTTCGATGAAAAATGAACTTGACTACTTGTCTGTCTCTTGCCAAGATACAAAAAACTGTAAATAGTCAATAAGGTAGTTTGATGAAACGCAAAAAAACGATCCTTTGGAGAAATGTATTCCATTAATTCGGCCAATCAAGCGTATATGATTGAAGGTAATTAGTCACAGCAAAAAGGAGGGCTTAATGAGAACCGCTACCTCACTAGCC
>JBBILC010000076.1:0-26139 GCA_037445115.1 Coleofasciculaceae cyanobacterium bin_20
ATTTTTATAGCCTCTAGTTTACACGATTAGAGGCTATTTTTTAACACATTTCCTGTCATTCAACACTTCTGCTAGTGAAGCTATAGAAGCCGAACTCATCAGAATGACAGATCTAGAAAAATGACAAAATGTTCAACGTCTCTTAAGTCTAGCTACTACTACGGTTATTCTTGATAGTATCATCGACCTGCGATCGCAAGCATTAGAAAATCTAGGCTTTGGACTCTATGACTTATTTCATATCGCTTGTGCAGAAGCAGGTAAAGTTAATGTATTACTCACAACTGACGATCGCTTATTAAAAAGGGCTAAACGTTATTCGAGTGACCTTCACGTTATAATTGAAAATCCAGTCAGTTGGCTTATGTCTATCTTCCAATCTGAAGGAGTATCTAGCAATGACACCCCTTGAACTTCGAGCAAAAGGTTATCAAGTCCTTTTCGACAACCTAGGTCAGACTGCCGCCATTCGTTTTCTACAAGACATGGGCTGGGGCATTGGGGACTATACCCAAGATCGAGAAGTTACTTTGAAAAATGTAACCAGAGAAGTGTTTTGGCAGGATGTCGCTCATATTCGCGCCAGTAAGCATCAATGACATCGGTTTACAAACCCTCTATTAGCAGAAACTACATGGAACTTCTCAAGCGTTTTCCCCCACCTCCCATCACTAATGACAAGGAATTAACGGCTACCCAAAAGCAGATTAATGCCATCCTGGATAAACCTCAACTTAACCAGGACGATCGCGACTATCTAAAAGTGCTGGGAATGCTCGTTTACGACTACGAAGAAACCCACGAACCTATCACCCCCCTCCAAGGAGCCGCCCTCCTACGTGCCCTCCTGGAAGAATCCAACTGCCAACCCCAAGATCTCATCCCCATCCTCGGTGACCCCGCCACCCTCTAAGCCATCCTTGACAACCAACACCCCATCTCCCCCACCCAAGCCCAGCAGCTAGCTCAATTCTTTAACATATAGCAACCCCAAGTCATTCGCAAGATTAAGTCAAGATAGAATAAGCTCGGAGCAAAAATTATAGCCATACTTATTCTCACGAATTATCTAGGATTGCTATAGAAGCATCTTATTTCTTAGCCGATTAGTATAGGAGTAACAAAAATGGCATCTCCCCCTATCATCAGCAAAGCCTACGAAGCACTCATTGACTTCATCACCGCCGGAAGCACCCCCAGCAGTATCATAAACTTTCAGCCATCAGCACAAGTCAAAGAGCGAGTGCTCGATCTCATCGATCGCGAGAAAAATCAATCTCTCTCTCCAGAAGAAAAACAAGAACTGGACAACTACATGATTTTGGAACATTTAATTCGCTTAGCCAAAGCGCGTGCCTATCAATACCTTCCACAACCTTAGTAGCTTAGTGACTTAGTAGCATAGTAGTGGGTATCATGCCACGCCCTTACATTAGTCGTGAACTACGTCGCCTAGTCGCCGATCGTGCCGACTATAGTTGTGAATATTACCTCATTCATGAGCAAGACACTGCCTTTGGGTGTGCTATAGATCACACCATCAGCTTAAAGCACGGTGGCACTAGTACCCAAGAGAATCTTGTCTACGCTTGTGTTGTTTATAACCGTTATAAGGAAAGTGATGTTGGTTCAATTCTATTACAGACTCAAGACTTTATCCGTTTCTTTAATCCACGTCGCGATCGCTGGCATGAACACTTTCAGCTTAACAATGCGCTCCTGGAACTCACAAGTAGTATTGGTGAAGTAACTGCCAGAATTTTAGGATTTAATCATGACGATCGTCTGGAAGAAAGACAAATGCTAATCAATTTTGGCCGATACCCTCGTCCAGAAGCCCTACGTCGTATATACGGAAACAATAACTACCGATCGGCAAACTTTTCAACTAATGAACAAGCAGCAAATGATTGATGGGAATGAGACCGCTAACCCTAGAACAACTTGCGGAACCACTTCAAGATTATGTGTGATCGCCCTAACCAGAACCAACCCTAATTATCCAAGATGGCAAACCGATCGCTCTCCTGATCGGTCTAAAAAATGTTGATCCCACTCTGGCTGAAGCCGGCGGGTTACCAGGAACACCGCCGCTGCTAAAAACGCCAACTCGGCTAGGGGGAGGCCAATGACACCAGCTTGTGCGTCAGTCAACGCTTAAAATAGTCGCATAGTTATCGTCAAGTTAGCGCGTCCGATCGCCCTCCCTAGTTCCTATGCAAATCCAAGATCGTCCCCCGTCCCCGCTGACCCGCTCCCACATCGATCGCGTCGCCACCGTGCGCCGCACCACGGGCGAAACCGATGTGCACGTCAACATTAACCTGGATGGTACCGGCCAATATAACGCCCAGACCGGCATTCCCTTCCTGGACCACATGCTGCATCAAATTGCGTCCCACGGCTTGATTGACCTGGATATCCAGGCCACGGGCGATCTGCATATTGATGATCACCACACCAATGAAGATGTGGGCATTACCCTAGGACAAGCCCTGCACCAAGCCCTCGGCGATCGCAAAGGCATTGTGCGGTTTGGCAACTTTCTCGCACCACTGGATGAAGCCCTCGTCCAGGTTGTGCTCGATTTTTCCGGGCGGCCCCATCTCAGTTACGGCCTCAGCATTCCCACCGAACGCGTGGGCACCTACGATACGCAATTAGTGCGAGAATTCTTTGTTGCGATTGTGAATCATGCCCAGTTAACCTTACATATTCGCCAACTGGATGGCATCAATTCTCACCATATTATTGAAGCAACTTTCAAAGCCTTTGCCCGGTCCCTGCGGATGGCAGTAGCGGTTGATCCGCGCCGGGTAGATGCAATCCCTAGCTCAAAAGGAGTTCTGTAGGTTGCAGGAGGCGGCATGGATGAGGGACCAATCGCGCGTCCCTCAGTCGTCCCCCTGGAGAGTCAACAACCGGGATTCTAGAGCGGCAATCTCAGTGGCACTTTGCCGGGGGGAGACCACGACCTTGCCACTGGGATACACGTAACAGATTGTATTTTTACCCAGGGTATGGGCCTGGTGGGTAGCGTCAGCCTTCAGCGATCGGGATGAGGTCAAACCATGCATAGGGACAGTGTCCAGAGAATTACTTAGGTGGATCTACTGGCTCCATTGTGCGAAACCGGTCGATGCATTGCCTGGGATGGGGGGGCACTTTACGTGAAGTTACGATGAAAGTTTCAGTCGTCAACTTTACAAACCGAGGGACTGGCTAGCCACGTGAACATCCCAGGTCATTCCAAGCCATCGCCGCTAAAGTTAATGCTAGGCTGGTGATCGGGCTATTCCCAACCGTTTATGGGGAGCACTGTCCCTTCCCCCATCATCCAACACCACAGCTTTAGATAATTCAACATGACAGCTTTAGATTTGGGGTGGCAACACCAATTTATTGAAACCAACCATGTGCGCTTGCACTACGTTACCCAAGGGGAGGGGGACCTTGTTGTGCTGTTGCATGGCTTCCCAGAATTTTGGTACTCCTGGCGTTTTCAAATCCCAGCCCTCGCTCGTTACTTTAAGGTGGTCGCACCGGACTTGCGAGGCTACAACGATTCCGAGAAACCCAGTAGTGGCTACGACCTGGATACCCTGGCTACGGATATTCAGGGTTTAATCCGGCAGTTGGGTTATCTCAATGCCCATGTGATTGGTCATGACTGGGGTGGCACGATCGCGTGGCACATGGCGCAACTATTCCCAGACTGTTTAAACCGACTGGCCATCCTCAATGCACCCCATCCCCAACGCTTGCGGCAACTATTACTCACCAGCCCAGAGCAATGGCAACGCAGTTGGTACCTCCTAGCGTTCCAAATCCCCGGCTTGCCGGAATGGGTGATTCGCCAGAATTTACCTGAATTTGTCAGGCGCGTGTTCCAGGATCATGCGGTGCGGAAGGGAGCGTTTTCCACAGAAGATACCCAGCCCTATCAGATGGCCCTCGCCAAACCGGGTGCCCTGGCAGCAGCCCTGAACTATTACCGGCAACTGTTCTGGACGTGGTTACAACAGGGCGCACGATCGCTCACCCCAGTGACCGCCCCGACGCTGGTGTTATGGGGGGAAGAGGATGCCTTCCTCAGTCCCGCTCTCCTGCAAGGGTTAGAATCTTTTGTGAAGGCCCCGCTCCAGATTCAGCCGATTCCCCACTGCGGCCACTGGATACAAATGGAAGCCCCCCAAACGGTTAACCGCGCACTGCTTGACTTTCTACGGGGAAAACCCGCTCAATCATGATTGTGGTTACACCCACCGAGTATGCAATGTCAACACACTTAACGTAACGTTACCCACAACAAGTGTGGGGCTGTGGTTATCCTCCAGACGCTTGACGGTGGGGAACTTGCCCGTAACGATTAAAGATGGCACCACGCCGAGATCAACACCAAGATCGTCACGGAACCCAGACCCTATGCGACTCTCTCAAATGCTCTTCGTCACCCTGCGGGAAGCCCCAGCGGATGCCGAAATCCCCAGCCACCAACTCCTCCTGCGGGCCGGGTATATCCGTCGCATTGCACGGGGGGTCTACGCCTACCTACCGTTCATGTGGCGCGTCTTGCAAAAAGTCTCCCGGATCGTGCGCGAAGAAATGGACGCCACGGGTGCCCAGGAATGCCTTCTGCCCCAACTCCAACCCGCCGACCTCTGGCGCGAATCCGGTCGCTGGGACACCTACACCCAGGCCGAAGGGATCATGTTCTCCCTGCGCGATCGCTGGGACCGGGAAATGAGCCTCGGCCCCACCCACGAAGAGATTATTACCACGATCGCCCGTGAGACCATCCGCTCCTATCGCCAGTTACCCCAACACCTGTACCAACTACAAACCAAATTCCGCGACGAGATTCGCCCGCGCTTTGGCCTGATGCGGGGCCGCGAATTCATCATGAAGGACGGCTACTCCTTCCACGCCAATGAGGAGAGCCTGAAACAAACCTACGCCGACATGGATCGGGCCTACCGCAATATGTTCCGCCGCTGTGGGTTGCAATTCCGGGCCGTCGAAGCTGATTCCGGCGCGATCGGCGGTTCCGGCTCTCAGGAATTCATGGTCCTCGCTGATGCCGGGGAAGATGAGGTCCTCTACACCGAGGACGGTAAATATTCGGCCAACGTCGAAAAAGCCGTTTCGCTACCGCCCGATCTGCTCCCCTCGCCATTTAAGACCTACGAAAAAGTTCCCACGCCCAGCACCGAGACGATCGCCCGTATGTGCGAAGTCCTCCAGTGCGATCCCACCCAGGTCGTCAAAGATGTTCTGTACCAGGCTGTCTATGACACGGGGTTAACAGTCTTGGTGATCGTCAGCATTCGCGGCGACCAGGAGATTAACGAAGTCAAATTGCAAAACGAACTGGTGAAACGGGCCGCAACCTACGGGGCCAAAACTGTCCTCGCCCTGACGGTCCCCGATGCCAGCGCCCAGGCCAAATGGGCCGCCCAACCCTTGCCCCTGGGCTATATCGCCCCCGATCTGCCCGACACCTATATCGCCCAAGCTAAAGACATTCATCCCAAGTTCCTGCGCCTGGTCGATCGCACCGCCGTTGATCTGAAAAACTTTGCCACCGGGGCCAACGAAGTCGATTTCCACGTCGTCGGGGCCAACTGGGGTGAGCAATTCCCCCTGCCGGAAGTCGTTGATGTGCGTAAGGCAACGGCGGGCGATCGCGCCGTCCATGATCCCAGCCAAACCTTGCAAAGTGCCCGTGGCATCGAAGTCGGCCACATCTTCCAACTGGGCACCAAATACTCCCAGGCAATGGGCGCGACCTTCACCGACGAAGACGGCACCGAACGGCCCCTCGTCATGGGTTGCTACGGCGTCGGCGTCTCCCGCTTAGCCCAAGCCGCCGTTGAGCAATCCTTCGATGCCGATGGTATTATCTGGCCCGTGGCGATCGCGCCTTACCACGCGATTATTGTCGTCCCCAACATCGGCGATGCCCAGCAGCGGGAAGTAGCGGAAAAACTCTATACCGAACTCAACCAAGCCGGGGTAGAAACCCTCCTCGACGATCGCGACGAACGGGCCGGAGTCAAATTCAAAGACGCCGACCTCATTGGCATCCCCTACCGCATTGTCACCGGGCGATCGCTGAAACAGGGCAAGGTCGAAATCGTCACCCGTGCCACCAAAGCCTCCCAAGAGGTTGCCATTGACGACGTGGCCACAACCCTCAAGCAGTGGATAGCAGTCGCACATAGCCAGTCTCCTGACGCTGCTGACGGTCGTTGACCCGATGCTTGATCCGATAGCTGAGGCACGATCGCCATTCGGATTTATAGCCTACCTAGGGCCTTGCCATTAGTCCTGTGCGACGGCAAGGTGATCGGCACTATTTATAAAGTTTTACAAAGAGTTTCCAAATTGGGATAGTTATTTGTATGATTGTCCTAGTGTTTGCACGGAGATTTTGAAGACTGTTTATGGGGCTAGCATAGTTTTTCCAGTGTTTTTACGAGGTGCGTTCACCACACCGAACACTGCTGCTGGTGGCGAAGGGGGTGCACAACTGCGATCGTTGCCCTTGCATTTATTGAATTTGCCTTTTGGCTTTCATGCCTGCTCCCAACTAGCATCCCAAGCAAGTAGACTATGAATTTTAAAATCTCAAGTTAGAAAAAATTATTCTGTTGAAATATGTGGGTCCATAGTCGTCTAAGGATTTGGGACTCTGTTTCGCAGATCAAAATACTGAAAAGTTCCCCTAAGATCTTTGATCTCTGGAGAATTTTTTCATGCAAAAAATCAGCAATTTGACAGAATAAATATTGTTTAACCAAAGATCAATGTAAAATTTTAGTAAAGTTGTCAGCAATTGTGGACATTTTAGGAAAGCAGGCGATACCATTGATGATATTAGCATCTAGAAACCTAGTTTCTAATGTTTAATATCGTGTCCGTCTAAGGGGTCATTTTGAGCGCGATTATAGACCCAGCCTCGGAAATGTTGTTTGAGGCGGTTTGCGATAGCAATCAAATTTTAAAACCTCATTAATAGGGTTAGATTGCTAGTCAGTCAGATGCTTTTATGACTGACTAATCTGCCATCGGCTTAATTGCCTATAAGGAGCTATAAGGTTGCGTCGCTTGCGCAAGACCCAAGGTTTCATTTAACTAATTTTAGGAGTTTAAAATCCAATGACTTTACGGTACCGTGGCGTTGCTTATGAGCCTCAGTCTCCTTCCCTGCCCGTAGTCGTTCAGGAGACTGAAGTCAAGGGTTCCTATCGCGGCGCAGTCAATAGTATCAAACAATACGAGTTTCAGGTTTCGCATCGAGAACCCCTTAACTGGCGCACGATGTGCTATCTGGGGCGATGCTACGTTGTACAAGCACCACCCCTCGTTCTGGCTAGTCTTTCCAGCATGTAGGAGGCAGTGACTAAATTAAGACTGGGTCTCGCTTTGCTTGACCCAATCTCCCCAATAGCGCCTAGCGTTATCGCTGACAAGCTACAAGGGACCTGTTAATTGACATTAACGGGGTTAATCTCGACAAGATTACCCCCGTCAACCTAGAATTACAGGGCTAATGGCAAGGCACTAGGTAGGGTATAAATTGGTAGTGGGAACGGCTCAAACATTAGTCTTCAGCCTGTTGGGTGTGCTTGCATCCCAAGCCGTTACGATGACTCCAGGCTTAAAGCTGTTCACCCTCCCAGGATTGATTTGCCCTGCGATCGATGAAACCAGACAACGACCTGTCCAATAACCTCAAGCAAATTCGCCTCCGACTGGGTATGACCCAGCAGGATCTAGCCACGATCGCGGGGGTTTCGCGCCAAACCATTGGCGGTGTGGAATCTGGACAATATGCCCCCTCGACCACAGTTGCCCTCCGATTGGCCAAGGCTTTGGATTGTCAAGTGGAAGATCTATTCTGGTTGGCCCAAGACCTGCCCGAAATGGACGTTATCCCCGCCCACCAACCACCGCCAGGGCAGCCGCACCGCTTAAGCCTCGCCAAAGTGAGCGGACGCTGGATTGCCCATCCCCTCATTGGCAACCAGGCATTTCGCCTAGAAATGGTGCCTGCCGATGCGGAAGGGGTCTACAATCCCCATGCCGCCACCCTGCGGGTTAAATTACTCGATGATCCAGAGAAACTTGAGCATACGGTGGTTATCGCTGGTTGTACACCGGCCCTTTCCCTGTGGGCACGAGCTGCGGAACGTTGGCATCCAGGGCTGCGGGTACACTGGACCTATGACAACAGTTTGCGGGCGCTAGAACGGCTGTTCCGAGGTGAAGTCCATTTGGCCGGGATGCACCTCTACGATCCCGTGACGCAAA
Source organism: Coleofasciculaceae cyanobacterium bin_20 (assembly GCA_037445115.1). GTDB lineage: Bacteria > Cyanobacteriota > Cyanobacteriia > B231 > B231 > Trichothermofontia. The sequence continues at coordinate 8,317 of JBBILC010000076.1, forward strand.
CCCATAATGTGCCCTTTGTACAATCTGCGGTACAGACCACGCCCGCTGTTTTGATTAATTTAGGCAGTTGGCAAGAGGGGCTATTGGTGCAACCAGACAATCCTCGCCATGTGCAGACTATTCATGATTTGACCCGACCAGGCGTGACGATCGTCAATCGGGAAGCGGGGGCCGGGAGTCGGGAAGTTCTGGAACGATCGCTTCAGCAGGCAGGAATTCCAGCACGATCGATTCAGGGGTTTGATCAGGTTGTGTCTGGACATTTGGAAGTGGCCCAGGCGATCGCGTCGGGACAAGCCACCACGGGGGTTAGCACTGCCGCCGTCGCCGCTGCCTTTGGTTTAGGGTTTATCCCTCTGCATTGTTCCCGCTATGATCTGGTCACCCTCCAGCCCTACCTCACCGAAGTGCCTGTGCAGCAACTCCTTAGCACTTTGGGGCACCATCGGGTACTCGCTCAACTACAAGCCTTAGGGGGTTATGATACCCGCCAAACCGGGGAGGTGGTGGCAACGATCGTGCCAACGGTGTCGTAAGCACCCTCCCAAGCTAGACGGTAATGCCAGTCGCCTGCTGGAGTGTCTTGGAGAAGGCAGCTTTAGACGGTTTTGTGTGAGGCGCTGAATATCCAGGAACGGGACTGACGGGGCTCGAACCCGCAACTTCCGCCGTGACAGGGCGGTGCTCTAACCAATTGAACTACAGTCCCTTGACTCAGGCATTATTCATTGTGCCGATGTGGGGGACATTTGTCAAACAAATTACCTTATTTTTTTGACCGAGGTCTTTTCACCCAGTATTTTCACAGCGGAGGGACACTAGGGTACTGGAGTCGGACTCCCGCGCTAGCCTAGGGCACGAGCCTGCTGGGCCTAGATCAGGCCATCGTCCCTGTGGTGGCGAAGCTGGCGGATACGCAACCCAAGGCCGATCGTCACCTGTTTAGCCAGCCAATAAATTCCGGTAATCACGACAAAGGTAAGGATCATCACGGCGAGGGGGCGCTTACTGGTTAGTTGGTTCAGGGCATCGACGAAAACCGTACTGGGCTGGGTGAGCAGGTCCCAACTGTTGAAGCGCTTAAAGCGACCCAGATAGATCCCGATCGCACACAGGGCGTGGGCCAGTAACTCAGCCCCCAGGACAAACCGCTGTGCGCCCACCCGTTTCAAGTAATGCCCCTGGTTTAAAAGGGAAATCACATAGGCTTCTAGTCCAGCCAGGATGGCGAACAGGTGGAGGGGGATGAAGATCAGCGTAATGATCCATACGGAATAACCGGCCCGTACCGCTCGGATCAGGTGAATAATATCCGTCAACAAGTAGGGGGCATTCGGCAGAAAGGCGATAAAGACGAGGAGGATTGCCCACCAGAGAGGCGTGCGGGCAACCTGACGGCGGCGGAATAGCCAAAAGCTGAGGATGAGAGGGATAAAGGCGAGAAATAAATTCCAAACAATCCAGCCGCTATGCCGGTTAAACGATTCCAGGGCGTCACGTAAAAGGTATTCCATGCGGGATAGTTCACACTGGATAGCTCACGCTGGATAATTCGTGCGGGGTAGCCGCCCCCAAAACGGGTTTTTCTGTACCCCCAGTATAACGCTCTCGCCTCGACTCCTGTAAGCTACACGGATTGGCCCGCCAGTAGTTCAAAAAAGGGGTCTGCCAATTCATAGCCCAGAAGTTGGGCCATTGCCTTCAAGCGATTATGGCTGGGGAGAGCCTGTTGCTGGAGCCAGTCATGGAGGACACACACCTTGTGCATGACAAAAATCTCTAGAGCTTCGGGGTTGTAGCGAATCCCATCGACCCGCTGAAACTGATGGGGGACGAGCATGGCGGTATAGCGGGCTAGTTCGCCCGATCGCCAGTCTAATAAAAAGGGAAACCAGGGATAACAACTATCCAGGCGGATAAACCACAGCCGCAGTTCCGGGATTTCCGACAATTCGCGGGGGTCGTCTGGGGCACGGGGAACGTCGATCGCGAATTGCAGGGTTTGTTCATGCTCGGCGATCGTCCCGGCAGTCAGCCAGGGATCAATCACTTGACGCACGGGGGTGAGATCAAGTGCGTAGATCGGGTCAGCAGTCAGCGAAAGAGTCAAGGTCATAGGGGATGATAGCAGCAGTGCATAAAACCGATTGCCAGGGCGTCAAGGCAGGCCCTGGCCGCGATCGGGCACGCAGGGTTAACCCTCCCTGTCAGCAAAGCCTCACTTTAACCCTTGCCAAGTTCAACTCGAAGTGGTAGCGAGTTTGATTTAGGACTATCATAGGAGATAGAGTTGATCATTAACCCCAGCTTAGGTGAAATTTAGTTGACCCTGTGGGTTAGGCAATGGAAGGGGAGAGATCCGTCATGCCACCAGAAGCGACACTGCATAAACCGATCCGGTCTCTGGAGGAGGCCATCGATCGTTGTCAGGTATTGGGAATGCGCCTAAGCCGTCAGCGTCGCTTTATCTTGGAGTTGCTCTGGCAGGCGCAGGAGCACCTATCAGCACGGGAAATTTACGATCGTCTGAATCAACAGGGGAAGGACATTGGCCATACTTCGGTTTACCAAAATCTGGAGGCGTTGGCCAGTCAAAATATTATCGAGTGTATTGAGCGATCGGAGGGGCGGCTGTACGGTAATATCAGCGATTCCCATAGCCACATCAATTGTCTGGATACGGACCAAATTCTCGATGTTCATGTGGAACTGCCGCCTGAGTTAATTCAGCAGTTGGAAGCGCAAACGGGTGTCAAAATTACTGACTATCGTATTGATTTTTACGGCTATCGCCAACCAACGGTCAACAGTTGATCCTCCAGACGCGTTGACCTAAGCCAAGTGTGGTCAGGGTGAAAGCTTAGGGAGTAGCAGCCGCTAAGTCCGCCGGGCCATTCCCATCCCCATTGGGGTTTTCCGTCCCACTCCCGCATAGAGTGCAAAATCAGCCAGAGTGTTGATCTGTTTTAGGGTTTGTGCTTCGACACGATCGAGGACCTGGTAGGTGACTTTGCCGACACAGCCGACGAACTGATTAGCAGGGTTAATGGTCGCACCAGTGTGTTGGAATTGGGCACGGGAATCGGTAACGCTCTCAGTGCGGATATCGAAATAACTGGTTTGAATAACGGTGAGCATTTCGGGGGAAAATTCGAGACCGCTGTAGTGGTTCCATCGCCTGAGGAGGCTACTAAACACGCGATCGGGGGTGGGTAGGGCGGTATCATATTTACCCTGGCGGAAGGCAGTGGGGGTATAAAACTGGAGAGTCAGTTTGCGATCGGTCTCAGATGCCTGCTCATACAGTTTGGCATAGGGACAAAAGTTCGCCCACGGTTGGGTACTTTGGGGAGTGCCCAAGACACTGGTGATCAGGAGGTCGGCAGGGCCAAGGTGCCAGGAATGTTGCGGATTTAGGTTAAGCCACAGGGGGTTAAGGTGGCTAAAAAGGCGATCGTCCAGTAACGAAATCCGCCACCAGCAGGGTGTTCCAGGCGAAATCGGCTTGCGATGCATATAGGTAAGCGGGGTGAGGGAATAGGCGTTGGGAGTTAGGGAGGAAGATTGTTTTACCCCTCTGTCATCTGTTCCCTGTCTCCTGTTACCCATCCCCTGTCTTCTCCCGCCAAGCACCTGAAGTGGACTCAAGGTAAACGCCTTATTGGCCTCGTTGGCGTGAAGTTGAGTACCGATTTCCGGATCAACACTACTGACTAAGCTCAGAAACAGAGAATGCAGGTGCTTACCAGACGTAAAGCCGGGGGGAATTGTTGATTCGGGCAGGAGGTTGAGGACAAGGCTATGAGGCATGATCTTGGAGGAGTTCTAAGTTTTAAGTTTTGAATCTTGAGTTTTGAATTTACACTGGTTAGAAGCAGCTTGAAGGATTGGCGATGCAGATTGACAATTATCAGATGGCGATCGCGCTCACAGAAAGGCTGGCATCGGTGCCGTTTTCAGAATCTCGCGGTGGGCAATTTCAGTAGTCAGGCTAACAAAGGGGAAAATTTCTTCAATGCGATCGCGTAATTCCTGGAATCTTTCTAAATCGCCACTAAAATCAGACAAATTTAGGCAGCGACAAGAGACGGAATAGTCAACGTCAGTAACGATATCATCTACTTCAGCATTGAGTTCAAAATTTTACTAAAAGTATATGAGACATTCGGACCAAGAATTTTCATGGTTTATCTCCAGAATATTTAGCCCAATCAGTAGCCAGTATAGGCAAATGCAAATTAGGATATTTAATTGAATAAAGGCCTTACTAAAATCCGCATCAATGGCTCAATATCATCCGGTACGCGATAGCTATCCAAACCTTGGTAGATATGTTTATTGGAACGATCAAGGCGGGCAAATTCCCAGAGTTTTCCCGTGGTAACTGCTCCCAAAAGCATAGGCTGGTCAGGGGTCCGATCCCATTGATCCAAGGCGATCATTTCAGCCACAAGTTGGGTCATGCCATAGTCTAAATCCTGACGCTTAGCTTCAATGACGAGCAACTCTTGTTGACTACTGAGCAGATAATCTAGGGAACCTTGGAGATGCTTAGTAACTGTGATGAATATTCAATGCGGAGGGTAGCTTTAGTGTAGTGGATCAATTCGGTAATCACGGGGGCAATGAGCAGTTCTCGTCGGGCAGCTTCGGTTGATAAATCAACGTAGGGTAGAATTTCTTCGATGCGCGATCGCAAGTCTTCAAGGCGATCGAGGGGTGCAGTCGATCGAGGTAAATTGAGTTTGGTTCGGCTTAGAGTATAGCCAAACTCCAGGGACAGATCATCAGCAGATAACTTGAGTTCAAAGTTTTGCTAAAGGTATAGTGTTGGTCGGGATTGAGTAGGTGCATAGGAATCTCGGAGAGGGGATTAACAGCCGTGCCAGTCTTCGTCAGCTAGGTGGTTATAGCTGGAGAGATAAACAACGGGAGTCATAGGGACATCGGGTAAAGGGTTAAGGCGATCGTCGTTACAACCGTGGGCACCGTAGTAGCAGGTGGTGTTGACGTTGAGTTGAATGCTCAGGGGTTTAACCTGATGAATGTCATTGTAGCCACCTTCGTACCCCCGCACGACGACGGGGGTGTTGGGGTCAAATTGGGAAAGAGCCGTGATGAGTTCGTGAACTGTCATGGTGCGTTGCTGAATCGGTATTCCATATTAGCGGGTAGTTTTAAGGGGTCAATCAGCCCTTCAAAGGTGTAAAAATCACCCAGTATCTGCACGTTACGAATTAGGCTGACGGGGGGCATATTGATGGTGTCATAGCTCAACACTTGATTAGTGAACATCACATCCAATGGGTTGAGTGGGTAAGGCCATAAGAACATCTGTGCAGAATTACGCTTGGGTTTAGGTAATTCCTTGATTTTGATCTCTGCCTTACTCATCCACTTCCCTAGCCGAATCCAACGAGGAAAAGAGAGGGGATTTTTAGAAACAACAAAAAATTCAAACTGACTTTCAGGGGCAATTTCCTTGGCACGGCCAAAACTAGGAATGTTCTTCTGGGTTTTCTGCATTTCAACGTGATAGCGGTTGTCAGCATACTTCCAGGTATTCAAGACTGCCGCATGACGGACAGCCCTAGCTGGTGTAACATAAATCCCCTGCCGATTGAGGGGGGTAAGGTGCGCCTCATACTGCGGTACCTGCTCTGGGCAGAAGTAGCAGTAGGTGTTGTCTTCCGAGACGGTAGTGGCATATTTTTCGCTATCTACCAGACCTAGGGCATAGCAGAGAGCATAGTTATGCAGCACAGGTTCCGTCTCGTAGAGCCGTCCGATCTCCCGCGTAGCGAAGTAAAGACTGTCGTGCAATTCTAACGTAGCGCGATAAATATGGGGCATGGCTATGACCTCGCGCTAGCCGTCTTCTTCTTGCCAATGTGCTTCTCTGCGTAAGCCTTGGCCTCATCATCAGCCTGTTTCAAGATAGAACGAATGCCTGTCTCGCTTGCTGTTAGAACTTTCACCTCAGTCAGCAGCGATTGGAAGTCATCACCAATCAAATCAGTATGCACAATAAACTCCTCAGCCATGAGAGATTGAATCGCAGTAGTTGCTGCTTGCAGCACATCATTCTCATCTAAAGGATCAGGAGCCTTGAGAGTACCATTCGTTTGCATTTGGTCGTAGATTGCCTGAGTCCAACGCAGGTTGCTGACAATTTCACCATCCGCAAACACGACACCGATTAATTCATTCCGAACTCGACCCGTGCGCGTCGTCTGTGCCCCATAGTGGCGTGTCCTCAGGATATTATTGAAGACATAGAGGAAGCTGGCTTCAGTAGGATCTTTGAGAGTGATAATACTGGGGAAGAAAACCTGTGGTCGAATGTGATCCTGCTGATTAATACGACTGGTAACTTCACCGGGTTTTGAGCCTTTTTCTCCTTTGGATGCCATCGTACCGTTCTCAAAGGGGGCATTAAGCGTAAAAGTTTCGTGAGACTCATCAAAAGCAGTAATGGAAAAAGCGGTATCAACAACCACTTTCGACTTTTCAGATCCAGAATCGCCGATCGCAAACCCATAGATAATGCAGTCAGGGTTATCCATGCCGAACTCAACGTTGTATTCACACTCATCCGGCTTAACAAAACCGTAGGTCCGCAGCAGTTCTCGCCCTACTAGGCGTTCTGGGGTAGACTGCTTCCGTTTGAACATGGAAAGGCGGCTGATAGTGCTCCTGTCTGTTACACCTGCCCGTACCCTGGCTTTGTTGAGTTCGCTATCGGTTTGGAACAGTGGGTACGACTCAGTGACGCGCACCGTCAAAAAGTGGGCGTACTTGCCCATTGGCTTGTAGGGAATTTCCGTGTGGAAGAATTTAGCATCAACGGATTTTAGCAGAGCCATTTTGATCTCCTTGTAGTAGTTAAAAGGGTAGTCAAGTAGGAGGGAAAAGATTTACTGAGGACTATTCAGTCTCATCCTGGAGAATTTCGCCTTTGACTTTGAGTTCTTGGTTCTCCTTGTCTTGTTCTAGGCGATAGAGAAACTCGCAGGTATCACGGATGAGATTAAGTTGACGACCCGCTAGGCGAGCACGATCGCCCGCAAAAGCTTTCTCAAAAACGTCAATGACAAAATAGCGGGCAAAGTCTAGAACAAGTTGGCGTTCCTTCTCGCGATCGCTGATCACCCAACGCCCTTCAGCCGTGGATGCATGAACCCGATCCATCAGCTTAAAGACCGCAGCCGCAACCACCATCACTAGGGCCTCATCATGGAACATACTGGTTTCAGCATTGAGAATCGTATCAGCAGCAATATCAATGGGCTTGAGAACCGCATTCGCTTTAGGGTTGTAGCGTTTGTTAGCTCGGTAGAATTGCCGATAGAGATCAGTCAACTTTTTAGGGTGGTTGATCGGTGAGTTCGGAGTCAAAGTCCATTCCTCCTGGTCAAATTGATAGGTAGCATAGGGGTCAAAACAGGGATAAAAGCGGTAGGCGTAAAGTCTAATTTTTTGAGGACTAGGTGCGTCAACTTTCTGTCCTCGACTCCACTTGGCAAGATAGTAAAAGACGTACAGGGGGCTAGTCTCAAGATCTTTTGCCAATTCCGTGAAACGCCCCCAGTTAGCGTCATAGCCGCCTTTTCCCTGTTTGGCATGGACATCCATGTGAATGGCATAGGCCGCAGTTAGCGTATTCAACGGTGCAGGGTGCTTGATGTCGCTCTCATCCGTCCAACCCTCTAGAATAGTGTCTAATCGAAAGCGATCTTGCCCAACCAATGTGCGGAAGGCATGGGGGGCACTATCGAGAAAGACACTTTCCTCAAATTCGGTCCCATCCGTAAAGGGTGGAATGGGCGATTCCGAGACAACAGTCTTCACATCCAAAATCATCGGAAAGGCAAAAGCCAACCAACTAGGCATTACCCAAGATTCCGTATCCGTACTATCCCGGCCTGGGGGTAGCGCCATAAAATAGAAAGTTAAGGGCTTGTTGTTGGGATAGGAAAGCTTGAAGGTGCGATCGCGTCTAAAGTTGGGGTCATCTTCCGGCAGTTGCTTATGCTGGGCCAAGGCTTCATCCATGAGAAAGGCATCGACAGTTTGATACTGTTCACGACTGAAGTCGGCCTCTAACTGCTTATTAATAAAGTGGTTACGGATACTGGTATCAAAGCGGGTTTGGGCAATGGTACTGTAGGCTCGCTGTAGAAATGAGTTGGTTTCTGGGGTGAAGTAGTAGGTTGGGTAGAAATAGAGATAGCGATATTTACCATCTTCAAAGCGCTTACCAACAGCCTGAGTTTGATTCATCAAAATTTGCCGCAGCATCATCTCAATACCCGCAATGCTAGAGATATTACGTTTGGCATTAGAACCTCCTAGATGTTGCTTGTTGGTATAGACCTGTGGGGTGAACAGAACAGCCGATTCCATCTGCTCACTGACGGAATAGGGTGAGTGGGAAATGGAGCAAATCATCTGCCGTCCTCGTCCTGGTTTCTTGGCAGCATTGTAGTAGCTCAGTTCTTTCAAAAAGACTTCAACTTGCTCAGCAGTCGAGGGTTCCTGCACTTGCCCTGGCAGCATAATAACTTTACTAACCCAATCCCGGACATCCCCCCAGCCATCGGGGAGTTCATACTGGGCTATAACAGGTTGCGTAAGCTGCGTAACGTAGGTAATAACCTCACGACAGGTATCATGCAAATCCTCAATGCCAGGATTTTGGGCTAGAAACTTAGCGGCAAGAAAATACCACTCATAGGGAACACCACCAGTGTTGCCCTTGAGCTTAAGTTCCTTAAGCTTTTCGTTAATCCCTTGGATCTCGCGGATCTGCGGTAAATACTCAGAGAGGTCCCAAAACTCAGCTACTTTGTGAATGATATTGTCAGGCAATAAAGCCTCAGGGATAGGTGGCAATTCAGGTAAACTCTTCTTCCTTTTACGCTCTTTAGCTCCCTCTTTGATTAGCTCTTCTAGTTGATTAAAGCGTTCACCCCAGATTTTGCGGCTTATAAGATCTCCAAATTCCGCTAGTTGGTCAATGCGAATATCGTCATTGAAGGTAAAGTCGTAGTCAGCAGACAATACCCCCCGTTGCTGAAAGGCAACTAGATTTTCACTACGCTTACTCGCAACTGATCCCTTATTTGAGTTGAGAATGCGTAAGGTTGCACTCAAAGCCACACTCATTAAGTCAGAGTCATCAAAGAATAGGTTGTAATAGTCGGCATATTTCATCCCTTTGCCGTCACGACCAAACCCAGTTTGCCGGAGACGTAGTTGCCCTGAACATAGATCTTTAATACTAGCCACTACGCGATCGGGCAGGGTATTGGGTCTGACAACTGGTGCGTCACGCTGGGCTAAGTAAATTACACCTGTAGGCAAATACAACAGCGGGGTATATTGCTCTTGATCAGCAGTATTTAGGTTGGTATAGGCATCCATCAGGGCGTTGTTGAGCACATTTGTCAGCACCCCCCGATTTTCGGAAATGGCATGATAGGTAAATCGTAGTTGGCCGTCGCTGAGACCGTGAATAATGTCATTGAGGCCAGGGTTCTCAGCATCTTGAGGGTGTTTGATGATCGAGGCAAGACGATCGGCGAGACAAGTAAGATCTGAAAGACAGCGCAGGGTACGATCGCGCAAAACAGGATTGAGGCTCTCTTCATTGAGATTAAGATTTGTGTCATTGCGTCGTTGGGCGTTGTAGGCCAAAAATAGTAGATCATCAAGGTACTGCTCCCAAGCCTCTGGTCGATCGCGACAGATAAAGATGTCTAGCTCTAAAGCTTGGACAAGGACGGTAATGATTGCTCGATGCTCTGCGATCGGGCGTTTACGAATATCCTGTGAGCGATCGCGTCGGATAGCCCGAAAAGCCTCTGGCATGTTGGGAAGCAGATCGTAGTCAAATTTCTCAAAGTCATGCAGAATAAAGCCTGCTATCAGGAGACGACGTTCTTGCTCTCTCACTAAGCGTTTAACTGTCGTATCAAGTTGTTGCAATCGTCGCTCGATGAGGTTGGCAGGGAATAGCCCGTTCAGTAGATGAGTATTTAGGGATTGGTCAGCAGCGTTATCGCGGCGAATCGGTTCCTTGCCCTCAGCAATTCGCTTAGGGTTAACCACGCGATCGAGATATTCTGCAAAGAATTTACCACCTTTAGCCGTTACCCCGATCGTGTATTTCAGCAGATTAGGCAAGACTATTTCGGCAAAGTCCTGCATCACGCTATCATCAGGATTCTGAACTTGGATTCCTTCTCGCAGCAGTTTGAGCGTTAGTAGTTCTCGTGTAGCAGGTTCTACAGTTCTATCGCCATCTTCATCAAAGCCATAGTCATCATCAAGGAAATCAAAATTATCATCGTTATTATTCATTATCTTTCTCCCAAGGCTCCAAATATTTGTTTACAGAAGTGACAAAAGTCGGGAAATCCCTCAAGAACAGTGGAATATATTCAATTACTTTTCTAGCATCTATCTTTTCGTAAAGATGAACAAGGATATTTCTGAAACTAGCAGACTTTGCTAATGATGCACCTAGATTTGAAGAGATAATGCCTACTCTAGCTAACTCCATAAAAACACTTGCATTTTCCTTGGGATCAATATGATATAGTTCTTTGAGTAAATGTCTGCCAATGTCTAATGATACTTCAACAATCAGTTGTTCAAGTCTTTCCACTGCTCTATATTTATAATAATCGTCAATTATTGCTTGAGCGCTGAGTAATGTCAAAGGCTTCAGTTCATTTAAATAATCAACAATCAAATCTAGCTTGATTTGAATTGATTCGACTTTAAGACTCATTTTTTTAACTCTTGTAATTTTTGCAAAGTATTGTCTCGAATAGTCCTACGAAATTGCCGTAGTTCTTGTGGAGTTTTCAGTTTTTGAGATCTGAATGCTTCAAAAATTCCAGGATTCCGTTCATAGATGATTATTCCGTCTTCTGAAATTGCATGGGCGAGGATTTCCGAACAATTTTTCATTTCAATAATATCAATCTGATCGTCAAAAAGATTGTACGTTTCCTGTAAAATTGTCCATATTCGTAATGAATCCCAGTCGCCTTTTTCGTATTTTTGACGCTCTTCTTCATCACAGAGGAAAGCAAAGTCCCAGTCACTTTCTGAATTAGCATCACCTCTAGCTCTAGAGCCAAACAAAACCAGCAGGATGAGATAAGGCGCTTGGATAAGAATTTCAGGAATAGCACTGGCTAATTCTTCAACCCGGAGTCCTGGCCGTGCATGTTTTACAAGATCCTGGGCATATAGTAGACAGGCTTGGATATCCTCTGGCTCCAGGATAGGATATTCTTCTCGCAAGGTTTCATAGGTTTTCCCGGCAGCCAGTTGACCTAGGACTTGTTCAACGGTTATAGGGTAACCTCGAATAATAGGTTGGCCACTTAAAGTTTTTCGGTCAGTGGTAATTCGGCTTAGTATTTGTTGGTTATTCATGAACTAGATTCCTCCAGAAAGTGAGTACGAGTCTCACGATAGACAATTACTAGGATACTCTCATTGTCAGGATTGGTCTCCCACTCCTCAACCCAAACTACGTTGTAGCCAGCAGCTTTTAGCGTAGAACTTACCCCACCCCAGACGCAGGTATCTAAGAGAATTCTCACTGTGCTGTCTCCACAAGTAGTGGTTCGATCCGCTCATGGGCCACTAACCGATAGGCATAGGCAAGACAAGCTAAAATGTCTTCCCGCTCCAGCCAGGGATAAGCTTCTAAAAGGGTTTCGATCGTATCCCCGGCTGCTAACATCCCTAAAACATGCTCAACCGCAAGACGACACCCCCGGATGATGGGTTTGCCGTTAAAAATCTGCGGGTTAGTGGTAATACGCTTCAGTAGCTCTTGATCATTCATGATGAATGTCTCCGTAAACAATTTATCTCGTGGGCTAGGTTAGGGTGCTTGCTTTGGGGGAGATGCTTTAGTAGTCGCAGCGTGGACTGCCCTCTAGAGAGTAAGGATTTTCCATGAATTCCAATTCTGTGCTACGCCCCACGCTATATCTCAATGCTGCGATGATGGACTCCATTGATGAGACGCGGTCTTCTAAGCTCGCATGCTTCTGCTCAACTTCCCGAATTCGCTTGTCTTGAAAACTGTTGCGGGTCCTTTCAGCCTCAATCAGGTCGATAAAACTGCGCAGTAAGTCGAGGTCTAGGTTGGGTTGCCGCATGGTCTGATCCTCTTGTGCATCTTTGATCAGGATTCTAGCACATCCTTTTTAGTAGGTCATGACCATTGCAAAAATCTGTTGGCTGTCTGATATGCTGATCTCTAGCAGGGGAGGCGCTAGCGCGAACAGCGCAAAGCCTTGATATAAAAGCCCTCCTAGGGATTGAAACATGACTTACTAAGTGCCGAGTCGGTTCCTCCCCTGCCCAATACTTTATGCCACCCATAGCTCACCTCCCTCCTGCCGGAATCGGTGGGCGAGGGTGTCGATCAGCAGGGCTGACTGGCCGAAAGCCACTGAGTAGGGCGCGTTGGCGTCGTGCAGACTGTGGAGATCACTGATGGGGTAAATCTGGAAGTGCATCGGTAGCTGCAACCGCAGACGGACCTCTCGCACTGGTTTCCGCAGGACATAGCCCACCACCGCCTGAGACTGGAGACGACGATTAATGGAACCTACCCAGGGATTGTCAGGTTGCCAAACCTGTAGCCCCACTAACACCTGCACCTTATAGGCATCCGCGATCGGTTGTAGGTCACCAGGGTAGGTAAACCTCCAGTTCAGCCGCTCTTCGCGGTAGCTTCTTAGCTTCATAAAACCTAGGCAGTACTCAAAGCGCCCCTTAGGGATAGGTTGCCCCGTGCAGGTAGCTGTTTCCTTAAGCATTCCCAGAAATGCTGCCTTACTCCACATTTCAATGTCCAGGTTACTGAGGATGCCCGGAAGGTCATAGGTTTTGAAACGATCGCCCGCGTTTGGCTCAGTCAAATCGTATAACCCACATTGCAGAGGACTCGATCCCCGAAAGCTCGTCGCATCATCCGCGATCGGATTGCCCTTTTTACCGGAAAGGCGTTGCCAATCAGCAGCCCAACCGCCAATCCGCCCACCCACCTGCCTCAGGCTAACGCCAAAGACCTGCTCACAGGCATCATGGAAGTTTTGCAAAGAGCTGGCATATTGCTGTTGCAGATTAGGGTGCCGCAGTTGTTTAGCGAGGTAAACCGACTGGACACTTCCCCAACGTTTGTAATACCCCTCAAAGTCATTAATCCGTCGATATTTCTCTTGGATAAGGGTTTGGAAATGGATACGATCGCACACATCAGCATCGGCCAAAACTGCTTCTTCCCCAGCAAACAATCGCTCAACAAAGAAGTTGGGAACTAGAGCGTAGGCTTGAAAGCAATCAAACAGGATATCCTGCCCATCCTTTTTATAGCCACTGTGGCGACCCAATCGCCCTAAGCGCTGGATAAAGTTACCCGCATCTGACGACTCAAAGATCAGGAAATTGATCTTGAAATCAACCCCCACATCAATCGTACTGGTACCAATGACCAAATCAGCCGCTAGCGATTCGGCTTTTTCCTGACTACCCGATAAACCCGTATTTTCTCGCACCGTTAGCCCTTTCTGAGCAAAGAGATTCCTAAAAAGTGGGGTTAACCGTTTCACTGCTGCGATCGAGTTGAGAATGATGGCCCCCTTACTCCCAGGATGCAATAGAAACTGATTGAGGATCGATTCCTGGTTCTCCTTCAGCCAAGTTTCAGAAGCCTTACTCGCTGGCTCCAGTGGCACAAAGGTTAAGTCGATCGCATGGGTTACTTTCCGCCAGTGGGCAGCCGCTAAGGTCTTGCTTTCTGCGGGTGTATCGGGAAACTGGTACTTACCCTCATCAATAGGATCGATAAACCGGCATCGAAAGCCAGCCTGATTCAAACGCTGGCGAAGTGTACCACTGGGGGTTGCCGATAAAAAGAGGAACTTCTTCTGGCGATTCGTCGATCGCATCAGCAACATCGTGTTCAGTACACTTGCAATTTGGGGAGCAGCAAAAATATGAAACTCGTCAAAAATAAACAGATCAAAATCTTTATCAATTCGGTTCCAGAGTTTATCGGGATTATCCTTAGACGTTAAATAAGCACCTCGATGCAGGTAATGAAAGATATCTGGGTTAGTGATCAGGACTTCCGACTGGCCAGAACGAGACGCGATCGTACTTGCCTTCCGTAATCCCTCGTTCTCAGCATAAATCTCTAACTCAGGCCCACTCAATCGGTTAACCCGTGGTGTATTGGCTGGTTGAAATTGGTGAATGTAGTCCTGTACCTGATTCTCCTGGTCACGCGCTAGGGCATTAGTTGGGTAGAGCGCGATCGCATAACAATCTCCCTGTAAAACATCTAAATACGCTGCCAAACTCTTGCCGTCCCCCGTCATCGCTGAATTGAATACCACATCAATATTGGGATCACGTAGTGCCTTCAGGGTCTCAAGCTGATGCCAAGATAATTGCCAACCCTCCGGCAAATGGATTCCAGGAGCAACCTCAATCGCAGGGCAAGAGTAGACGGGTTTCAGATGAATTGAATACATAGATTTTCCCGTTAAAAAAGCCTTAACTCGCACCTAGCCCAACAGTTGATCAACTGTAAACGGCACATCCGGAAACGCCTGGAACGCGATCGCCTCCCCACGACAGACAATCTGCACTGACTCATATCCCACCGTCCCTGGCTCCCGGTACACATGCACTGCCCCCACCGGCAGATCCACTACCCACACCTCCGGGATATTCCCTTGGGCATAGAGCGGCACCCGCACCGCACGGTCAAACTCGATCGCCGTATCCGCCACCTCCACCAACGCCCGCACATCCGCTGCCTGGGGATACCTGGCCGTATAGAAATCCGATTGCCGCGCCAACAAGGCCACGTCCGGCTGTGGCACCGAATCCAACCCTACCTGAATCGGGCCTTGCACCCGCACGATCGCCCGCTCCGCCAACACCCGCAAAAACAGCTCAGCCAAGCGATCGACACAGGCCGCATGGTACTGCCCCACCGGAGCGATTTCAATAACTTCTCCTCGGAACAATTCAACTCGATCGCGATCGGTCAAAATCCCTGCCTCGATCATTCGCTCATACTGCGCCACCGTGAATGTTTTTCGTAGGATAGAGACCGCCATCATGCGCTCACTTGTACCGAAAGAGTGTACGTGTCTTATTGCTTATTTCCCATATTGACAAGCACAATAGATCAGAATCAACCAGTACGCCAAAAAAGTGCACGTATATTTTTTGAGATCTCCCTATGGTGCGCAAACGCCCCGCCATCACCCTCTCCATTGCCGAGCACGAAAAAGCCCAGCTAGAGAAGCTTGCCCTCGCCTTTGGTCAAACCTGGGGCGATAAACCCAACGTTTCAAAACTTATTAAAGCGATCGCCCAGGGTAAATTGCGCTTGGGCATCAATCACGATTGGAGCCGCGATCGCATCGATACCCTCAACCGCATTCTTGGCTGGCTCAAAGACCACGACGAAACCCCCGCCGCCCTCGAACTGGCCCACCTACTGCTCGAACGCAGTGAACTTAACCTGCCCCTGCGCCAGGAAATTCAAACCTGGGCCGATCACCCCAGTCCCCCCTGGCGACAGGAAATCGAACAGTGGATTCGCCGCCAACGCCCCTTTCGCCTTGCCTATCAAGACGCTGCAGGCCGTATCTGGAGCTTCACCGTTCGCCATGCCCGCATCGAACGCCATGAGGACCATCAATACCTCGATTGCTGGTGTGACGAAACCGAAGGTAACCAAGACATCCCCGCTCTCCAACACAACTGGTCCCTCCGCCTCGATCGCATCCCCGCTGAAACCGTTATCTCCCCCGCCGACGGTCCCTGGCAGCCCCAGCTTAGTCAGATCGACGTTGAATTCCACCTGCTTGGTAGCCTCGCCTTTGGCTACCGCCCCAAAACCACCACCGACCTTGCCAATGACTGGCTCCCCGATCAGCCCATCAAACGCATCGTCCGACGCATCCACAACACCTTCTGGTTCTACCGTGAAATCCGCCGCTATGGAGCCGAGTGCCTGATCATGGGGCCACCAACCGTTCGTGATCGCTTTGCCACCGATGCCCTAGCAATGGCCCGACACTACCTCCCCCTAGACCCATAAACACCCACAACCGCTCAAAAAAAACAACGACTCAAGTCGTCACTCGGAAAGAGGGACAAAGGGGGTTCAGGCTAAGAAGCTGCCTGTGGTGGGTGATGGGAAACGTTAGGCTTCAAGTCCAAGGACTTGAGAGTGTTTAGCCCGATCGCTGATCTCATAGGCGTTAGCCCCAGCGTAACGCATTGTCCCACTGAGGTTTATAAAATCAAGGGCAAGCCTAGTCGTACACACTCGCGGCGATCGCCCAAGTTAAAATAAAGGGGCATAGTTGAAATGAGGCCAAGCCGATAGCAATTAGGCGGCATTGATGAGGTACGCTCTAACTGGGGGAAACGTAATTCGATTTTAAGTTCTTCACAACTGAATCAGGATATAAGAGCACCTCGGAAAATATCCACCCTGCGCTCTCAAGCAACGTTATCCCGTCGGTTGGGACAGTTGAACTGCCCCCATCCCAGATTAATCGAAGTGCCCATAACTCGATCGCTTCTTTAATATTCAAAACTGCATCATCTGTAGATCGGCGGATGCCACCATTGGCATTTTCCTAGCTCCGAACCTTACCGTCCGGCATGGTAACGCCAGTCAGTATGGCACCCAGTAAGTTCGCTGTGCTGATCTCTGCCTTGGATAAATTTGCCTCAGTCAAGTTAGCGCGATTGAGATTAGTCTTGGCCAAATAAGCTTCCACAAGGTTGGCTTCCGTCAGATTGGCTTCCTGTAAAATGGCCCGACTCAGATCAGTTCGCTGCAAGCGCGATCGCAATAACTTGGCCTTGGTTAAATTAGCCTGCTCCAGCTTCGCCTCCGTAAGCGCTGCTCCAGCCAGGTTAGCTTCAATAAGGGTAGCCTCCGTCAGATCAGTGCGTTCTAGGCGAGCGTCAATCAAATTCGCCCGGTCAAAGTTGGTATGCCAGAGGCGAGCTTCCGTCAAAATGGCCTTTTCGAGGATAGCCTCTGTGAAATTGGCGGCACTGAGGTCCGCCTCTCGTAAGACGGCATAGCGCAAGTTCGCCCTAGAAAAATCAACCTGAACAAGGTCGGCTCCCGTCAAATCAACCCCAGCCAGATTTGTGTTTTGCAGGAGGGCACTACGCAAATTTGCCACATAGCTACGACGCTCAAAGCGTAGGTTAGCGCCCTGCAAGCTAGCCCCCATCAGGTTCGCGCCCCCCAGGTTAATATTGCGGAGATCCGCTTCGATCAGATTGGCATCCAGCAAACTTGCCAGGGTGAGGTCAGCGCTGCGGAGATCGGCTTTTTGGAGGAGGGCACCGTGGAGATCCGCATCCGCAAGGGCGGCTTGGGTGAGGGTGGCTTGACTGAGGTTAGCCCCACGCAGATTGGCCCCGGTCAGATTGGCCCCCGTTAGGTTGGCACGACTGAGGTAGGCAAACATCAGGGTAGCCCCGTGTAAATCAGCCTGCTGTAGGTTCACGCCAATGAGATCGATCCCGGTTAAGTCGGCACCACTTAAGTTGACGCCTTTGAAGTTGGTATAACCTGCTTGGTAGCGTCTGCGTAGTTCTTCGGTATCCATACAAAAAATGATCTGCTTGTGGCGGGTTAGAAGTGAGGTGGAGGGGATTAGTGGGTTTGATTTTAGATCAGAAGTGTTGAATGATAGGAAATGTGTTAAAAAATAGCCTCTAATCGTGTAA
>JBBILC010000077.1:0-25456 GCA_037445115.1 Coleofasciculaceae cyanobacterium bin_20
CACGATTAGAGGCTATTTTTTAACACATTTCCTATCATTCAACACTTCTGGTCCAAGTAGCCATCGTAATACCCCCTTCATTAACTCTTCTTTCTCCAGCTTCCGAAGCATCAAACCATCTTCTCGATTAAGTTCAGCTAACAGTTCGTCTCGTTGCTTTTTAAGGCGTTCTTGTTTACTCTCATACTGAAGCTTAGCTGCATCGACAAGTTTTTCATAACATTGCATCTGCCAAGCTCGAAAAGCCTCTTCTGTTAACTTCACTGTTACATCCACCAAGCAATGCATGGATGTGCCTCGTGGTGGATCGTTATTATTCACTTGAATCCAACGACACTCGTAATACCATTGAAAACTAGTACGTTGCTTATGCTCTGTTAAGAGTGGTACATTCTTCTCTTCCCATGTAAGTAAGGAACCAAGTGCTCCTTTTTCACCAAGTGTATTTATACTTCCATTTTCACACTTGCAACTGTAGTATTCATAACCCTCTGGTATATCGATATCAATATAGCCTGTACTGTTTAACTGCCCTCCTGAGTAAACTGCTTCTGCGGTGAAAACAAAGGATTTATACTCATCAGGTGGAGGCATAAGACTAACTCTATACTGCTTCGCTAAATACACCCATGATGTAGGTGACTCCGCAGAAGAGTAAGTATAATCTGTAGCTTTAGAATCTGCACTAGGAGCTGTAAGTTTTACCTTTGTCTGGCACTGGGCAGGCAGTTCCCGAGAGATAATTTTAGGATTAAGATCAAACGAATAAGGTTTAGCTATTTCCTTATTCAGTTGTTCAAGCAAAATGTATTTTCGTAATAAGTAATTTCCTGGTTCAGGAATGACAATGTCATAGGTCAAACGGACATCTGTGCGATAGAGATCAATCTGCCACTTTCGCATCAAGCGATAAAAATCCCAACGAACTGGAGTGGCTTCCTTATTCGTTATCTCTCGGTAGGATTGTTCCTCAAACTCATAGGTTGTTGTAACTTTGAAGCTAACTTTATGTTCCTTCTTAGCCCGTGATGATGCCTTCTTTGTGATCTCTTGAGAACGCTTTGAAGCAGACTGACGAGTTTTAGTTTCAGAATCATTACAGTTGTATCCAAAACTGGACGAGAAGCTGAAAACACCACTGTAACCGGCTGAGACTGAAACATTGTAGGCTGAACTGTGTTGCTCCTGATTGTTTGTAGCTTCGGTTAGTTCAGATTTTTCGCTAAGGGCTTCCTCGGCAGCTTGTTCCAATGTAGTAGAAACAATTTCGCTGAATTCCTTTTCAGTACGGCTCCATTCTCGGTGTGTTAATCTGACTGTTTCTCCTGGTAAAAGCGGCAACGAGTAGACTAATTCTCCTCGCTCATAACCTACTGGAGTAAACTGTAGACGTTCCAGGTGGAGATAGCCCATTGGCTCCACCTTCATATTCTTAATTAAAGTTTTAAGCGTGTTCTCTTTCTGTTGCAGCAAATAGGTCTTTACTGAAAAAAGTTGTATAGGAATAGGTGCAACATTAGCAACTTTTGACGTGGGAAAGAACTGTGCCGCTTGCAAAAAACTTGCGGTTTCAGGAAAGTTCTGAAGTAACTCAGCATGAAGCAAGTCAGTCGTAACAGCAAGATTTGCTAAACGAATCTCTGGAACGGCTTGAACTAATGACTGCAAAGGCGTTTGAATAGCTGAGATTTGAGTAACTGGGTTTGTTGTGCCAATCTGCTCAGCAACTCGTCTTTCTGTGGCAGTTGTGGGTGCTGGCGAGTTGGTTCTTACCATCTCCCTCACTTCCGTTAGAATTGAATCTCGCAAAGAAGCCATTTCCTGACGCACATCCATTACCGCTTCTTGTCTGGTTTGCTCTCGCTTGGCGATCGCGGCTATAGAAGTTTCAACATCCTTTTGAGACTGTTCAAATAATTCTTTTTCGGTTTCTAAAGCACTTTGAGCAAAGCTGATGACTTCTTCCGTATCAAGGTGACGAAGAATTTGAACGCTAGTGGTTATATCCCCATTCCATGCAGATAAAGCAGCCGTTTTTAGGTTATCAAAGTGAGGATGTGTGTTCTTGGTTTCTACTTTAGCTTCTAACTTAGCTAAGACAGCATGGTTAACTGCTTTATCATTCAAGATTGTATTGATTAGGTTCAGTTTAAGGTAGGGTTGTAAAGATTTCGAGTTATCTACCTTGACTTCTACCGGGGTATAGGTACATTGATTAATTATGCGAGTTTCCGGGGTCTGCATATGATTAACCTACCTTGTTTAAAGTCTTAATTTTCACTGTTATCTTAAAGAGATTAGATTGCAAAACAAAATTAGCTCTGAGGTGAGAGCCTTTTCCGAGGAAATAGTCTATAATTCTGCTGCCTAGTCTTTACTACTTACTAGTATGCAGCAAGCATTTCTCAAAAACTATATATTTTATTGTTTTTTATCTCAACTTCAGAAAATGACATGAAAACTGGGTATCTACAATTGTGAATGCTCAAATCCCTTGACACACAACTTCATGTCTGGATTAGCACCTGAAGACTTGCCAATATTTTATCCCACTGAAAGTACCCCCCACAAATGGATTGGGGCCGTCTACTAAGTAATTCAATACAATCCAGGTTTCGGTATAGTGATTGTCGCCACTTATTGTCGCCACTTAATGGACAATTACTTTCACCCTGAAGGTGTGCCAGCGCGTGGATTGCTAACTAGGTATTCAACGACAGTTCTGACGGATAGGTCTGGATATTGGGATCTTATCATGCAGATCTGCGTAATAATACCTAGACCTGGGGTGTTATTCATCAAACTTAACATTTAAGTTAGGAATTTCAAGGTATTACTCGTCACTTTTGACATTTAAACTGGGGAAATCGGGGTGTTATCCGTCACTTTTATAATGATAACACCCTAAGTTATCCGTCATTGCCTTATGCTGGACAGTCAGCCACCACCAGCACCTCGCCTGCTGGATCAGGCCAGACAAGCCATTCGCCTTAAGCATTTCAGCCTAAAAACTGAGAAGTCCGATCAAGCATTAGGCATAGCGGGATGGTAATGCCATCAGATCTTTGTGCTTCCCCGCAAGTCTCAAGCAGAATCCCCCACGATCGCCCGTAATCCCTTCACCAATCGTTCCATACCCACTTGCGCCGTTTCCGGTTGCAATACCCCATAGGCCACCCGTAAATAACAGGCATTTTCTAATCCGAAGGTCGTCCCCGGAATCACTGCCACCCCATGCTCCCGGATTAATCGCTCCGTCACTGTCATCGCATCCAAAGGCGTATCGATCCGTAGCAAACAATAGAACGCCCCTTCCGCCGTCGGCAAGGTACAAAAATGACGAATTTTATCTAATTGCGTCAAAACCTGCTCCCGAACTTGGCCAATCGTCACCAACTTATCCTGACAGTAACCCCGGCCCGCCTGTAGGGCACCGATCGCCGCATGTTGGGAAATCACGGGGGGACAAATCGCGATCGTATCCTGGATTTTCATCACCGCTGACAACAAATGCGCAGGAATCACCATATAGCCAATCCGCCAACTGGCAAACCCATAGGCTTTCGACAGACTAAACAGGGAAATGGTATAGTCCTGGCTATCCGCGATCGCGGCAGGAGAAAAATGCGGCGTCTCCCCCCACGTAAAATACTCGTAAGCCTCATCGCTAATGTGATAAATGCCCCGATCGCGACACAGTTGATTAATTGCCCGCAACGTCGCTTCTGGATAGACCGCTCCACTAGGATTATTGGGGGAAATCGTCACAATCGCTCGCGTTTTAGGCGTAATCGCTGCGATAATCGCCTCGATTTGGGGTTGGTAGTGGGCATCGGTGGGTACCAAAACCGCCCGACAACTCGCGATCGCCACCGCCATTTCGTGGTTGAAATAGTACGGCGTCAGAAAAATAATCTCATCCCCCGGCGACGCGATCGCCAAAAGCGCATTCACAAACGCCAAATTACTCCCCGGTGTAATCACAATTTGGGCGCGATCGTTCAACAGAATACCATTTTCCGTCTGGAGTTTAGCGCCCACCTGCTCTCGCAGATCCGCAATCCCCTGGGCCGCCTGGTATTTGTGGTTGTCAGGATTGGCCAGAAAATCCGTGATCCGGGAGATCGCGGTGGGTGGAGGACCATAAAACACCACCCCTTGCCCCAGGGAAATCGTACCGGGGTGCCGCCGAATCAACTCCCCGACGACGGGAATAATCGGCGATTGGACGGCCTGCATTCGAGGGGTTTCCAGGGGGGGGCCAAATTGAGTCATTGTTTCCTGCTGAACCATGAGGAGGGTAACACACGCCTGCTTTAACAATAGAGGCAGTCGGTGTCACGCTAGACTTAAGAGCGTGATTGAGTAGTGATAGGGGACCAGTGATGGACCAATTGGCACGGGAGCGGGAATTTCACGACGCCTGGGCAGCCGCGATCTCGGTGGATGGCATTCGCGTCCAGGACTATTTTGAAGCCTGCACGGCCCCAGAAAACCGTTTTATCCTGCAACACCTGGGTCCCCTTGCGGGGAAATCGCTGCTGGATTTGGGCTGTGGCGCAGGTGAGAATAGCGTCTATTTTGCCCAACGTGGGGCGCAGTGTGTCGCAGCGGATTACTCCCCTGGTATGGTGGAGGTGGCCTTGAAGTTAGCAGCAGCCAATCAGATTCAAATCGAAGGTCGGGTGATTAACGCAATGGCGATCGACTTTCCCGATAATGAATTTGATATTGTCTACGTCGCCAATCTCCTGCACCATTTACCCGATCCCCAGCAAGCCATTCGCGAAATGTATCGGGTGCTCAAACCGGGCGGCAAACTGTGTTTTTGGGAACCGTTAAAACATAATCCCGTGATTAACGTCTATCGCCGGATTGCCACCAAGGTGCGCACCGAAGATGAACAACCCCTGGATATTCGGATGGTGGACTTTGTGCGATCGCTATTCAGCAACACGCAATATGACACCTTTTGGATCGCAACCCTCTGGATCTTCCTCCAGTTTTACCTCATCGAGCGGGTTAATCCCAATGAGGAACGCTATTGGAAAAAAATCATTATTGAGCATCAACGCCTAGCTAAAACCTATGGACGCTTGGAAAAATACGATCGCTGGCTGAAACGCCACTTTCCCTGGACAAAACGCTATGCCTGGAACCTCGCCGTCGTTGCCACTAAATAGCTCCAGTCAGAAGCTCAACGCTTGTGGGGTAGGCATCCTGCCTGCCTCTTTTGGATTTTGGATTTTAGATTTTAGATTTTAGATTTTGAATTCACTGATGACAGCCGAGACGGCTATCCCACAAAGGATGTGATGAGGACGTGATATGGCAATGCGACTCGATCAGGTTGTGCCCTTTGGCCGATCACTGGATGAATATATTCAAATGTTTAACCTCACGGACGCCGACTTGCAGAAGAAAATCCTGGGGGTTGGCGATGGTCCCGCGAGTTTTAATGCTGAGGGAACACGTTTGGGGTATCGCATTAAATCGATTGACCCCCTGTATGTGTTTAATGCGGCGCAAATCCGCGATCGCTTTTATGCCGTTGTCGATCAGGTGATTACGCAGGTTGAACAAACCCCAGACGATTGGGTGTGGACCTACCACGGCTCACCCGCTGGCCTCCGCAACAATCGCGAACGGGTTACCCAGCTTTTCTGCGAAGATTTTGACTTGGGTAAGCAGCAGGGACGGTATGAGGTGGGGGAGCTACCCCAGCTAAAGTATCAGGATGATGAATATGAATTGGGACTGTGTTCCCATTTGTTGTTTCTGTATTCCGACCATTTTGATGAAGCATTTCACCTGAGCGCGATCGCGGAAATGTTGCGCGTCTGTCGAGAAGTGCGTATTTTTCCCCTATTAACGCTGATGTTGCAGCCCTCGCCCCACCTCACCCCGATCATGACCAAACTCGAACAGAAGGGTTACCAATGCACGCTCCAATCCGTTCCCTATGAATTACAACGGGGCGGGAATCAAATGCTAAAGATTGTCCGTTAGGACCCGCAATATGCTGGGAATCTGATCCACCCCATCCAGGGTTTGTCGGTCTGTGATGGCCTGCCGGAAGTGATGCTCCCATTAGGGGTTCATGCCCCCAATCTCGGTCTACTCTTGCCATCAGTCAATCTGTTCCCCTGTCAACGACCTTTGGGAATGGGACTGGCGCAGGGAAATGCTGGGCGGTTGATGGATAGCGGCATTAGGCTGATCCGGCAGCGTGAAGGCCGTAACCGACCGATCGCCATAGGGTTGCTTCGGCAGACAAACCATAACCCGCGTGCCTTTTCCCTCCTGACTGGCCAGGGTAATCGTGCCACCGTGCAACTCAACCACAATTTTCACAATCTGTAGCCCTAGCCCAGTCCCCGCGATCGTCCCAACGTTACTCCCCCGATTAAATGGCTGAAAGAGACGTTCCATGTCTTTCTTAGGAATGCCGATTCCCTGGTCCCGCACTAAACACCGCACCTGGTTTGCTTCGCCAATGAGCTTAATTTGAATGCGACTGTCCTTGGGCGAGTATTTAATCGCATTAGACAGAAGATTGACAAACACTTGGCGCAGTAACCCCCGATCGCCCGAAAAATCAGCAATGTTGCCGCGAATACTCAAGACGATCTCATGTTGATGGCGATCGAAAACCTGTTGTTCCACAATGACCTGAGCGAGCGTTTCCTCTAAATCTAGGGCCATTGGTTTGAGTTGCAGCTTGCCTAAGTCAGCCTGGTTGACTAACAACATATCTTTGACTAACAGGGACAAGTGCTTAGATTTTTGTTCAATAATGTCCAAAATTTGCACTTGGCGGGCAATATCAAGGTAATGGTGATGGGCTTTCAGGGTTGCTGCCGCCGCCTGAATCGCCGCTAGGGGACTATTGTATTCATGGGAAACCGTGGCAATAATCTGGGACTTAAACTTAGCCAGGTTCTTTTCTTTTTCTAATGCCGCCTGGGTTTTCGCTAAGAATTCTGCGTGTTGAATCGCGATCGCCAAATGGACCGATAACTCATCTAGAATATGAATATCATTCATTTTCCACTGACGTGAATTCGAACATTGGTGTGCGCCGAGTAATCCCCAAAGCTGATTCTTTCCCTCATCTTCATTCCCAATCAAAATGGGTATCACTAAGCTGGCTTTGGCTTCAAATTGCTCTAGTAAAGCGATATGACACCCATCTAAATTAGCAGCATAAATATCAGCAATGACCTGTTTACGTCCGCCGCGATAGGCTTCGATTCCGTGACTTTGGAAGTAGGTATCAACGACTACCTTGCCCAGGGCTGCTGACCAGCCTTCACCGACCGATTCCGCAATAATTTGGCCACTCATATCGTGGAAAAATTGATAGGCAAAGACCCGATCGCATTGCAAAAGTTGACGAACTTCCGTGACTGCTGTCTGAAGGGTTTCTTCCAGATTCAAGGATTGTCGAATCCGAAATGCAATATGAATGATCAGACGCTGACGTTCCTGATGTTCACGCAATTGCTGTCGCAACTGCGCCTGATGCATAGCATTACGAATGGTCCGTTGTAACCCACTGCCTTCTAAACTATCCTTGACAAGGTAGTCCTGGGCACCGCCTTTCATCGCACTCACGGCAATTTGCTCATCACCATGTCCCGTCAACATGACGACAACGGTCTGAGGGTAAAGCGTTTTAATGACCGCCAGAACGTGTAAGCCATCCTGGTCAGGCAGCCGAAAATCTAGCAAGATCAGGTCAAATGCTTGCTGTTGGCAAAGGGTTAAGCATTGTTCAGCGCAGTTTGCCTCGAAAACAGTGTAGCGGTGGTGGAGATCCTGCGATAGGTA
This sequence comes from Coleofasciculaceae cyanobacterium bin_20, assembly GCA_037445115.1. GTDB lineage: Bacteria > Cyanobacteriota > Cyanobacteriia > B231 > B231 > Trichothermofontia. The sequence continues at coordinate 7,834 of JBBILC010000077.1, forward strand.
ACGTCGATAAATGGTGCGATCGGCGGGTGAATCATCAACGATCAACAGGGTCCAAGTATTCTCCATTGTGTCTACCCACACTTTTCCTTAGCTTCGCAGACTTTGGGGAATTTTGGGTAAAGACATCCACAGGGGGTATCGGAAGACTCAGGCGATCGTCAATTCAAAGAGCAGTTAATTCAAATGGCCCTAAACGAGGCAAGCTTGTTTGGTAGAAATACTCATCTAGTGCAGCACTTCCATACTTGGTGAGATACAGACAAGGGGCTTAAGCCCCTTGTTCAAAAGGCTTGACAGGCCTTCATTAGAGAGGGAACGGCTGTAGTGCAGCACATCATGAGTATGATGCAATGTTTGTAGGGCTGACTCTAGTCGGCAATGACTACAGTCGCGACTACCAACGTCACACCACTTTATGGTTACTGTACTAGGGGTATTTTTACGTGACACCGTGGATTGTCCCCCGCAGTCGATTCCCATCCCGTCGTAGACTTGGGGTAGACATTAAGACACGATCGCCCAACGTTCCGTAAGGAGAGGCCCTTGAATCTGCCAGCATCAGACCCCCCGGCGGTTGTGCCGCTACCCTCTTTATTGGCTGAATCGTTTGCTGAATCATTTGATGTGGTCATCGTGGGTGGGGGAGCAGCAGGTCTCTATGCGGCTCTATGCCTGCCGCCGCACCTACGGATAGCCCTGATTGCCAAGGAACCTCTGTCCATCTCCGCCAGCGACTGGGCACAGGGGGGGATTGCGGCGGTGATGGCTCCCGATGATTCCTTTGCCCTGCACATTGCTGATACTCTCCAGGCCGGAGCCGGATTGTGTGACGAGCCTGCCGTGCGCTTTTTGGTGGAACACGCCCCCCATTGTATCCAGGCATTGATTGATCTCGGCGTTGCCTTCGATCGCAGCGAAGGCCAGTTGGCGATGACCCTGGAGGCAGCCCATTCCCGGCGGCGGGTCCTCCATGCAGCGGATACCACGGGACGTGCCGTTGTGAGCATTCTGGCCGCCCATGTCCTCAACCGGTCCAATATCCAGGTGATCTCACCGGGGTTTGTGCTGGACCTGTGGTTGACCGCCGATCGCACCTGCTGTCAGGGGGTCTGCCTGCTCTGTCATGACCACATTCACTGGCTGGCGGCTGAGGCCGTTATTCTAGCCACGGGTGGCGGTGGTCAAGTCTTTGTGCAAACCACCAACCCGGCTTCCGCAACGGGGGATGGGGTGGCGATCGCCTGGCGGGCGGGCGCGGTCCTGCGGGACCTGGAGTTTGTCCAGTTCCACCCCACTGCCCTCACCAAGACCGGGGCACCCCGCTTTTTGATTAGTGAAGCTGTGCGGGGCGAAGGTGCCCATTTAGTCGATGATACGGGCGATCGCTTTGCCGGTCGCTATCATCCGGCGGGCGAACTGGCCCCCCGTGACGTTGTCAGTCGCGCCATTTTCCAACACCTGCAAGCACAATGGGCGCACCCAGGGGCAACCCTCCCCCACGTCTGGCTCGACCTGCGTCCGATCACCCCCGATCGCCTACAGCACCGCTTCCCCAACATCATCCAGGTGTGTCAATCCTGGGGCATTGATGTCTTCCATGAACCCATCCCCGTTGCCCCCGCTGCCCACTACTGGATGGGAGGGATTGCCACTGATCTAGACAGCCAAACGACGATCACCGGCCTCTATGCGATCGGAGAAGTGGCCAGTACGGGTATCCACGGTGCTAACCGGCTGGCCAGCAACTCGCTCCTAGAGTGTTTGGTGTTTGCCGATCGGATGCGGCAGTGGGGACAGGGCACAGTCGGCAGCAACCAGGATCACCCCGATCGGGGGGACCGTATCCCGCTGCCGCCCCCCCGCCAGACCCCCCTAGCCACCCCATCCCCAGACCGGGAACTGGCTTCCCTCACCCACCTCCGTGAGCAAATCCCCCAACTGGTGTGGCAAAGTGCTGGGATTTGCCGCGATCGGGCAACGCTGGCTGCTGCGATTACGCAAGTAACCGAATGGGGCAAGTCCTATCAGGCATTAACCCTGACCCAGACCTTCCGGCACCTACCCCCAGGGCAAGCCTTCTCCTTGGGGAAACAGGATGGGGAAATCGTCCGGCAGTGGTCAGAAGTGGGCAACCTGCTGGATGTGGCTTACCTGTTGCTCAAGAGTGCCCAGTTTCGTACCGAGAGTCGGGGCGGCCACTATCGCGCCGACTTTCCCCAAGCCGATCCGGCTTGGCAGGTTCATACGATCGTCCAGGGTCAGGATTGGTCAACAGCTCCCGTGCTGAGAACCTCGGTGGTTTGATCTAGTAGATCAACAATTTCCTGGGGCGTGAGTTGGGAGGGTGTATTCCAACCCGAACCGCCTACGGTCCGCCGACCGCCCCACCCCTCCGCCTGGGCCGCTTTGGCTTGCTCGGCGATCGTCAACCGCTCGAACAGACCAGCCGTAAAGTCCAGATCAGCCTTGCCGGGATGCCGGGGTAGACACCCGATCGTGTATTGATTGCCCCCCAACTTATGGTCCCGGAGGAGCAAGGTTTCGGGCCGCAGGGCGCTCAGGGGCCGCAGGCTTTCAACGGCCTGGTAGAACGATCGCGGATCAATCGGATAGACGCTATTGCGCACATCGCAAACAGCCAGGTCACCCGCAGGCGTGGAGATAAATTGCACCCGGCCTTCCTTCAGTAAATAGCGGGTATTGGCGGCGATCGTTTCCCAATAGCGATTGGCTTCACCCTGCTCACCCGGCCAGGGACGTTTACCCAGGGCCGCCGCAATCAGGGTTTTGGTTCCCTGGGCAAAGGCCGCTGAGGTGTATTGTTCCCATTGATCCAGGGTCCAGGTTTTACGATCGCTGGGGAGACCCAGGCTAGGAATGAGGTTAGCAGAGCTAAATTTCAGGGCGGCTCCGGCCTTGGCGGCAAATTCTGACCAGGGTGACAGGTCACCGGGCACCATCAGGTGATCACAGTCCCAGGCAATCGCCCGGAGCCGATCGCGCACATTACCGCGCAACACCGATCCCGGCAGTTGTACCCAAGCCGCCGCGCAACAGGCATCGGCGTCCACCTGGGTCGTTACGAAGCAGGGGGGCTGGTCAGTGGCATAGGTTTGCAGCAGGCTAACTTCCGGACAGGGCATTTCATCAATTTGAATATCAGCCCCAGCGGGACGGTGGTGGTCCCAATGTAAATCCGTCGCTCGCGGTTCCCAACCCGGTACCGTCCCATCCACCATGATGATCTGGTGGTCCACGGGGATATGGGTGTGATGAGTCGTGACGAGGTAACGCATAGGGGCGATTCGCGCAGCGATCCCATTCGGAATCGGAGAAGGAGCTATTGCTAGGATAGGATACGTGATCAACCTGGACAGGGAAATGCTCCGTCGAAGGCAGGACGTGGATATCGGAGATGGCACGCCTAACAGCCCAGCATGAGCCAAACAAAAAGCCCCTAGCGCATCGACGATCGCTAAGGACTACAGCATCATCAAGTCATACTCCAGGTGAAGGAATATCGGGTTGTTTTGAGCCTGCGAGACTCAATCTACTGACTGACTGGATTGCACAGACAGAGGACTAATCGAGGTAGCCCATCAGGGTAATCGGGTCATCAATGTCATTCGAGGCGATCGGACGTTTATAAAAGATCTCCGCATTTTCCAGATCTACCCGGTGGGCCACATCGGGGTAGTTAGCAGCAACCGGGCGTCCGTAGAACAGCGGAGCCTCGGCCAAATGGACCAAGCTCGTCACTTCCGGGTAATTGGCCGCGATCGGACGGTTACCGTAGTGATAATCGGATTCCACAAGGTGTTCATCACTCGCCCCAATTGGACGAATCCCCCCATCGGTGAACGTTGCCACAATTTGTACTCCACTGGAAATCACCGGTCGGTTATTGGGTAAGCCAGTGGATTGATGAACCACCAGCCCTCCCGAAGACTTAGATTTGCTCGTGCTGGACTTGCGGACGGCTAAGGACCCGGCCCCCTTGGCTGTATCTTGTTTGGCTTCCACTGTTGTTGCGTCTTCCCTTTCGGCTGACAAATTTACACCCCTCGCGCCATTCTCGGCAGAGGGTACGGAGACTTCAGGCGTTGGTTGATTATCCATTGGCGTTTCCCCCGATTCTGCCACGATCCTGCTTCTGGCATTCCGTCCGGTTCTGGTTCTGGTAGTCATTGGCTATGCTGCATTTTATACAGATAACGCCCTTGACGTGCCTACTCGGACCATACCGAGAAAGCATACCGAGCGGACGGCAGGGGCCAGAGTCATCAATAGGGTTAAGTTATGGGTTTTTCCCTTGGCGTGTTTAGGTTTCCTTAATAGTCTATCAACTTACCCTACCCAAATGGCACGAATAGGGAAGACTGGCAATTTAAATTGTTTTATCGTTCCCTGCGCCTTTTTTAATGGGTGCCAATGGTGGACATCTATGCGCTTCCCGGTTTCCCAAGACGGTCCCATTCCTTGCCCAGACCCCTTGCCCAGGCCGTAGATCGGGTCAAGCCCAAGACACGGGGGCGATGCAGGTGGGACAGTATTGGCCTGAAACTGCGGTATTGTAGGGATTCAGGCTTCCCATCGGTTTTCGCCGTGGGGGCTGCTCATGGCAAGTGAGGATCGCAGATGAAGTGGGTAGGCAGATTTTACAGGGGGATAGTGGGTCAGAGGATTGTCCAGCGGCTTGCCCCGATCGCATCCCGATCGCCCCTCCGGTTTTGGGGACTCCTGGTGGCGTGCTGTTGGCTGGTGATTGCTTGCCAAAGTCCCACTCCTCCCCCTGGGGAAACGACCGTTTCACCGGCAACGCCGACTGCTAATGGACGCTTGGTCATGGGCACCACCACCCGCCTGCGTACCCTTGATCCCGCCGATGCCTACGAGATTCTCTCGAATAATTTGCTGTATAACCTGGGCGATCGCCTGTATGTGTATGCGGCCAGTAGCCCCGACGCGCCCCCCACGTTGACGCCCCAACTGGCAACCGCCTTACCTGAAGTGAGTGACGACGGGTTGACCTATGTCATGCCCCTACGGCAAGGGGTGACCTTTCACGATGGCACGCCCTTTAATGCCGAAGCGATGGCCTTTTCCCTGCGGCGCTTCATCGAGAATGGCGGCACACCGTCCTTCCTCCTGGCTGATACGGTGGCAAGCGTGGAGGCGACGGGTGAGTTTGAGTTAACAATCCGGCTGAAAAGCCCCTTTGTGGCCTTCCCGTCCTTGCTCACAATTCCTGGAGCAGCGGCGGTTTCCCCCCAAGCCTATGAACTGGGGGCAGGCAAGTTTAACCCGAATACCTTTGTGGGGACGGGTCCCTACCAATTGACGGAATACGGCAGCGATCGCCTGCGCCTTGATGCTTTCCCGGACTATTGGGGGACGGCTCCCGCCAATCCCGGCCTTGATATCCAGATCCTCTCCAGTCCTGCCAATCTCTACAACAGCTTCCGCACGGGGGCTGTGGATATCGCCTACCAAAACCTTGACCCCAACCAGATCCGCAGACTGCAACAGGAGGCAGGCACCACAGGCTGGCAGGTGATCGAGGGGGCGGGGAATGGGATTCATTACTTGACCCTGAATGTAAACTCACCGCCGTTTGACCAATTGCCGGTACGACAGGCCCTCGCCGCGAGCGTCGATCGTTCCCTGTTGCAATCCCGCGTTTTCCAGGGTTTGGTGGAACCCCTCTATAGCCTGATACCCAGCACCCTAGCGGGCAGTTTGCCGGTGTTTAAGGATGCCTATGGGGATGGCAATGCCGAAAAGGCCCTGAATATCCTGGCCACAGCGGGTTACTCCGCCGAGAAGCCCCTCCAGGCGCAACTGTGGTATCGCTCGAATTTAACCAGTAATGGTCTGGCGGCCAACTTGCTCAAGGCGTGGGTTGATGAAAACCTGAAGGGTGTGATGCAGCTCGATCTGCAAAGTGTCGAGTCGGCCACGGCTTACCAAAACCTGGATAAGGGGATCTACCCCAGCTTTATGTTGGACTGGACGCCTGATTTCCTGGATGCGGACAGCTATATTCACCCCTTCCTGGCCTGTGCCCAGGGTTCGCCCACAACGGGCTGTCAAGAGGGGTCATCCAAGGCGCAAGGCTCGTTCTACTACAACGCCGAGGCCAACCAGTTGATCGATCGCTCCCGGCAGGAAGCCGATCCCCAGCAGCGCCAGGAAATTTTCAAGACCTTACAGACGATCGTTGCCCAGGATGTGCCTTTTATCCCCCTTTGGCAAAACAAGGAATTCCTGTTTGCACAGAAACCGATCCAGGGGGCTGCCCTAACCCCCATCCAAACGATCGACTTTGCCAAGCTGCGCAAGGGGGTGTAGAGCGTTACTCAGGGCAATCCACTGGGCCACACTAACGGCTTCGGCCCGCACTTGGGGGTCTATGCCAAGTTGGGTCAAGGTCGATAACAAGAGCGCCCGATCGACCACCGCCTCCAGGTTATTGCGCAACATTTTACGCTTACTGGCAAACCCTAGCCGCACCAAGGTATCTAAAAACTGGGGGTTCTCAGCCGGTGTGAGCGGGGGTTGGGGTTGCAAACACACGATCGCGGAATCAACCTTGGGTTTGGGGTGAAAGGCCCGCGCTGGGACGAGGGCGACCATTTCGCACTGGGCCAGATATTGCACCCGCACCGACAGGGCACCAAAGGTTTTCGAGCCGGGTTGGGCACAGAGGCGATCGGCCACTTCTTTCTGCACCAGCAGCACGATCCGCTCAAAGGGGGTGGGATTGGGCTGGGCGATCGTCCCCAGCAGCCGTTCCAAAATGGGTCCCGTGATGTTGTAGGGAATATTGGCAACAACTTTATTGGGCGATTGAAAGCGAGGAAAGTCAGTTAACAGGGCGGGCCAGTTGAGGCTGAGGACATCCCCCTGGAGCAGCAGAAAATTTTCCCGGTCCCCCAGTTGTTTCGCCAACCGTTGGCACAAATCGCGATCGACTTCGATCGCCACTAAGGCCGCCACGAGGGGCAGTAACCGCCGGGTAAGGATGCCCGTACCGGGGCCAATTTCCAAAACCCGATCGCAGCGCGTCTCCGCAGAAGCAGCGTCCGGGGATAGCTGCGCCGCCTGGATGATTTGCTTGAGGGCCGTGTCACTGCGCAGCCAATGTTGGGCAAAGCGTTTACGGGCAGGGGGAGACGGCATGGCTAGATTCCCCATCCCCATTGGGTGACCAGTAGCCCTAGGGTGATGGCCACCAACGCACCGATCGTCGTGTTGATGCCATTCACGACCTCATTGGTCAGCCAGGCAAACCGCGTCTGAAGCGTTGCGCCGATCACGCTTTCGAGGCTGGTGGCGATCAGGGCTGCGATCGCACACAGGATTACACCAACCCCATCAATGAGGTGAACGGCCCAACCGAGGGCCGCGATCGCCAGTGAAGCCACCACGCCAGCCAGGGTCCCCTCTAAACTCACCGCACCTTCCGTTCCCCTGGGGACGGCCTGTAAGGTGGTAATTAAAAATGTCCGCTGGCCGTAGGCTTTGCCCACCTCGCTGGCACAGGTGTCGGATAGTTTCGTGCTGAAGCTGGCCACATAGCCCAACAGCAAGAGGGACATCGGGATGGGGACATAGGCCGGGGGGAGTAGCGTCATCAGGGCCAGTACCGTGGCCGTCAGAGCGGACCCCCACACATTTTCCGGCCCCCGTGCGCCCGATCGCGCTTCGGCAATGCCCGCTGCCTCTTTCTCAGCCAAGCCAATGCGGGTTACGGCTGACCCCACCAGGAAGTAGAACATCACCACCAGATACCCCGGCCAGCCCAACGTGCCCCAGAGGAGGACACCGAGCAACCAGGCGTGGGCCAAGCCCACAGGCGTCAGCAGTTTTTTCGGGGCCAGGATGGCTAGGGGCAAAAGCAGGGAATTCAGCCCTACAGCCACCAACCAAGGGTTAAGCGAGGTAACAAGAGAAGTCGGCATAATCCGTCAGTAAAAAGGGGGATTCTCCTGCGGAGACGCTACGCGAACAGGCTGCTCTGGGGGAGGCCCAACGCGATTCTCCAGGGAAGACGCTGTGCGAATGGAGTCAGCACCGAAGCCAGAATACCCCTAAGGGCACCTCGGAAAATACCCATCCGCTCCCAAGTTAAGGGTATCTCGTTGGATGGGCAGGTGAACTACCCCCATCCCAGGTTAATCGAAGTGCCCCTAAGAATATCTGGATTGAGGCAATGATCTCTCTGGCTCTACGCCTGACCTGCCCATACGGCGATCGCCATCCCGCTGGAACCAGCCGTGCTTCAATCCAACTGATGGCCAGTTAACTCCACAAAAATATCTTCCAGGTTAGAGGCCCGCGCCATCATGCCCGTTTTATCCGGTTGGGTATCGAGATAATGATTGGCTGCCGCTAGGGTGGGGAAAAACTTGTACTCCCAGCGATCGCTGCCCTGGATCATCACCAATCCTTCCCCATATTGGCGACGCAACTCGGCCAAGGTGCCTAATTGAATCAACTTACCGCCATCCATAATCCCAATCCGATTGGGGGGCTGTTGCGCCGAGCCGCTGCCACAGAGGTATTCCACTTCCTCCATGTAGTGGGTTGTGAGCAGCATCGTCATGCCCTGCTGGTTGAGGTCGCGGATAATTTCCCAGAGCCGCCGTCGGGTTTGGGGATCAAGGCCCACGGTGGGTTCATCCAGAAACAGGATTTTGGGTTGGTGTAGCAAGGCCCTGGCAATTTGCAGCCGCCGCTTCATCCCACCGGATAGGGTTTTCACTAAGCTTTCCCGCCGATCGCCCAATTCCACATAGTCCAGCCAGCGATCGATCGCCGCCTGTCGGTGGGATCGGGGTAAATGGTGCAGCCGTCCGTGTAATTCCAGGTTTTCCCAAACCGTCAGGTCGCCATCCACACTGGTTTGCTGAAGCACAACCCCAATATTGCGCTTCACGGCGGCGGGTTGCTGCACAACATCAAAGCCAGCAACCTTTACCGTACCCTGGCTAGGACGGGTGAGTGTGGTTAACATCCGAATGGTGGTCGATTTACCCGCACCATTGGGTCCTAAAAGCCCAAAGATTTCCCCCGGTGCGATCGTAAACGACAGGTCATTGACCACGGGCACGCCGTTATAGCACTTTTGCACCTTGTCCAATTCCACCGCAGGCACCATGATCCCCATCCAGACTGGCGAGAAGACTGTTTCCAGCTTAGGGCAGGATGGGCGATCGCACGTGATGGCCGGGGACTGGCGGCGGGGGCCGGGGACTTTCACGCGACCATCGCGATCGCCCGAAACCCCAACATTGGGGGTCTCACCTGCGCCTTGTGCACAATAGAGGCTCTAATAGTACAACGAGTACACCAGTCTTCTCGTTCAGCACCCATGTCTACCCTCCCTACCGCCCACCCCTCCCTACCGAGCCTGTCGCTGCGCGATCGTGCTTTCGTGTGGGGCCAACGCACTTACCTGATGGCGGTGTTGAATGTCACGCCAGATAGCTTCAGCGATGGCGGCCAGTTTAATTCTCTGGAAACCGCTGTTAGCCAAGCCCACCGGCTGGTTGCGGCAGGGGCCGATATCCTCGATATTGGCGGCCAATCGACCCGACCGGGGGCGGTGACCGTTACCGAAGCCGAAGAGCTAGCGCGGGTGATCCCCGTAATGACAGCCCTGCGATCGGGCTGGGGGGACTATGAACCGCTCAGTCTGCCGATTTCCGTTGATACCACCCGTGCCAGTGTGGCCCAGGCCGCGATCGCCGCTGGGGCTGATCTCATCAACGACATTTCGGCGGGCACCTTTGACGACAAGATGCTGGCCACCGCAGCGGCCTTACAGGTGCCGATCGTCCTGATGCATCTCCGAGGCACCCCCCAAACCATGCAACAGTTAACGGATTATCGTGACTTAATTGGTGAGATCACGATGTTTTTAACGACCCAGGTGGCAGCCGCCCAGGCCGCTGGGATGCCGGACTCCCACCTCATCCTTGATCCAGGGATCGGGTTCGCCAAAACCGTTGAACAAAATGTACACATCCTGCGCCAATTGCCCCAGTTACGCTCTCTTGGCTATCCTCTCCTGGTCGGCCCTTCGCGTAAAAGCTTTATTGGCCACCTTCTTAATGAACCCGATCCCCAACAACGGGATTGGGGAACCGCTGCCGCCTGTTGTGCCGCGATCGCGGGTGGCGCGGATCTGATTCGCATCCACGACTGCCAAGCCATGCAGGCGGTCTGCCGGGTTGCGGATGCGATCTGGCGACGGTGAACCCAAGGGGCATCACACCCCTGCCGCCCAACTTAGGCTTCAGACGCCATGCCCCGCGTCAAGGCCCAAGAGCAATCTTTACAGCCGTTCCCTCCCTAATGAAGTTCTGTTAAGCCTTGTAAACAAGGGGCTTAAGCCCCTTGTCTGTACCTCACTAAATTCTGTACCTCACTAAATATGGAAGTGCTGTAGTGTTAATCTTCAGGGGCAATCCTTAGGGCCAATCGCTAGGAGCGATCCACCTCAATCATGGCTGCCGAGGCCAGACAGGGAGCCAGCCTCTAGGTTCAGGGAAACCCCTAGCCGTTGCGAGAGCCACACTTCAAACGATCGCATCGGCGATCGGCGCAGGGCTTCCCCCGGATCAACCATTGGTTCTACCAAAATGGTAAACATGCCCAATCGATTCCCCGCCAGCACATCGGTGAACAAGCGATCGCCCACCATTGCGACCTGCTCCACTGGCAAATCCATTGCCTGCACCGCTTGCCGTAACTTTCGTCGCGACGGCTTCGTGGCTCCCAGGGAGTAGGGGACATCGAGGGCCTCCCCAATCCGCCCAATGCGGGCGGCATTCAGGTTATTGCTCACCAACCACAGTTTGATGTGGGGGCGTAGGGACGCGATCCAAGCTTGTAAGGCATCTGAAGGATCAGTAGACTGGAAGGGGACCAGCGTATCGTCTACGTCCAGGATCAAACCCTTGAGTTGATATTGGCTCAAGCGATCGAGGCTCAGTTGGAGGATAGTTCCTCCCAGAACAAGGTCGGGTTGTAACAGTGCGCCCCAGGTCATAGGCTCAGTGGGGAAATTTTCCAGCAGTTGAGTCAGCGGTATCAATGTCTAGTGTTGCACATTGCCCGGGGTTCCTGGCAGAGACCCAGGGATGAGAGTTGCACGCACGGACTAAGCTGGATACCACTTCCCCGGCTGTCGTCCGCCTCATTCCGGTTGCTCCGGTGGGATGGGTGTTAAAAGTAAGCACATTCCTATTCAGTAGGCCGTTGTTGTATGAGAAGGCCATTATTGATGAAAAGGTCCGTGGTCATCAAATTGCCCCACCCACCCCTATCCGTAGGGCTGGCAATGGGGTTGGCGCTAGCCTTCAGTCCGCTGCCAAGGGCCACCGCATGGGTCAACTCGGCAGTGATGTTAGCCCAGCCTACGGCGACGATCGTCCCTGCCCCCGCCAAACCCAGTCTGTTGCTGCCGTTACCCCAGGCGTCCCCGAAACAATATGGGCGTCCGCCCCGTCCGCCCCGGGAACCGCGTCCCGTGCCCCAACCCACCACACGGGGAGAAGGCAGCCAACAGGCCATTCAGGCGATCGAGCAGGAGTGGACTGAGCAGTACGATCAGCAGTTGAGTCGCATCCTCCCTAGCCCCAGTCTGGGACCGGCGGATATTGCCCGTAAGCTGGCTGAACTGAAGCAACAGACGGGCCAAACTCCGGCTCTCCTCTATGCGGCCTCACGCCCGGATCACCTGGAAACGATTCTGGTGACGCCCGCTGGCAAAATTCTGCACGAAACGATTCCCGCTGCCGATGCCGAGACCCTGGCCGACACCCTGCAAACCCTCCGCCTGGAGGTTGTTGATCCCGCCTCTTCGCCCAATGTTTACTTGCCACCGGCTCAGCAATTATATGACTGGCTCATTGCTCCCTTTGCCGCAGAACTGGAGGCCCAGGGAGTTGATACCCTACTGCTGTGCGTGGGGCCGGGGTTGCGCACGGTCCCCTTTGCGGTGCTCCATGATGGGCAGCAGTTTTTAGTCGAAAAATATAACTTTTCCCTGATTCCTGCGTTTAACCTCCTGGCGACGGGTTATCACCCTTTGCGATCGGCGCAGGTATTGGCAATGGGGGCATCAGAATTTTCCCAACAGAGTAGCCTACCGGCTGTGCCCCTGGAATTAGGCGCGATCGCTCAAGTCTTATGGCCGGGGGCGGTCTTTCTCAACCAGGACTTTACCCCCAATACCCTGGTCCGGCAGCGTCAGCGCCAGCCCTTTGCGATCGTTCACCTCGCCACCCATGCAGAATTTCAGCCAGGAGCCTTGGAGAAGTCCTATATCCAATTTTGGGATCAACGCTTGGGCTTGAATCAAATCCCGGCGCTGAATCTGGATAATCCCCCCGTCCAGTTGCTGGTGCTGAGTGCTTGTCGCACGGCCTTCGGCGATCGCCAGGTGGAACTGGGGTTTGCGGGGTTGGCTGTCGAAGCGGGGGTGGAGTCGGCGATCGCCAGCCTTTGGTATGTCAGTGACGTGGCGACGTTGGTCCTGATGCGCCAGTTTTATGCCGATCTCAAGCAAGCACCGATTAAGGCTGAAGCCCTGCGCCAAGCCCAGATGGCCATGCTCACAGGTCGGGCTAAATTAACCCGTAATGACCCGATTCAGCAACAGTTGCAAGTCTCGCTGCCCCCCGAAGTGGCCGCCTTTGAAAATGAGGCCCTCTCCCATCCGTACTATTGGGCCGCCTTTACCGTCATTGGTAGCCCCTGGTGAGGCACGCTTGACCCCCAGCCTCCAAGTGTGTAGTGACGACTTTAGTCGTCAACGCCCCCATCGCTTGGCTTTTCAATCCCGTGCTATAGCGGTAGTCACACTCATTAGGACATTTCCAAGGCTGTGATCAACAAGGGGCTTAAGCCCCTTGTCCTAACCTGAATGACGATGGCTATAACATCGCCCGATCCCAACAGTACAGGGGGCAATCCCTGGGGTTGCCCTCGCCCCAACCCCTAACTTAAAATTCATAAGGGAGCAAGTCTTGGTTCAGGATGCGCAGCGATTGGGGTGTAAGCCGAGATTGATGAGTGACTGTCATACTTAGAATAGCTGGGTTGCCGATTAGCATCGTAGCCCTGCGAGCGCTAGGTCGCTTACTGCCCTATCCCCACCCCTCATTAGCGTGTATTTACTTGACCTAGCGCCTTGTCTTACCCAACTGCTTTCGCTTGATCGCCGACGGTCAGCTAGGCGTTGTGCCCTGCTTGGACCGGGAAATTGGGATAACTCGATACCCTGCTGGCTTATAAGGGATGCTTAAGGACACCGAATTTTATGCCAAGCCTGCCCTCTATCTGTTTACTGATCGATACCAGTGCCCTGCTGGCGGGCAAAACCCGTGAATGGCAAGACTACGCTAAGGTGGGAACCTGCTATCTACCGCAAGTGGTTTTGGATGAGCTGGAATTTCTCTGCGATCGCGCCGTGGAGCCAGCCCAGGAATTAACCGCCCGTGAGTTCCGCCGGTTTTATCGCCACAGTGGATGGCAGGTGACGACGGCAACCGCTAGTCATCCCCACCTGCAAGGCACCAGTAGTGGTCGGGAATTGAGCAAAAAAGCTCGCCTATTGCTGGAAACTGCGGCGGCGGCCTATGGGCTAGCCCAAACGGTTCCAAACCAGTTGGTGGTGGTGGTCTCGAATGATCAAAACCTGCGGCGGCGGGTGGATCATCTCAAGGAGTCTAATCTCTGCACGGTTCCGGTGGCTAGTCTGCTTCAGTGGGCACGATCGCAGCAGCGCCCCCCGAACGTGGTGCAAAAACTCCAGGGAATGCTCCAAACCGAGTCCGTCCAGGCCGGGATGCTGAATATGGGAACGCCTAAAACCCCGCTGCCCACCCCTGAGCCGGAGTGGCAAGGACAACTCCTCTCGTCCCGTACCGGACGGGGCCGCAGTACCATGACCCCATCCCGCCGTCCGGCCCGCTCCCAGGCCCCATTGGTTACAAATACAGCCAAGATCAAGCAGCGCCTCACCCCCACCCAACCGAGCGCGATCACGCAGGTGTTCTCCTTGACCACGGCAATGACGAGTGCGGTACTGGCCTTCGCACTGATTTGGGCCTTAGTCCAGCCCAGCAGTTTCCACCGAACCTGGCGGCAGTTTGGCCTACCACCCCTGCCCGGTCAACCGTCCCAGCGTTAGGCAAGGGACTACGCCCACAATGCTGCCTTCGGAACTGTTGCTATATCGCTATGCCGGGGAAACGATCGTCCCCAAATGCCTCTCCCTGGATACGAAACACCGGACGATCGCCCAAACCTTGATCGCGTGTTTTCAGCAATGCCAGGGTCAATCCCAGGGGGACCTCGATCGCCAACTGGCTGAGCTAGAGGGGAACAGCCCGGACTATCGCCTCAAGCGTGGGTTCGTGCATTTGCTGAAATCCGGCTTTTGTACCTTTGAGGTCGTGAGTCCCCTCGATCCGCCCACCCTGCGCCAGCGGGTTTTTGCCCTAGCGGCAGATGTGGTTCCCAGTCCCGCGAATACCGCGATCGTGCTGGGGCAATTGGCTGCCCACCTGAGTGTCGAGTTAGGCCAGGAGGTCTTCAGTGACCAAATCCGGGCGGGACTCTATGCCGACTTGCCCGAAAACCGCATTTTGACGGTATTTGATGCGCCGACGGCGGATGCCCTGCTCCAGCGGTATAACGTATCCCAAGTCCAAGGTATTTTCTACCGGGCAACCCAGGTGACCCTGACGGCCCACCGCAATGATCCGGGGGAATATAAGCTGCTCTTCCGCTACCTGAAGCTCTTCCAATTGATGGCCTATATTGAGGGCGATGCGGATCACGGGTTTACGATCACGATCGATGGTCCCACCAGTTTATTCAAACCCAGTACCCGCTATGGGCTGGCGATCGCCAAGTTGCTCCCGGCCCTGCTGCACGTCAGTCAATGGAGCCTACACGCGACCCTGCAAACGCGGGACACCTATAACCAGCGGACACGTACCGGGCGTTTTAGCCTCACGGCTGACTGTGGCCTGGTGAGCCACTACCCGGCGGGCAAACCCTACGACAGTATGCTAGAGGCGGCCTTTGTCGATCGCTGGCAGCAGGCCAAAACCGACTGGCGGCTGGAGCGTGAGGTTGACTTAATCCCCATTCCTGGCAGTGTGATGATCCCCGACTTCCGTCTGGTTCACCCGGATGGGCGCACGGTGTTGCTGGAAATTGTCGGCTATTGGCGACCGGAGTATTTGCGCAAGAAATTTTCCCAGGTGCGACAGGTGGGGAATGTGAACTTGATTCTCGCCATCTCTGAACGCTTGAATTTGGAAAAGGCGGGGATTAACCCTAGCCAGATTCCCGTGCCGACGGTGTGGTTTAAGGATAAATTGCAGCCGAAGGCTGTCCTCGCGGCCCTAGAAGCCCTGCCCCATTAACCCAGTCGCCGCCCACTACAAACCTGCGGATGGATATGCACGGGAATTAAGCTGCGCCAGAATGTGTTGTTGGACCTGATCGGGCGACAGGCTGCCATCAATGCGGACCAGCCGTTGCCGCTGTTCGTAATAGTCCAGCATGGGCAGGGTTTGCTCAAAGAGGGCCTGAATCCGGCGTTGGATAATGCTGGGTTCGTCATCCCCGCGCGATCGGGACAGCGATCGCTGCATCAGCAGGGTATCGGTGACCTCCAGCAGCACGGCCCAATTGAGCCGTTGGGCCAGTTCATCGAGCAAAAAATCTAGCTCCTCTGCTTGGAAGGCCGTCCGGGGGTAACCATCCAGAATCCAGCCGTGGGCCGTATCGGGTTGCAGTAACCGCTGGCGGATGAAGGCAATCATCAGTTCGTCGGGGACCAGTTCCCCCCGATCCAGGTAGGGCTGGGCCTGTTGGCCCAATTGACTCTGGGTCGTAATTTCGTGCCGTAAGATATCCCCCGTAGACAGCCACGGGATTTGAAATTGCTGGGATAGCCGTTGGGCCTGGGTTCCCTTGCCCGCTCCGGGTCCCCCTAATAGAACAATTCTCACGGTCGCGTCGCTCCTGCTGGGGTGGTTGTTACATTTTGGAACACGATCGCTATTGACGAGTCGCCCATATCTAGTGTTTTATGGGGAAATCCTCGTTCAAAAAGCGCTATATTTACAAGGTAATTTGCAAGGCAATTGGCGAAGTGATTGGCTGAAGTGCTGGCTAAGGCATTGGCTCGATTATTTCGGATAGCCTGCCCCAGGGTGGGTAGTAAGCGCATGGTGGGGTCCTATCTTAACCTCGGTGAGATTCAGTTAGATTTTAAACTCGCATTTTGAACTTCTTGGTTTGAACTTCCTGAGATTTTTCCTTAGATTATCGTGGCGCTGTGCGTCTGCTTGTCTACCGTTGTTCGGTGTATTTTGGTTCCCCTCGTCGCTAGTGGTGTCTTATGGTTTCCCAACTAAAAGTCGCAACGCTTGATCCCCATCGCCCGCAGAACCATACGGTGTCCGGTCTGGTGCAGGTCTTTACCTGTAGCCAACGTAGTTTCTTTACCAATGTGATGGCTCAGGCGTTGCAGATCGCAGGGCAAGGGACCCCCGTGCTGGTGGTCCAGTTCCTGAAAGGGGGGATTGGCCAGGGGTGCGATCGCCCGGTGCAGTTGGGGCAGCATCTCGATTGGATTCGCTGTGATTTACCTCGCTGTATTGATAGTGGCGCGATCGAGCCAGCAGAAGCAGCGGCGATTCAGGATCTCTGGCAGTATACGCAACGGGTTGTTCAGGCGGGGCAGTATGCCTTGGTGGTTCTGGATGAGCTAAGTATGGCGATCAATCTGGGCCTGGTGCCGGAGGAGGAGGTTTTGGCGCTCTTGAGCGATCGGCCTAGCCAAGTGGATATTATTTTGACGGGACCCAGTGTTTCAACGTCTCTGCTAGAGGTCGCGGATCAAATTACGGAAATCCGTCGGAGCTTGTGTGCTTAATTAAATTATTAGTGCTTAGATGAATGGTACAGCCGTTCCCTCTCTAATGAAGTACTGTCAAGCCTTTTGAACAAGGGGCTTAAGCCCCTTGTCTGTACCTCACCAAGTATGGAAGTGCTGTATTTCACGGGTAAAAAGACACCAGCATACCGCCAAGTAGGGAATGCCTTTCCTCCACCCCTTGCTCATGCTGTCGCAAAGGTGCAAGGGAAAAACTCAGAGAACATTTTCTTAATAACCTTATAACCTTGGCAGAATTATGGATTCTGATGAGCTTAGGGAAGTGATTGGCGGTATTACAGAATGGGTAAGGCGAGTAAGAAAGCTTCGGTCAGAGGAAGGATACAAAATTCAAACTCATAATGATAGAGGTGATTTAAGACCTGGATAATACATTCTTGAAGATCCCAAGCCAATTCCTGCTTGCCAATCTAGAACTGCTAGCACAGGTTAGACGAGCCAAAGGCAGTGACCAAGTTGAGCTTCTAAAGTAGCTTGTTCGACAGTATCCAAAACAAAGCAAAGAGTTTTTGAGTGAAGAAGATACCTAACCTCATCATGGGGTAGCTCAGGTCAGAAGAGCAAAGACTATGCTTGGCCAGAAGTGTTGAATGATAGGAAATGTGTTAAAAAATAGCCTCTAATCGTGTA
>JBBILC010000078.1:0-7883 GCA_037445115.1 Coleofasciculaceae cyanobacterium bin_20
GGATTAGTGTGTCTATTTTTAGAAAATAAAATCTTAAGATTCAACACTTCTGCACCAAAACCCCTGCCTCCTTCTGAATGGGCACAACATCTAGAATATCCAATTGAGCACAGTAGGCTAGATCCGCCTCCCCATCCAGCCTTAGCAGCCGCTGGCCATGACTGGCGTAGTGAAATAACTCCAAAAGTCGTGATTGCCATTGCTGAAACAGGGCGATCGCTCCAATAACTTCATCATTGCCGATTGACTCTGGTAACCATTTACCCGCCATGTGTTGTTCACAAAGTAACTGAAGGACCGCACCCGCACAGACCGTATCCTCCAGGGAAAAACTTCCCTCCCAGCCGGAGCCAACAATCCAAACGGTTTCTGGTTGCTGGGCCTGTAGGTACGCGACCACTGCCTTGCGATTGACCAGGGTTGCCGTGATCACGATCGGGGCTGCCGCTACCCGTTGGAGGGCACGGGTGCCATTGGTAGTGCTGATAAATAACCGTCGGTCCTGAACCAGACTGGGCGTACAGTCGAGGGGAGAGTTACCCAGATCACAACCGTCTACCTTAGCGCCGCCCCGCTCCCCGGCCCGCAGGCGTTTCTCCACTGGCCAGCGATCGCTCACCGTCATCAGGGTGTCTAAATCACTGAAGGCTTGGACCGCTTCAGCCCCCGCTGCCAAGGCCGCCGCGATCGTGGTTGTCGCTCGCAGAACATCAATGACGATCGCGCAGTCGGGTACTGCATCAGTTGGGGTCAGTTCTGGAGTGTGATAAACAAAAAGTTTCACAGGTTTCAGGAAGGGATTTGGATAGGGGGCGAACTGATTTTACCAACCAGGGAGCCACAGCCGTAAATAACGCCCCATTGGCGAGAGGGGAAGTCCTAAATACAACGGTAACCAGAAGAGAAAGCCCAATACAATCCCCAGTAAAATCCCCATTGCTAATGGGCGCAGATAGGGTTGACGGGACTGGCCGGGACGCACGGGTTTGGTCTGGAGCCAGCGATCGAGGACAAAGGCTAGGGCCAAAAAACCAAAGAGGGCGGCTCCCATGTGGTGATAGACAAAGGTACACCGGCTGACCTTGGCCCAGGGCAACCAATTCGCCGCGTAGTTGAGGACGCAATAGGCCGCAAGCCAGTTAAAGCTGACGATCGTTCGTACTCCCCTGGCATTAGGCGGGGTGGGGGGAAAATCGGGAATCACCAGGGCCGCGTTGCGGTCAGGGCGTGCCCCTTTCGGCAGAACGTCGCGCCAGAAGGAATGGGTGACTGTCCCCGCCGCCAACCATTGCCCCAGGTGACGCAGCAGGTAGACACTGAGCAACCCGATCGCCGCCGCCGAAGTCCACCAGAGGATGGGATTCCCGATCGCGTGGACATCGTAGACCACCTGGGCCGTTCCCGCTGGCAGGGGGGGACCGTAGACCGGCAAGTGGGTTGTTGCCTGGGGGACGGCTTCAAAAAAATAGACCATTGGCCGCAGTAGCAAGGGCCAAGTCCACCAGGGGGAGCAGTAGGGATGAACCTGGGGCGTATTGCCCCCTACGCGCTGGTGATAACTGAGGATTTCTTGCTGTAAGCGCCAGAAGCCCATGTTGGGGTTGAGGTGCAGGTGGGGCAGCCAGAGCAAGCCATAGACCAAAACGGGCAAGATCGCCAAACACACGACCGTCCACAGGCAAGGCAAGTGACTAGGAGTTTGCAGGGTCAGGCGGCGAAGGGGGTAATCGGCGATCGGGGTGGCGATCGGCGATCGCCGCCCAGGGCGTATCGACTCCGCTGGAGTGTGTTCCGGATTGAGCCACCGCACCCCCCAGGCCAGCCCCCACAGGAGGTAAGCTCCTAGCAAAAAGCCCAGACCATTCCACTTGATGGCAAATGAGGCAGCAAAACTAACCCCGGCCAAGAGCAACCAGAGATAAACTCGCCAATGGTGACGGTTAGCCATCGCAGTCCTATTGAGGGCAGCGAGATTGATGGCGGCGAGAAAGGCATACTGCCCCCCTAGGCCAAACAGGACCAGGTACACATTCACCAGGGCATAGCGGGATTCCACCAAAAAGAGGCCGTCCATTGCGACGAGGCAGGCGGCCAGTAGGGCCATACGGCGACGATCGCTCAGTTGGTAGACAATCCCTGCGCTGAGGAGGGGGATGAGGGAACCCGTGACCGCATTGAGCCAACGGTAGCTCCAGGTGGATAGCCACGACCCCGCCAGATCGTTGTAGGGGAAATCCCCTGGCATTTGTTGCCCTAACCAGATACCGATCGCGATGAGGTATTTAGCAAATGGGGGATGCCCATCAAAGAAGGGAGTTTGGGTGAGGTAGTTATTGGCAAATTTGACGTAATACACCTCATCAAAGACGAAGGTATTAAACCGACTTAAGCCCCAAAACCGCACGGCTAGGGCAAACAGCCAGATGGCCAGTAACCCCCAGCGAAAGGAGGGAACAGACAGATCCGGAGAACGGCGCTGACTGCGCGACGCCGGGGGCGTATCGTGACTCATGCCTTCGGATCAGGTCAGGATAGGGAGGCGGGCGGGGCCGATCGAGGCCGACGCGGCGCAGGTAAGTCTAGGGGCGTTTCCGGGGCCAGGTCAGGATAGGCAGGAGTAAGGCTTTGCAAGGTTTCCAGGGTAGCTTCGCGCACCAGGCTTTCGGGTTCCTGGGTGAGTAAGAGTTGCAGGCAATCCCGGACTTCGCGCTGTTGGGACGCTTCCAACTGGGGTAACTGCCGACCCAGCCGCCGCACCGTAATCAGCCGTTGCAGGGGATCGGCCTGGGTAAGCGCCATAAGGTCCTGTTCCAGCGAGGGAGCGATCGCGGTTTCCGGACGCAAGCCAATATGCCAGACCACGAGTCCACAGGTCAGCAAAATCACCAAGCCTTGCAGAATCAGGCTAGCCGCCGTCCAGGGATGATCGGCTTCGGTCCAAACGGCGATCGCCAGGAAGGTACTCAGGGTTGCTAACCCACCGCCACCAACCGCTAGCAAGAGCCGCCGATTAATGCCCCGCAGAAAGCGTTTGAGGCTATGCCAATGGGTTTGCCACTGCCGACTTTGGGCCATGTAGAGGGTCAGCATCACGCCCACACCCACACTGGTGGATAGGGACAGTTGCCAGTTCCACAGCAGCATCCCCGCCCCCAGGGTTCCCGCGAGTAACCAACGCCCCGTGGGTGATGCAATCCCCGTTGCCCCTCGACGCCATTGGCGGGACAGGAGATTTAGCCAGATGCGATGGGCCGATCGCCGGGACGATCGAGACGGACGGACGGACGATCGGCGCTGGGCGGGCCGGAGAAATTCTGCCGCCAGTCGGGAGGGTCGATAGGGAGGAGACGCGTGGGCCACAGGAGTTAAGCCGCAGGTGAGAGAGTTCGATGAACAGTTCGATTATTTAGATAGATTAGCAGTAAGACTACCCAAGAGATATAAGAAGTGTTAAGCAGTTGGAGCGGGAGACTGATGGCCCACCTAACGCCGCTGTTCTCCCCCGCCGGGAAAAACATTGCCCCTCCGGAACTGCTACAATCAAAGTCCTGGGAATGGTAAGCCCTGGGAGAGGTGGCAGAGTGGTCGATCGCGCTCGACTTGAAATCGAGTAAACCGAAAGGTTTCGTGGGTTCAAATCCCACCCTCTCCGTTCCGAAATTCTTTATGCAGAAACGACGTTAAGACTTCCGCGCTATTTAACCCATTATGAGGTTGAGTTAGAGTTTAACGATTGACTACGGGGTTTGACTATGAAATGAAGATGCCCAATCGTGGTTTCTGGTTTGGCCGATATGTTGCGCTCGTGTTGCTATGCGGGTTGCTGGGGGCCTGTGGCCTTGCCCAGGTGAAGGCAGCGGACCGGGTATTCCTAGATGTAGACCTCGCGTTCCTGGATGCCACTGAACTCCCGGCACAACGGTTTGAAGGCACACCGGTGGGGGGGCTATCGGCCATTGCCTACGATCGTAAGCGCGATCGCTACTACGCTCTGTCGGACGATCGCAGCGACCAGGCCCCGGCCCGGTTCTACACCCTCCAGATTGCCCTGGATACCACCCAACCCGATGCCCCCAGCTTGGGTGCTGTCACCGTCGAAGCCGTAACGACCTTGCAAAATGAGGTGGGAGAACCCTATGCCCCTGGCACCGTCGATCCGGAGGGGATCGCCCTCACCCCCCAGCAAACCCTGTGGATCAGCAGTGAAGGCGTTAGTCGGGATGGCATTGACCCGTTTATTAACGAATTTGAACTTGAAACCGGGCGCTGGCGGCGCAGTTTACCCATCCCCCAACGCTTTCGTCCCCACACCGAGGGGGATCAGCCCCAGGGGATTCGGGATAATTTGGGCTTTGAACCCTTAACCGTGAGTCCGATCGGCACCGTGGCCAGCCAGGGCGAACCCCTGCGCCTCTTCACCGCCAGTGAAGCTGCCTTAAGCCAGGACTGGGACCCCAACCCCCCCCAAGACCCGGATGCCCCCCCTAGGGGCGATCGCAGCCGGTTCCTGCACTACTACATTGGTGAAGGTCCGCCGTTACTGATTGCCGAGCATCTCTATCCCCTCGATCCCCCGCCCCCACTGGCTCTGGCCCACGGCCTAGTTGAACTCCTTGCCCTGGATCAGGGAGGACACTTCCTCGCCCTAGAGCGGAGTTTTGGCGGGTTGGGGTTTGGGGCCAAGCTGTTCCAAATTGCCTTAGGTGGGGCCAGCGATACCACCACGATCGCCAGCCTCAAAGATCCCCTCCCCCAACTCACCCCCATCCGCAAACAGTTACTTTTGGACCTGAGCGATCTGGATCTCCTGCTCGATAACCTGGAGGGCATGACCTTCGGCCCCCGCCTCCCCAACGGCCATCAAAGCCTTATCTTGGTCAGCGACAACAACTTTAGCGACAGCCAAACCACCCAGCTTCTCCTCTTTGAATTACGGATACGCTGAGCCACTTCGTGTCCCTTCGTGTCCTTCGTGCCTTAGTGGTTAATTCCCTAAACTCACCACAAAGACACAAAGAACACAAAGGGGAGGGCTGGGATTTGCCCCCCTTCCCTTAACATTACAGGGTTAACGATTGCGGCTGGGTTTCAATCAGCTTGGCGAGATCCTGGAGAAATGCCGCAGCATGAGCACCGTAGATAATGCGGTGATCACAGGTAATGTTGACCTGCATTTGCCGTTTGACACCCAACATCCCATCGGGAGTCGCCACCACCTGCGGACGCGAGGCCCCGATCGCCAAGATCGCCCCCTGTCCATTGGGCAGAATCGCATCAAAGCGATCGACCCCAAACATCCCCAAATTCGTCACCGTGAAGCCACCCGTGGAGTACTCCTCCGGTTTCAGTTGCTTAACCCGACCCCGTTCCACCAAATCCTTCCACAGGCGGGAGAGGGAGTAGAGGTCAAGTTTATCCGCCGATCGCAGCACCGGGGTAATCAACCCGCCATCCTCCATCGCCACCGCCATCGCGATATTGATCTCATTGCGGTACTGGATGCCCTGCTCCGTGTAGTAGGCGTAGAGCAGGGGATGCTTTTGCAGCGTCACCGCCACCGCCTTCGCCAACAGGGCACTCATGGTCACCCCCTTGGACTTCACCTGCTTATAGAGGTGATCCAACGCATCCGTGGTGATCGTGTAGCCCACATGGAAGGTCGGCACCTGCAAGCTGGTGAGCATATTACGCACCACCGCATTTTGCAGCGTGTTGAGGGGGACGAGGGACCCTGGGGAAACGGGAGCCGGAGTCGGGGCTGTAGGCACAATGGGGGCTGCGATCGGGGCTGCCACGGGAGCTGCCACGGGAGCCACCGCAGTCACAGCCGGGGTGGGGGTCCGACCTGCCGCCGCTTCCACGTCCTGGGCCACCACACGACCGTAGGGACCACTGCCTTGCAGCGTACTCAGATCCAGATTCAATTCCTTGGCTAACTTACGGGCACGGGGAGAAGCGGTTACCCGGCCCTGGCGATTGCTGGCCCCACTGCCATTGGAAGCAACTGGCGCGGCGGGGGTTGCCACTGGGGGTGGGGGGGGAGCCGCTGGTGTCGCTGGAGCCGCTGGACTGGAACCGCTGGGCGCTTTTTGCTTCGCTTGTTCAATTTCGGCCTGGGTTTCCGCCACCAACGCGATCGCCGCCCCCACCGGAGCCGACTCACCCGCTGCCACCAGAATCGTTGCCAGGTAGCCCTCATAGAAGGACTCCACATCCATGTCAGCCTTATCGGACTCGACCACCACCACTGTTTCACCCTTGGTGACCTTATCACCGGGCGACTTTACCCAACTGACAATCTTGCCTTCAGTCATGGTGGAACTGAGGGCAGGCATAAAGACTTCGTGAATCATAGGCTTTCCCTAAACGTTGCCGCGCCCTAAACGTTGCCGCGAATATCCTCGACAACCCCATCGCGCAGGAGGATTTCCACCTGCATCTTCTGGATTAGGTTATCACCCTTCTCAACCCGGAAAAAGCTATCAATTTGACCCTGGTTGACTTCCTGCTCTAGCTCTAGCATTTGGACCTGTTGCAACTGCTGAAGAATTTGATTCTTTTGTTCGAGCAGTTCACTCTTTTTCTGGTTGACCTGGATCTGAATGTTATCCACCTGCTGCATCACCTTGGGGCTGGTGGGTTGCATACTTTGCTTTTGCACCTCAACGACCATCCGCTGCCCCTGCATCTCTAGCTGTTGCAGTTGATCATCGATCTGGTTGATTTGGCTCTGGAGTTGTTGTTGGGCTTCCTCTTTCCAACGCGGGGTCACGACCGCCTTAATGACGACCGGGCGTTTGAGGAGAAGTTGTGCGTTAGAAACGTCCATAAACGGTTCGCATGGGTGAGGGTCACTGAGTGATGCTGCGGGTCACTTACGGCTACGGTGTCCTGATCGCCATTGGGTAAACCCAGGTATGGGTTCCAGGTCGCAGCCGTCAGGATTGAAACATCCCGTCAATCATAACGCGGTACTGTTCCATTACAACCGGACGGCGGATTTTTAGGGTTTGGGTCATCATGCCGTTTTCGATGGAAAAGGGTTCCAGAATCAAGCGGAAGGGACCAATGCGATCGTCGGGGCGGTAACCGGGCCGATCCTGGACCCGTGCCACCAATTCTCGCCGGAAAAGGTCCTGAACCGGTTTGCTGTCAAGCGTGATGACTTCGGTTCCAGCGCTGGGGGTGACTTCTAGCTCGGCATCAGGCAATTGCAGCGTCAGGTTTTGGCTAGCGGCCCACTGGGTGAGCGCGTCGAGGTTGGGCACAATCAAAGCACCCAGGCTACGCTGATCCTGACCCACTAACATCATTTGATCGATATAGGGACTACGGATACAGGCGTCTTCGATCGGTTGGGGTTCAATATTTTCGCCATTGAGGAGGACGATCGTATCCTTGGCCCGCCCGGTGAGGACAATATCGTTCTGGGTGGTCACCCACCCCAGGTCGCCCGTGTCGAACCAGCCGTCGGGATCGATCGCCTTGGCCGTGGCGGGGGGATTGTTGTAATAGCCCTGCATAATCTGGGGACCCCTGGCAAGCACAAGGCCCTGTTCTCCTGGCATCAAGGGTTGACGGCTTTCGGGATCGACAATTTTGATTTCGGTGCCCGGTAGGGGCGTTCCCGATGAACCGCGTAGGTTGCGCTCCAGTCGCCGCACAGTTAACACGGGGGCCGTTTCCGTTAAGCCATAGCCGACCAAAATCGTAATCCCCGCCATTTCAAAGAACAAGTCGATATGGGGTGGAAGGGAGCCGCCACCACTGATCACCGCCCGCAGTTCGCCGCCTAACCCGGCCCGAATCTGGCGAAACACCAGGCGATCGGCGAGGGCATGGAGGGGCCACCAGAGGAGCGATCGCAGTCTGGCCCATTGGCG
>JBBILC010000078.1:7904-8261 GCA_037445115.1 Coleofasciculaceae cyanobacterium bin_20
CCCGCAGCGTTAACCCTTGGGCAATGCGGCGGGCTTCGATATGGCGTTGGCTGCCGGTTAGTAGGGTGTGGATGAGTTTTTGCTTGCCAGCGGGTTGCTCGCGAAACTGGCGCTGAATGCCTTCGTAGATGGAATCCCACAGGCGGGGGACGGCCACCATATAGTTGGGTTTGCGATTACGAATGTCCTGTTTGACGTGACGCAGGTTGGTGTAGATTTGGGTGCAGCCCTGGGCTAGGAGAAAATACTCGACGGTGCGTTCGTAGGCGTGCCAGGAGGGCAGAATACTAAGGATACGATCGCCCGGTTGGGGTTGAATCACGGCACCAAAGAGGTTGACTTGGTGAAGTAAATTCC
>JBBILC010000078.1:8271-25106 GCA_037445115.1 Coleofasciculaceae cyanobacterium bin_20
GCTGAGCATCACCCCCTTGGGTTTACCGGTGGTACCGGAGGTGTAGATCAGGGTGGCCAATTGCTCCGGATCGCGGGGGACGGGTTGGAGGTCGGTGGTTTGCCCCTGGGCCAACAGTTGGGGAAAGTTCACCACCGGACAGCCCCCTAGTGAAACTGGCGGGGGATCTTCATCGGAAAGCAGGACAATCAATTGGATCGGTAGGTCGTCAAGGCGGCCTTGTAAGCGGGTCAGCAAGGCCCGGTGTTCGACAATCAGCGCTGTTGCCCCACTATCGGCCAGCATGTAGATTAATTCTTCGCGCTCGGTCTGGGAACTGCGGACAACGTTCACTGCCCCCGCCGTCATACAGCCCTGATCCGCAATGAACCAGCGGGGACTGTTGTCGGCGTAGAAGCCAATGCGATCGCCCGCCTTAAGTCCCAGGGTTTGCAGTCCGATCGCAAACTGGCGGATCTGCTGGGCCAATTCCGCATAGGTGAGGCTGACCGCTGGTTGGGCGTGGGGATCTTGCAGGGCGACCACGTGGCCAAATTTCTGCGCCGCGATCGGCCAAATTTCAGGAATGGCTTGAATGGCTGAGTAATCGACAACTTGCCGTAGGTAGGCCCGCTCCAGGGCAGACAGGGGTAGATCGGCAGGGATATAGGCTTGCATGGCAGATCTCGATTGACTAAACGGCTTGCTACGTTCAGTATCCCCAACTCCCGTCCCAATACAACGATCGCTGAGCCAGTTTTCAAGGCTTCACACTGCCCCTGAGTTCACTACTCTAGGAGTTGAGAGTGTGATTGACTCCCTACTTGGGTTGCCTCGATCGCCTGGCTGACCTGAAAACCTGCCTGGAAGAAAGCCTCCCCCGCATCAGCCTCACTAGCGAGATCGCCCGCCGGGAATTCCTGATCGCCCTGATGGACGTGTTGCACTACACCCAGGCGACCCTGAATGTTGAGTATCCCGTTGCCGTTAGCCACCAGCTCAAGGGTTCGCTGGACTATCTGCTATAAACCCATCAAACTGTACTTGTGATTGAGGCCAACAACGAAGGCTTGGAACGGGAATTTTTACAACTCGCGATCGAACTTATTGCGCTAGGGCAGTGGCTCGATACCAACTCACCCATCCTGTATGGTGCCGTTTCGACGGGTAATACTTGGCAATTCGGGCACTTCGATCGTCAGCAACGCCAAGTCACCCAAGATCTCAACTTCTATTGCGTCCCCGCTGATCTCGAAGCCCTACTCCGTATCCTTGTCCACCTCCTGACCCCTTAATTTACCTTCAACCCAAACTGGAGATAGCGCCATGACAACCCCACACTCCACCAAGAACGCCTCATGGAGGAAATCCAGACGCTGCCGGATACCCTAGTCTGTGAAGCTCTAGATTTCATCACCTTTCAGGAAATCAAAACCCTGCCTGATAACCTAGTGGCCGAAGTCCTCGATTTCAACACCTTGATCCAATCTCAACACCACCAACTTTCCTCCTACCGTCACCAGTTGCTACTCCCCCTCTTTTGTCACTTCAGGGGGAGTAAAATAGGAATAGAGGCTGTGATCAAGGAGGGACCTATGATTGCGCCGAGGGACCCCAAACCAACCGTGGATTAAGTACGCAGTGGTTGGCAATTTATTTGGTTTAAGGACATGGGTAGAGTATGGGTTAAAGCAAAGCAAGGATGAGTTGGGTTGGGCCGATTTTCGTTTGACGACGTATGCGAGTATTGAGAAGTGGTGGGAGATTGTCTGTAGTGCCTATCTGTTGGTGAGTTTGTATTCAGCGAATTTAAACAAGTCGTGAAAGATCGTGCCAGCGATATTTTTGGAACATGGCGATTGGGATCGGGATAAGGGTTGGAAGAATTACTTGAATAATTTGCGACTAATTATGCAGCCCCTGATGTCATTTAATCTAATTAAGGCTTGGTTAGTTGTATTTCCAATACGACAGTTAGTGCGTGGCTTTTCTCGATTAATTTCCTTTATGAATCGCTTTGCTACCTGCACTTCTCCCTCGCGTCAGTCATCCTCTTTCGCATTTTCATCTGCCTAGAGTGACAAAAGAGGGGTATCTAAGCGCGATCGTTCTTAGGAGCGATCGTGCTAGCGTTGTTGTGGACGTACATTATGATCATCATATTTATAAAATCGCTATAGTTTTTGAGTAGCAAGAGGATATCAAATTTGTATTCCCAGTTGAAACGTCGATAACAGGTAAAACGATAAAACATATATGGGCACTTCGATTAATCTAGGATGGGGGCAGTTCAACTACCCCAGCCGACGAGATAACGTAGCATACGAGCGCCGGAGTGGTATTTTTAGAAGTATCCATATCTAGAATATCTTGAAGCTGGGCACAGTTGCAAAAATGGATATTTTCCGAGGTGCTCTTATAGAGAGTCCGTAGCAATACGCGATCGTGCTTCAATATCAGCAACAATGCTGTCCCAGATTTTTGTATAAATACTCTCCCAATTGTGTTCACTTTGGATCTGCTCACGGATCAGGTGACTTCGCTCCAATAGTTCCGATTCTGGCAAATTCAAAGCCCAACGAATAATGTCACGGTTCTTATTCGGATCATGAGTTAGGTAAATCGCATGGGGACTTGCAAAACCACTTTCCGGAGTCACCAAGGGGACTAGCCCTCTAGTCGAATTTTCGAGAATCGTAGTAGCTTGCGCATCCATACGTCCCGTGTGGATATAAAAATCACAAGTCTCAACAACCCATTGATTAAACTCCAGATCATGATTATTAATGGAACCCAAATAATTGATCATATATTTTTTATGAGAGCCATCTTGATGATGCTGAATAATAATTTCTGTCAATCCTGGTTCAGCCTGTAGAGAAGAGGTCGCAACATGAAGCAGCGTATCCAAGCCTTCAATACTTTCACAGGTAATATCAAATCCTTTATAGGAATCTAAATTACTGACGTGGAGGATTTGACGTTCTCCAACCGCATTAAATTTTTGCTTAATAATCGGAAAATTGTGACTAGCAATGCCCATATTACAATGAACCAGCTTGTCTTTTATTCGATATTGAAAAGCGTCTTGAGGTAAGGTTTCTGTTCTGTCTATCCAAATTTTGCCACAAAGCGCAAAAATCTTATTAGCGGCAAGTAGTTGCTGCTCCCAAAATGGCATTTGTTGAGTCCATGAAGGTGGGAACTCCGGTACCCAAGGCGTTAATATATAGGTATTAGGATGACTGGGTTGATCAGGTGAAAGGGCATTATCCTTTACCCAGTTACGTTCAAGGTCACCAGTCAATCTTCTTACATCCGGCGTTCGCCCATCCCAGGTAGGATGACCTAGTAATATATCATGAGGATTTTCAGTGATTTTACCACTCATCCAATTTGATTGATGGAAGGCTGTTTTCCTTCCAAGGTAATACTCAGCCCACTTAGCAATCTCTAGATTAGATAGTTCATACACTTGATAGCTGTTCTTACATCGTGCAAAACCACACCATAAGAAATGTAGCATTTAGATTCCATCTCATTGATTTTAGTGATCTTTTTACTTTTGTAAAATACTTTTGCAAAATATGCTAAATGAAATTATTAATTAGTTAAGTAAATTTTCTGGGTTTCTCATTAGAAAAACTACGTCAAATTCGTATTCCCAGTTAAAGTGACGATAGCAAGTAAAGTCAGGGAAAATATCTAAAATATCCTGAAGTTTAAAGTCATGATGGTGAAAACGATTATAGTGAGTCGTTTTTTTAGAAGGATAGGTCAAGATGACATGGTTTATATGATTACGATCGACAAACTGGGGCAACACCGAGCGATCGGGAATATGTTCAATCGTCTCCACAGAAATTAACATATCAATGGGACGATCGCTGGTCCACTGGGTTAGATCGGCTACGTGAAATGCAGTTTTATCCGAGGCATACTCTTGGCGGGCATGGGCGATTGCGTCGGGACTCATATCGAGGCCGATCGCAAAGGTGACATCCGGATTGGTCGAGAGCAGATAGCTCCCATAGCCACAGCCACAGGCCGCATCACATACAACCCCCTTGGCAAACTGGCGCAGGAGTGCATAGCGCTCCACATGGCGATCTAAACGGATTTGCCGTTCCAATTCAAAGAGATGCTGACGACTAATATAAAGGCGTTGATCCACATCCATTGCACCGGATGGCGTTGTCATCATCTGGGTTGGGGGTATTGTTTCGGTACTGGGATGATTTAGCAAAGTATCAGAACTGGTTGGGGTCACGATCGGGAAGACCTGCACCCTAGGTTGTGAGGCGCGCGATCGAGCTTCAATATCAGCAATAATGCCCTCCCAGATAGTTGTATAAATACTCTCCCAGTTATGTTCCCGTTGGATTTGTTCACGAATCAGACGGCTACGCTCTAATAGTTCCGATTCTGGCAAATTCAAAGCCCAACGAATAATATCGCGATTTTTGTCTGGATCATGGGTTAAATAGATGGCGTGGGGACTCGCAAAACCACTTTCAGGTGTGACTAGGGGGACTAATCCCCTCGCCGCATTTTCCAAGATTGTGGTTGCTTGGGCATCCATCCAAGCCGTATGGATATAGAAATCACAGGTATCAACGACCCATTGGTTAAAGGCAGGATCACTATTGCTCACTCCACCGAGAAAGTTAATGACATATTTTTTACCATGAATAGTAATATCTAATAGGCCAACATTAGCTTGGAGAGACAAAGTTGCCACATGCAACAGGGTATCTAGACCCTTGAGGCTTTCACAGGTAATATCAAATCCTTTGAATTGGGCCAGGTTACTCATGTGGAGAATCTGGCGTTCTCCGATCTCGTTAAATCGTTGCTTAATAATTGGTAAATTTTGAGTTGCAACTCCCATATTACAGTGAATAAGCTTATTTTTAATTCGATATTGTAGGGAATTTTCCGGAGCCTTAGTAGTGCGATCGATCCAGATTTCCCCGCAAAGTGCAAAGATTTTTTTAGCAGCAAGTAACTGCTGTTCAAAAAATGGCATCTTTACTGTCCAGTCGGGTGGGAACTCTGGCACCCAGGGCATCAGAATATAGGTATTAGGATGACTATCTTCATCAGGTGATAGGGCATTATCCTTAACCCAATTATGTGTTAATTGCTGCAATAATTCTCGTTCCTCTGCCGTGCGCAGATCCCAGGTGGGATGACCTATAAGAATATCTTTAGGGTTCTCGGTGACTTTACCACTAAACCAATGAGATTGATGAAAAGCTATTCTCTGCCCCAGATAATATTCAGCCCACTTAGCAATCTCACGATTGGAAATCTCATACTCTTGATAACTTTTCTCGCTTAGGGGGAGACCGGCCCAGAAAAAATGCAACATTTACTCTAATCCTTTTTTTGCTTATGAATATTTAAGAAAATCGTGTAAATTTCTCCAGTTTACGGATAGGCAATGCAATTACATTTAAATTATTTTTCAAATCATTTAAAGACTGTACTGGTATCAGTTGCCTCAAGTAAGCTTTATAGAGAAAAAGTTGATAATCCTTAGTTTTAAGATATTCTGCAACAGATATATTAACCGCTTGCCCTTCTATGCTATGTTCATATAAAATTCCAGGCATAAATTGTTCCAACAGGCGTTCGCTGCCTTGAAGGACCTGTAGCTCATGACCTTCAGCATCGATCTTCAACCAGTCAACTTGGGAGAGATATTCTTGCTTAATTAGATCATCAAGTGGGAAAGCAGTCACCTCTTCAAATGGCAATGCCGCTGTTTCAACTTCATTATCTATCACAAGTTTATTCAACTCACTCCTAGGAGATAGGTATAATCGCACTTTTCCACGACTATTGCTGGCTGCACCTTGGCAAATGGTGACCCATTCCAATTGATTTAAATGCTTGGTTGTTTCTAGATATTGAACACATTTAGAAAAAGGCTCGATCGCGTATACTCGGCCAGATGGCCCAACCCGTTGTGCGGCACTAAAAGTATAGACACCCGCATTTGCACCAACATCAATCACTGTCATGCCTGGTTTCAGCCAGTAACGCCAGAATTCCATTTCTTCTTCACACCAATCTCCTTCAGCAAGCACAACCATCGTGATAATACTTTTGAAACTTGGCTCAACTGCCATACATAAAGTTTGATCAAATGGTACATAGGTAATCTGTTCATCAGCCAACAGTTCAGTCCATCTCCATGCTAAATCTGTGGGATCAGAAACAAGCTTTTGGGCAGATTTTAACCAATGTTGCGCAAGTTCACTCGCCCCTATGTCACGATAGGCTAGATAAAGGGCTTGCCAGGTTTGAGGTACGTTAGGTAGCAGCCTATTGGCTCGATGGAGATTAAATAAACCCTCCTGCCCCGAGGCACCTATATTAGCAATACCTAACTTTAGGTTTGTAATAGCTGAGTCTGGCAATAACTGGATGGCCAAACTTAAGATTCTCAGACTTGCTGAAGTACAGAAAAATATCTGGTTCTGACAGCAAGTTTCACAAAGTAATCTTAGGGTTTGTATATATCCATTTTGGGAACTAAAAATCTGGATAATCTGAGATGAGCGCAACTGTGACGATAGGTTTTTATTTTTAAAGGGGATGTATATGAATCCAGGAACGGTTAGGTACTCAGAGCAGAAGGTATCATTCAGCATATTTATAAAACAGGAAAAGGCCTTCTCTAAACCCACCTGCTTAGATTCTGCTAATGTTTCCCAAACAATATAATGCGCAAATGGCAAAGGATGATCAGCTATTTCAACTGCTTGTTGGAGAGCGTCTAGAGCTAGTTCTAAGTAAGCCGATCGCATGGTCAGATCATCAGTTTTGTCTGCTTCGACTAAACTAAGAACAGCAATATTATTCCAATCTAATGAAGTTTTGGGATCATCCCATGCCGTTTCTTCTGAAATTTTTTTTACAGCCTTAATTAGATCAGGGCATAAAAAATCCCGGCCAGGATCAAGATATTCTATATATATATCAAAGTATTCGATCTCCATGAATAATAATAACTCCTCCTTAATTAATATATGATTTCTCTAGAACAGTTCTGTTTGGTTTACCTATTTGGTTGCGATCGCATTTAGACTGATCAGAGTATCACAGAGTTTAATCTGGCTGGAATCACTAAAGAAATTAAATTGATTGACGACTTCATATCCTTTGAAGCCAGCTTCTTCAAGATAAATAGCAAGCGTGTCGGCATCAAATCCAACTTTATGCACATCAAATTCATTGGTTTGTCCACCAAACATGATTCTCATCAAATAGTGTCTTTCTAGAGCTACAAGATTTGGATTTAGATATAGCCAGCATAGTATCTTTAAGTCTGGAACACTGATGTATAGCTTGCCATCAGTTTTAAGGACGCGATGCCACTCCTTTAAGGTATTAATCAGTTCATGATTCAATGTATGATGAAAATGTTCGAGAACATGACTCGCATAAATTGCTTCTACAGAATTATCTTCAAATTGGCTTAGACAAGCAGCATCGCCCACAAAATCAACTCCAGGACGTTCCTCAATATCTAGTATTTTCCAATCAGGATGAACTTCTTGACCGCCAATATGTAATTTGAGTCCAGTCATGGTTATTCTTTCACCTTGGAAAACTTCACTTGTAGATTCAATTAAAGACGATAGGAGATACCTTTAATAAGATGTTGAACTTCGTTTAGAACAAAATTTAAAAGGAGAAAAGCATCAGCACTTTCTAAGTTGACATTCTTAAGAGTTTTTAGGGTTAACTGCGAATAGTTTACCCAAATGCCAGAAAGTGATAACAGGCACACAACGAAATTGGATAAACCTACGCTTCAATGGGAAGTAGTCTTAGTTGTACCCCAATTTACCGATGCCGCGATCGCTGCGTAACATTCCGACATCAACCGGGAGCATTCTGCCAAGACCAGAACAGCGGAGGGGCGAATGAAGCGATCGTTCCGTAACATCATCACGGGGGCCATCTGCTTCGCCTTGACTCTGATCATCGCGGTGATTGGCTACGTGATTGCGGGATGGACCTTCCTAGACGCCATCTATATGTCGGTGATCACGGTTTTTGGCGTTGGTTACGGGGAAGTGCGCCCCATCCAGTCGCCAGCCTTGCGAGTGTTTACCATTCTGGTCATCATTGCGGGCTACACCTCGGTTGTCTACATTGTGGGTGGGGTGGTGCAGATGGTGACCGAGGGCGAGATTAACCGGGCACTGGGGGTACGGCGGATGATGAAGGAGATTGAAACCCTCCAACAGCATGTGGTTCTGTGTGGCTTTGGGCGCATGGGGCAAATTTTGGCACGGGAACTGATGCAGGCGCGACAGGCGTTTGTGGTGATTGATAATGACCCCGATCGCGTCGAAAAAGCCCGCGAGATGGGCCTGCTGGTGATTAATGGCAATGCCACGGATGATGGGATTCTCCTGGCCAGTGGGATTGAACGGGCCAAGGTGTTGGCGTCGGTGCTGCCGGATGATGCGGCCAATGTGTTTATTACCCTGACCGCACGGGGGCTGAACCCTAACCTAACGATCCTGGCACGGGGGGAATATCCCTCGACGGAGAAAAAATTGCTGTTGGCGGGGGCCAATCATGTGGTGTCGCCCTTTGCGATCGGTGCCCAACGAATGCTGCACCTGATCACCCACCCAACAACGCTGGACTTTCTGGAGCAGGGGGAAGAACGCAATTGGATCAACACGATCCTTGCCCAAGTGGATATCCAGATGGATGAGTTCACTGTACCCGCAGATTCGCCCTTGATTAATAGCCCGATCGCGGATCTGGAAGTCCGAGGCAAGGGGGTGTTTGTTGTCGTGGCGATCCGCCGTCAGGATGGAACGCTGTTGACCCACCCAAAGCCGGGGGTACGCGTGCTGGCGGGGGATACGATCGTCGCCCTAGGGCATCGCGGGGATATTCCCCAGTTCGCCCGATCGCAGGTGCAAAAACGCCAGATCCGGTATCGGGGGGCTGAAGGGTAGCGACTATTTCACCACTAAGGCACGAAGGACACGAAGGAACACGAAGATCTTGGTGAATCTTGGTGCGCTTGGTGTCTTGGTGGTTCAAACAACTCGCCAATCCCCCAGTCAGAAAATCCGCCATAATGGGGATCTAGCTGCTCAACAAGATCTCTAAGACCCTATGACCGTGCCTTCCCGTCGTTACCACATCACCACCTTCGGCTGTCAGATGAATAAGGCTGACTCGGAACGCATGGCGGGCATTTTGGAAGACATGGGCTATGCCTGGGCCGACACCCCCGATGAAGCCAATGTCATCCTCTACAACACCTGCACTATTCGCGACAACGCCGAGCAAAAGGTGTACTCCTACCTGGGACGGCAGGCCAAACGGAAACAGGACGAACCGGATTTAACGCTCGTGGTGGCGGGCTGTGTAGCTCAACAGGAAGGGGAAGCCCTCCTGCGGCGGGTGCCGGAGGTCGATCTGGTCATGGGTCCCCAATATGCCAATCGCTTACGGGATCTCTTAGAACAGGTGGCCCAGGGAACGCAGGTGGTTGCCACGGAACCGATCGCGATCATGGAGGACATCACCAAACCCCGTCGCGATAGTACCGTGACTGCCTGGGTAAACGTGATCTATGGCTGTAATGAGCGCTGCACCTATTGCGTGGTCCCTGGGGTACGCGGGGTGGAGCAATCCCGGACGCCGGAAGCGAT
This sequence comes from Coleofasciculaceae cyanobacterium bin_20, assembly GCA_037445115.1. GTDB lineage: Bacteria > Cyanobacteriota > Cyanobacteriia > B231 > B231 > Trichothermofontia. The sequence continues at coordinate 17,952 of JBBILC010000078.1, forward strand.
TCGGGCCGAAATGGAACTCCTCGGCCAGCAGGGCTACAAGGAAGTAACACTCCTCGGCCAAAATATTGATGCCTACGGACGGGATCTGCCAGGGGTCACGCCAGAAGGCCGCCACCAGCACACGCTCACGGATTTGCTGTATTACGTCCACGATGTTCCAGGGATTGAACGCATCCGCTTTGCCACCAGCCATCCCCGCTACTTCACCGAGCGCCTGATTCGCGCCTGTGCTGAACTGCCCAAGGTGTGCGAGCATTTCCACATTCCCTTCCAGTCGGGGGATAACGATATCCTCAAGGCAATGGCGCGGGGCTACACCCAGGAAAAATACCGCCGCATTATTGACCTGATTCGCCACTATTTACCCGATGCTGCTATCAGTGCCGACGCGATCGTGGGGTTTCCCGGTGAAACTGAGGCCCAGTTTGAAAACACCCTCAAGCTGGTGGATGACATTGGCTTCGATCAACTCAACACCGCCGCCTATTCCCCCCGCCCAGGGACCCCGGCAGCCCAGTGGCCTGACCAACTGCCGGATGAAGTTAAGGCCGATCGCCTACAACGCTTAAACCATTTGGTTGCCACTAAAGCGGCTGAGCGATCGCAGCGCTACCAGGGGCAAGTGGTCGAAGTCCTGGTGGAAGACGCCAACCCCAAAGATGCCAGCCAGGTAATGGGCCGCAGCCGTCGCAATCGCCTGACGTTCTTCACGGGGGACATTGCAACCCTGCGGGGGCAAATCGTGCCGGTCCAGATCACCGAAGCCCGCGCCTTTAGCCTCAGCGGACAGCCCGTTACCCTAGCTGCGAACGCCCCTGCCCTCAGCACCTAGCCCCAACAAGAATCGTGTATGCTGGGCAAGGCAACTGGGCAAGGCAACCCCAACTGGGGCCTGCTTCCCTACTCTCCACCGGAATCCTTCATGCAACTTTCTTTTTGGCAGCGATCGCTGCTCCTCGGTAGTGCCACCCTCCTGTTCACGGGTGCCAGCGCGATCGCCCAGACGGGCACGAAGCGGGCCTATCCCTATGTGATCCAAGCCCAGATGGTGATGGATTGCAAAACCTCGGACCCACCGGATGAACTCCCGGAAGTGGTGATTATGGCCGCCTGTATGTGTCTGGTGGAGGAAATCCAGACTGAATATACCCTCGATGCCTTTACGGAAATTAGCCAAACGATTCAGCGCCAGGGGAATCCCCCAGCGGCATTTACCACCTTCGTGGAGCAAAAGCTCCAGCACTGTGCCCAAACCCTGAGCCAACAACTTCCGAGTCAAGGCGCACAATAGAAAATGTCATTATCGGCTCTATAACGATTTCTGTAACGATTAGGGTCTTGCGTGAAGATGACTAACCCAAAACTTCAGGATAAAGTTGCGATCGTCACCGGAGCTTCGTCCGGGATTGGTGAAGCCACGGCCCTGGCCCTTGCGGGTGAGGGGGCTAAGGTCGCGATCGCGGCTCGTCGTAAGGAACGCCTCCACCACTTGGCCGATCGCATTCATCGCCAAGGCGGACAGGCCCTCGTCCTACCCACGGATATGACCAACGAGATCCAAATTCGCCAAATGGTGGAAACCACCGAAAAGGAGTGGGGGCGGGTCGATATTTTGGTGAATAACGCGGGCATCATGCTGTTGGGTCCCCTGGTCGGAGCCGATACGAGTGAATGGCGACGCATGGTGGATTTGAACCTCATGGGGCTGATGTATGCCACCCATGCCGTGTTGCCGCTGATGAAAGCCCAGGGTGGCGGTCATATCGTCAATATCTCCTCGGTCGCAGGGCGTACAGTGCAGGCGAATGTGGGGGTGTATAACGTGACCAAATGGGGCGTGAATGTGTTCTCAGAAGCGCTACGCCAGGAGGTCTCGAAGGATAAGATTCGGGTGACGATGATCGAGCCGGGGGCGGTGGCGACGGAATTGGGCGAGCACATTACCAATCCGGACATCAAGCAACGGTTGGAAACCTGGGTAGCGGGGATGACACCGCTGGCGAGTGAGGATATTGCAGCGGCGATCGCCTATGCTGTGACCCAACCGCCCCATGTCAATGTCAACGAAATTCTGATCCGACCAACGGAGCAAGCCTAGGGTTGGTGGTGGGTATCTGTAGAGCACAAATCTAAGTGTGGGATAGCCGTCTCGGCTGTCTCAGGGGCAGGCAGGATGCCTACCCTAACAAATCTGAGCGTGGGATAGCCGTCTCGGCTGTCTCAGGGGCAGGCAGGATGCCTACCCCACTAACTAATATTCGTTCGCGTAGCGTCTCCGAAGGAGAATCGACTGAGTATCTTTTAAGGATCTGAACGCAATCAAAGATGCGGCCACTTACCCCAGAACAACGGACCAAACTGGATAACACCGAGGATGCGCTGTTCTATGAAATGCCTCGGTTTGTGACCCATGTGGACGATCGCTTTATCCAAAAACTGACCCAGGTCTATCGAGATCACCTGCGGCCCCAGATGCGCATTCTGGATCTGATGAGTAGCTGGGTCTCCCATTTACCGGCGGAAATGACCTTTGCCCACGTGGAGGGGCATGGGATGAATGCGGCAGAGTTGGCGGAAAATAGCCGCCTGGATCATTATTTTGTGCAGGATTTGAACCAGAATCCGGTGTTGCCGTTGGCGTCGGCCAGTTTCGATGCGGTGTTGATTGCGGTCTCGGTGCAATACCTCCAGCAGCCGGAACAGGTGTTTAGGGAAATTCGGCGGGTCCTGCAACCGGGTGGGGTGGCGATCGTCAGTTTTTCCAACCGCATGTTTTACCAAAAGGCAATCCAGGCATGGCGGGATGGGACGGATAGCGATCGGCTTGCCTTAGTCGCAAGCTATTTTGCCAGTGTTCCCGGCTTTTGCGAGCCAGAAGTTGTTGCCGATCCGGGTCCGGCTTTCAGGGGTCCGCTCCAGTGGCTAGGCGTTGATCATTCTGATCCTTTCTATGCCGTGATTACCCAGACGCAGGTAACCAACACGGCCTAACCTGACCAGCCCTAATCCAGCCGATCCTCGTCAAACTGAGGGCATTCAGTTAACCTGGAAACGAAACTGAACGCAGGCGGCGATCGCCCTGCTGAGCAGCCAGTCAGACATTGCCGTTGCGGATTTCAGTTCTCCATACCCTAGTTTTGCCACGACCCTTTATGAAATTGCCAGACATCCCCCAATGGTTTGCAGCCCATCCCCACCGCTCCCTGTGGGGGTTCGGAATCTGTCTGGGCCTAGGGGGCCTCTTGGCCGCGCTCCCCACCCCCGCCCAGGAGACGCATGGCTGTTTCTGGACTAATCCCCGCAATGGTCGATCGGAACCCCTCGGCGGTGTTTGCCCCCCCTCGACTCTCAACAGCCGCGCCCCGTCTGGTCCGGCTCCCCTCAACAGCCAGATCCGCCGTATCCTCGACACCCGCCAATGCCAAAATTGCTACCTGCGCCAGATGAACCTCAGCAAGCTGGATCTGAGTGGGACGGATCTCCTGGGTGCGGATCTCAGTGGGGCTAACTTGACCGAGGCGAACCTGACCTACACCAACCTGCGGGATGCCAAGCTGACCACCAGTATCTTACGGGGTGCGGACCTGAGTAGTGCGGACCTGCGGCGGGTTGATCTCAGCCATGCGGACCTGCGAGGGGCCAATCTCAGTGGGGCCAATCTCAGTGGGGCGAACCTCAGCCATACCCACCTCAATGGGGTGAATTGGTGTAATGCCATTTTGCCGAGTGGCTTTATGGTACGTCAGATGTGTCCGAGTGGGCGGTAGTAAGGGACGGTCATTCCCATGCGCATTGTCCAACTGACGGATACCCACCTACTGGCTGATGCCCACGCTTTACAGAAGGGTATCGCGACAACTGCAAGCTTGCAAAGGGTGCTGGCCCACCTACAAGCCCACGCCCCAAGGCCCGATCTCCTGTTACTGACCGGGGATTTATCCCAGGATGAGTCCCCCCAATCCTACGATCGCCTGGTGGATTTGCTCACTCCCCTCCAGGTGCCGAGCTATTGGATTCCGGGTAACCATGACCACCCGGCGACGATGCAGCGCTGCTGCGATCGCGCCCCCCTGCGATCGGACAAGATCCTCCAACAGGCCGGTTGGCAACTCCTCCTTCTCAACTCTAGTCAGCCTGGTGAAGTGGGCGGTTATCTTAGCGAGACGACCCTAGACTGGCTCACCCAGCAACTCGACACCAGCCCGTTACCCACCCTGATTGCCCTCCATCATCCACCCTGTTCTGTCCAGGCAGCCTGGGCCGATGCGATCGGGTTAAGCAACTCAGACGCGTTTCTTGCCCGTATCCGCCCCCATCGCCAGGTTCGCCTCGTTATCTTTGGCCATATCCACCAGGAATTTCAAACCCAGATCCAGGGCATCACTTTTTTGGCCGCACCCTCCACCTGCCACCAATTTAGGCCGCAGGTGGCCACCTTTGCCCTGGATGATCGGCCACCCGGTTATCGCTGGTTTGATCTATCCCCTGATGGCACGTGGGTAACAGGGGTGGAGCGGGTGCCCCTAACGCCCTAACCGCTGCCTCAAGGCGCAACCGACAAACTCAGCGGTGGGGACAACGGCACAGCCAGCCGTTCCCCTGGGGTGGGTTCTAACACCTGGGTTCGGCTACCCTGGTGGGCAAGGGTTTGGCGCAACTCGACAGCGCTGCCCGTAAACGTGAGCCAGCGATCGAGGACACCGGTCATTTGAATATCTCCCCCGGCAGCGGTCGGGATCACCACTTGCGGCTGTAGCCATTGGATCAATTCCTGGGCACTTTGCTGACCCCGAATGATGGGTCCCAGCAGGGGCAGTTTCATATCGACGATCGGGGTAATCACCACATCCACGGGGGCTAGGGCTTGGATGGCTGCGTCATTAAATCCATGTGGCTCGTAATAGAGTTTATAGCCCTGGTAACGATCGCTCAGTACATAGCCATTTTCCACCGCCGTTGGTCCCACCAGCGCCCCACGGGTAGCTCGAATCTCCAGGCGATCGGCCACGGTATACGCCTCCCCCGGTGCTAGAGCGATCACCTGGGTATATCCCAGGGATTGGGCTACCTTGGCCGCCGGGGCCGACCCCACCACGGGAATGTGGCGATCGAGAGCTGCTAGGGTTGGGACATGGGCATGATCCGGCAACCCTTGGGACAGGAGAATGACATCGATCACCGCCGGAATGGGGCGATCGTGGGTGCGGGTTGCCTTGAACAGCCACTCTGCCTTACCAAAAGTCAGGGGACCGACCAGCCAGGGATCAAGCAAAAGCCGCTGGCCCGCCATTTCAATTAACCAAGTGTTACTGTCGTACCAGGTGAGATACATCAAAAATTAGCCCCACGTTATCAAACAACGACGTTTTCTTTAACAATTGTAAAGAGATTACTGTCAGACTACCGCCCAAGCAGAGATTACCAGTGCCCGACGACAACAGCTTGCTGGACCGTATGTACCCTGGAATGCCCGCCCTACCCTTATTGATGTTAGGCAGTGGCGATCGCCTAACCCGTGAAGAATTTGAGCGCCGTTATGCCGCCACACCCCAGCTAGACTGGTATGTCTGGCGAGACGGTGCCTATAGTCCCTTAGCCTCTAACACCCAGGGGATCATCCGGAGTCTCGTTTTCTCAGGGCTTTGGCTAGCGACGATCGCTTGGTTGGCTGACAATATACAGCCTGTCCTGGCTGTGTTACAACAGAGCTTGTACTCAACTGAACAGGCCGCCTTTAAACAACAGTTAGTCAGCAGGGGGTAATTGAGGTGTTGTGTGTCCCCCGCGTGCGGAATTTGTCATTCTGATTTCATGCCAACCTCTCCCATTGTGCGGCAAGTGCCCAAATTTAGTAGCCTGCGAGTCAAATTACTCGTGGGCTTTACACTCGTTTTTAGCCTTATCTTTGTCGGGACCTACTATTGGGTTTATACCCTCACGATCGCCAAAGTTAGCCGTCAAGTAAAGGATACCCTCCAGGCAGCAGCAATCGGAGCGGCCCAAGCGATCGATGCGGAAGAACTGCTAGCGCTTTACCGCGAAGGCAGGCGTAACGAGGCCGGATTTTCCGATGATCCACGCTACCAGCGCCAACTGCTCTGGCTGGATCAGATTCACCAAACCCTGCCCCATGTTTGGATGTTCACCCTGGTGCGCGGTGATCGACCCGATACACGGCGGATGGGTCTGCATCAAGGTTCCAATGAGATTATTTATTTGGTGGATGTTTGGGCACGCTACGACGCCACTAGAAGTGCCAAGTTTCTGGAACCAGCTGTGGGTTCACCGGAACACCTACAGGCATTGGAGGCGGGTACGATAGCCTTTCGGGAGCTGTATCAGGATCGCTGGGGAGCCTGGATTACCGTTTACAGCCCGATTCGCGATCGTCAGAATCGAGTTGTGGCTGTGTTGGGGGCTGATATCGAAGCAGACTATATTCTGGATATCCAACAACAAGTTCGCAATCGCTTTATTGCTATTTTCCTGATTGCCTACAGCCTACTATCGCTTGTAATTTATATGATTACAGGCATTTTAATTCGTCCCCTGACCCAACTAAGATCGAGTTTAGAGCAAATCGGTGAGGGCAATTATGATCTAGATCTATCAACTCTAACTCAAAAGCGATTTCAAGATGAAATTAGTCACCTTGCAACTATTTTTGAGCAAATGACGTATCGCATCCAGGTTCGTGAATTATTATTAAAAGAAGTTCAAACAGAACGAGATCGTTTCTTCGATCATTCTACAGATTTACTAGCAATTTTTGATCAGAATCTTTGTTTTCAGCAAATTAATCGTGGTTGGCATAATACCCTCGACTATTGCTTGGATGACTTACTGAGTCAACCACTTGTTGCATTTGTACACCCTGATTATCGTGAAGAACTACAAGCGCTCGAAGTCGATTTAAAGCAAGGGATTGAAATCCAGAATTTTGAGGGACGTTGGCGATCGCGATCGGGAAACTACCACTGGTTAGTGTGGAGTTTTATGCCAATCTTACCAGAGAAGAAATACTATGGATTCGCACGAGATATTACCAGTATTAAGCAAATTGAAGCACAATTAATTCGTAATTCTTTTTATGACTCTTTGACCAGAAGTGTTGAATGATAGGAAATGTGTTAAAAAATAGCCTCTAATCGTGTA
>JBBILC010000079.1:0-5705 GCA_037445115.1 Coleofasciculaceae cyanobacterium bin_20
ATTAGTGTGTCTATTTTTAGAAAATAAAATCTTAAGATTCAACACTTCTGGTTCCCAAGCATTAGTTCCCAAGCATTAGTTCCCAAGCATTAGTTCCCAAACATTAGTTCCCAAACATTACAGCCCTTCCCTCTCTAAGGAAGTACTGTAAAGCCTTGTGAACAAGGGGCTTAATCCCCTTGTCTGTACCTCAGCAAGTATGGAAGGGCTGTAGTTCCCAAACATTAGATGATTAACTTATCTGAATCTGGCCTGCATTCACAGTCAGCACTTGCGAAGACTGTAACCACTTGGCATCAAAAACCCCTAAATGGGTCGTTGTGATCAACGTTTGAAAGCGATCCTGAATCGTACTCAGGAGTTGATTCTGGCGAGTTAAATCTAATTCAGCTAAAACATCATCTAAGAGCAATAAAGGCGGTTCCTGAATCACGCTTTCAATCAGTTCTAACTCTGCTAATTTCAGCGCTAACACTAATGTTCTTTGCTGCCCCTGTGATCCATACTGGCGTGCTGGGGTTTGGTTAATCGTCAAGCTAATATCATCCCGATGCGGACCGACCAGTGTGGTGCCCTGATGGTACTCTGCCACTGCCTTGTGTTGTAGTTGCTCGAAGAAAAACTGCTGCATCACCTCCGGTTCATCACTCTCGGTCGTCCCGCTACCGTCATCAGGAGCAGCGCGAACATTAGGAACATAGGTAATGACCAGATCTTCACTTTGGTTACTAATAACCTGGTGCCAACGTTGCGCGATCGGGGCCAAACGTGCAATCGCCCGACGACGACGGCGAATCACGCGAATCCCCGTACTGACCAGTTGCGCATCCCAGAGAGCCAATTGGGAAGGAAGATCAGCGTCAGGCGTAGCCGCTTCACCCACCGTTAGTCGTCCTTTGAGTAGGGCATTTCGCTGGCGTAGGACCTGCTGATATTGCTGCAAAATACTGGCATAGACCGGCTCAAGTTGGATGAGCAGGGTATCAAGCCAATGACGACGCTGTTCTGGCCCACCCCGCACCAGATCCAGATCCAGACTGGAAAACTGCACCGTGTTCAGGGACCCCAGTAAGTCCAATTGCCGCCGTAACGTTTCCTGGTAGCGCGAAACGGTCCGCCGCCCATTAACCCTGAGAATAATCCCCAGATCGATCGTGCCTGTTACCCGCTCTAAAGTTGCCTGAATCTGCCCCGTACTATGGCCTTGCTTAACGAGATCACGATCGCGGCTAGCGCGATGCGATCGCAACGTTGATAACAATTCCACCGCCTCCAGCAGATTCGATTTTCCTTGAGCATTCTCACCCACCAGGATCGTCTTGGGGGCCTGAAAGGTAATCTGCTGATCCTGGTAATTACGAAATTGGCGTAGATGGAGTTGTTTTAGGTACATTAGGCTGCGGATTGCATCAACTACCCGTTCTTAAGGGGTGAGTTCAGCAGAAAAGTCAATGTCTTCATAGATACAGCCGTTCCCTCTCTAATGAAGTACTGTCAAGCCTTTTGAACAAGGGGCTTAAGCCCCTTGTCTGTACCTCACCAAGGATGGAAGTGCTGTATGACCACCCGTAGTATGCCCATTGGTCCATACTACTCACGATAGCCGCTTTTCCGACCTCCCCCTCAGCCCGATCGTGTCCAGGGGGCATACCCTTAAGACGCGGCGCGGGCCTGTTGCGCGTACATGGCCCGCAGCACCAATGCGGGGTCAACCCACTGGCTGGAATACTTCAATCCCCAATGGAGGTGCGGTCCCGTTGTGCGGCCCGTCATTCCCACGCGGCCAATCCGCGCCCCCGCCGGGACCATCTGGCCTTCATAAATCTGGACACTCCCCTCCTGGTCCAACATCGATCGCCCACGACTATCCGTGGTCACATAGCCCTGCATATGGCAATAAATATGCTCCCAGGGACCCGATTCCACAACCACTGATGTGCCACAATTGCTATCATCCGAGACTTCTACCACCTTACCGGACCACCAATTACGGATATAACTGCCCTCCGGAGCCGCCATATCAAGACCGTAGTGGAACTCCTGGGTCAGCGATCCCGTTGGCGATAACCGATAGCCAAACGGCGAGGTATACATCTGGAAATTTTCGACCGGGAAGGACGCCCCCTGCCACCGGGAAACGGCGGCTAGCTTTTGCCCGCCGTAGTTGTCCAATTGCTTGGTGTCTGCCACCTTCGTCGTCACCTTGGCCTGGGGTTTGGCCGCCATGCCCCCGATCGCCGCATTCCCTACGGGTGCTTGGGCGGGGAGGGGCGGTCCCATCACCTCACCCTGGGTCAGGGTGCCTTCTAGGAAGAGCGATCGCTGCCATTGGTCAAAATCGGCAACTTGGGCGGGGGCTGGCCCACTCGCCTGGGCGATCGGCCCTTGGGCACTGGCCCCTAGCTCCTGCTGGTTAAGGAGCGAACCCACTAGGCAGGCCAACATCACTAGGGTTGTAATAATCCCAAAGCGGATTAAGCGCGTTAACCCCTTGGCAGTCAATCGGGGGAGATGAATGGCTGTCAGTGCACGGCCCGATCGCAAACCAGTAGATTGCCGAGGATGAAACTTTTTCACGTTCTGTCCTTCTCTTCTCACAGATACCGTGTGTGGGAGGGTAGGGATAAATACCCCAAACGAAACCCTATTTAAAAAATCTTACCCCAGCCCTTGTTTCCGTCAAGCGATCGTCGGGGCATCTTTTGACTGTAATCGGTACGTCTGAAGGACTTGCAACGTCGCACCTAAATACAGCCGAGGTTGAATTGGGGTGGCGACGGGTCCCTGGGGCGTGCCGCTAAAGCCCACGGCGGCCAACGCTTGGCTTAGATCTGTCTCTAGCAAACGCCATGCTGTTTCTGTCTCAAACAGGCCAAAAAACAAGGCTAGGCCGGGAAATAGGAAAGGATTGCGGGGACGGTGGAAATCAACAAGGGTAAAACACCCTCCCGGCTTCAGCACACGATGAACAGCCTGCAAAATTTGCTGCAATTGCCGTGGCTGCATCTCATGCAACGCCATACTGGTATGCACCAGATCAAATTGCGCGTCTGGGAAGGGCATTGCTTCTGCCATCGCCTGCACATAGGTTGCCGCCGGGACCAGCCGCAGTGCTCGATCTAGCGATCGCGGTGAGGCATCCAAGCCAGTGACATGGCGTGATCGCTGCACCAACCAGCGGGTGGCCTGTCCCCCCCCACAGCACAGGTCCAACACCTCGGTATCCGGCGCGATCGTCAGCCCCTCTAGAGCCAACTGCCGAAACCGGGCCTCCCCGCCTATCATGAGCGTCATACTCCAGGAAATGGCATCATACAGCCCTGGATAGCGGTAACTGAGATCGCGCAAAATGGTTGCCATAGGCTACTCATCCAGAAGAGTTGAATCTCAAGCGTTTTCGTGCAGGCACCTCGCAAAGTGGTCAGTTGGCCAGCAGGGTAAGCCTACGAAGTGTAGTAACTAGGGACGGGCCGTGTAGCCCCCCTACCCAAGTCAACCGCGATGTTCTATCGCTTGTGCCGCTTGTGATAACGTTCCGCAACTTCCCTAATCCTCTGGCTATCCCCTTGCGCTTGCCTAGATTCAAAATTTATAGATTCAAAATTTAATGACCCGCAAAGCCCACGATCAATTCGCCAAACAATACCTTAAAGGACTCCTGATCGCCTTCAGCGTTGAGGCCGAAATCAGCTTGGAAATCCCCCCTGGTGAACCCCAGCAGGTTGATCTCTGGTGCCAGCCTAACCCGCAACTTGCAACTCAGCAACACCACCTCGGCCTCCTAGGGCAAATGCTTCAGGCCCCCGCCCTCCTCGAAGCGTTTCGGAATCCTGCCCCACCGCTGAGATTTGCGCCTGCCTCAATAAACTACTGCGGCTCCAGGCCCACCAACGCCGCGCAGCTAAACGCCAAAAACAAAAACGGCTGGACCCCGACCTCCCCCACCTCTGGATCTTGGTCCCTACGGCTTCTCCCCGCATCCTCACTAGCTTCCGGGCGGAACCCCAACCGGGCTGGTCCGAGGGTGTCTACTTCCTAGCCCCGGCGTTGCGGAGCGCGATCGTGGTCATTCACCAACTCCCCATCCACCCCGACACCCTTTGGCTCCGCCTGCTCGGACGCGGCACCGTTCAACGCACTGCCGTCACCGAACTCAGGGCCCTCGCCAACCATCCCCTGCAACGGCAAGCCCTCGCTGCCCTTGCCCAGTTGCAGATCACTCTTCAAAGACGGCACAATCTAAGCAGATCTGAGCAGGAGATTGCCATGAACTTATCCCCTGTCTATGAACAATGGCTGGAAGAGACCTTAGAAAGGGGGCGTCAAGAAGGGCGTCAAGAGGGAGAACGGATAGACCTGGAAGCGCTGTTAGCCGCTAAGTTCGATCATGTCGATGAGGATTTAGTTGGCATTATCCCCCAACTAATGGCCTTGTCTCCCCACGATCGCACTCGATTAATCCTTCGGTCTTCCCGTCAGGACCTCCTCGCTCGCTTTCAGGGGGAAGCCTAACAACAACCCGGTCAAGTTGGCTGCGATCGGGGTGAGGACAACTGCGCTATCGTGGTGGCATCTCTGGGATTATTCCCAGCCTGACGATCGTAGGTCCGGCGTCCGTGAGGGAAGCTTATGAAAAAAGTATTCTGGCTAGGGTTATTTCTGATCGGTTTGGTGGCGGCCCTCTGGACCTACCTGGGATCGGTTAACCGGGGTGAGTTTGATGCGATTATTCTCGACTTTCGGGAAACCCAAACGGCCCAGATTGAACCGGCCTTGCAGACGATCGCCCAGGAATTTGGCGTTGAACCCCGCCTCAATAGCCAGTATGCCCAGGCGGAACAGGTGTATATCATTAGCGGCGATCGTCAACGCCTGCGGGCACTGCGCCGCTCACCCCTCGCCAAACTCACCGAACGGATTGAACCCAACTACCGCTACCACACCCTGGAAAGCCCCAACGACCCGGACTATCCCAAACAGTGGAACCTGCGTAGCATTAACCTTGAACCCGCCTGGGAACGGACGAAGGGCGCAGGCGTGACTGTTGCAGTCATTGATACGGGCATTGCCCCGGTACCGGATTTAGCCCAAGCCGAGTGGGTCGAGGGCTACGATTTCGTCAACGATCGTACCGACGCCACCGATGACAACGGCCACGGCACCCACGTGGCGGGCACGATCGCCCAATCCACCAATAACGACTACGGCGTTGCGGGGATTGCCTATCAGGCGAAACTTATGCCCTTGAAGGTGTTGAGTGCCTCTGGGGCTGGGGAAGTGGCCGATATTGCCGATGCCATTCGGTTCGCAGCGGACCATGATGCCGATGTGATCAACCTGAGCCTAGGGGGTGGGGGTGAAAGTCACGTGTTGCGAGACGCGATCGATTATGCCCATGACAAGGGCGTGGTGATCGTGGCCGCCGCCGGGAATGCCAATCAGAATTCCGCCACCTACCCAGCCCGCTATCCCCATGTGATTGGGGTGGCGGCCCTCGGTCCCGCTGGCGACAAGGCCCCCTACTCTAACTTTGGGGCGGGGATTGATCTGGCGGCTCCGGGCGGCTCGAAGGTAGACGGTGACCTGGGGGGAATTTTGCAGAATACGATCGACCCGGAAACTGGGGCAGCGATCTTCGCGGCCTACGAGGGCACCAGTATGGCGGCTCCCCACGTGGCTGGGGTGGCGGCCCTAGTCAAGGCGAG
>JBBILC010000079.1:5729-7273 GCA_037445115.1 Coleofasciculaceae cyanobacterium bin_20
TGACCAACGTTTTGCAAAAGGCGGCCCGTGCGGTTCCTGATGATGCGTTCAACTACTACGGGGCGGGTCAACTGGATGCGGCCAAGGCGGTGGAACTAGCAGAACGGGGCAATGTAGACTTCCGGGACTTCTTCCGCTGGTTACGGGATAACGGCTACCTTAACCCCCGCTTTTGGATTGATGGCGGCGTGGCAGCCCTTGTCCCCAAATTGCTGATGGTCCTGGGGTCTTACCTATTGGCAATTTTCCTGCGCTATTACTTCCCCTTCCGCTGGACCTGGGGATTAGGGGCTGGGCTAGTGGCTGGCAGCAGTGGTCTCTTTTTCCTGCGGGGGGTCTATGTCTTTGATCTGCCCCAGTGGCCCTTCCGGTTGTTGGGCAGTGGGGTGGCCGAGTGGGGCAATGTGATCCAGGGAAGTCCCCTGTTGAACCCCTGGTTTGCCAGTGTCCTGATTCCCGTTGGCTTGCTCGTCCTACTCTTGGGCCATCCCCAGGGAAAAGGCTGGGCGATCGGAACCACAATTGGCATGACGGTCTTTCTGCTGGGGACCGCGATCGCGGGTCCCCAGTTGCTGTGGTTAGGGGCTGGTCTTCCCGCCCGGAGTTTCCTCATCCTCAATGCCCTGCTTTGTTTGGGTCTGGCCCACTTAGCCTTGAAAACGGAGGTCCAACCGGGATGACGAGCCAAGTTACGGGCACGATCGCCCGTCCGGGGATGGGACCGGGCACCTGGGCCATCGTCACCCCCACGGGAGAAACCTACGAACTCAAGGATGCGCCCCCGGCGTTGAAACAGGTGGGGTTGCAAGTGCAGATCCAGGGCCAGATCCGCGCTGACATCATGACCTTGGCCATGCTCGGCCCTGTCCTAGAGGTGCAATCCTTCACGATCCTCCCATGAACAGGAATTCTATGGCACGATCGCAGCGATCGCGATCGTTATCCAGGTTGCCTGTACATGTCTGCTGCTCCCCTTGACTCCCCAGCACCATCCCCAACCGCTGCCCCTGCGGCCCCTCACCCCCGCGAAGCCGCCTATCAGGCACTCCTCAATGACACGCTGATCATGCGCATTGATCGGCAGGGGGTTTACCAAGACTACGTGGTGCCACCAGGGTTTGACGCCATTGGTACCCCTGCTACTGTGATTGGGCGTTACCTGCGCGAATTCTTACCGCCGGATCTGGCTCAGGCCCGTTTGACCCAAATCCACACCGCCCTGGCTACCGGCACGCTGCAACAGAGCGAGTATCATTTAACGATCGCCGGCGAGCGCCATGACTATGACGCCCGCATGGTCCCCTGCGGACCCGATGAAGTCCTGATCATGGTCCGGGATATCAGCGAACAAAAGCGGACGGCGGCAGCCCTAGAGACCGTTGAACAGACCTACCGTAGTATTTTCGACAATGCTCTTGAAGGTATTTTCCGGACCACGCCAGCAGGCCAATACCTGAGCGCGAACCCGGCCCTCGCCCGGATTTATGGCTACGACTCCCCCGCCGAACTCATTGCCGCGTTTACCGACATTGCCCATCAGCTTT